>DAOPYE010000120.1:0-6461 GCA_035352715.1 Holophaga sp. | reverse complement strand
ACGGACGAGCGGCGCGACGAACGCACCGAGCGGTTCGGGGCGCCCCTTGATCGGATGGATCGACTTGAATGGCTGCGGCCCTCGGGACCCGGGGGCCCATCAGCCCCACGTTCATTCGGCGCGGTATGATGTGGGATCCGGACGAGAAAGGAACGAGCCCTGAGCACCAATAGCTACAACGCCTTCCGTGTCACCGTCTCCGGCAGCCAATCGGGCGAGGTTTCCACCGCCCGCGGGCGCGGAGCCGTGGCTTCTGCCCACGCGTTCGCCTCCCAGCTCGCCATCGACGCGCTGGAGGATGGCGGCAACGCCTTCGACGCCGCCTTTGCCCTGGCCTTCGGACTATGCGTCTGCCATCCCCAGGCTGGCAACATCGGCGGCGGCGGCTATCTGGTCTACCACGAAGGCCGCGGCAACTCGCGCGCCACGCCCCGCGCCATGGGCTTTCGCGAACAGGCGCCGATGGCCGCCACGCGAGAAGCCTTCATGCTGGCCGATGGCACGCCCGATCCCGATCGCACGGCTTTTGGCCCGCCTTCTGTGTGCGTGCCCGGCACCGTCAAAGCCTTCTTCACGCTGCAGGCGCGGCACGGCCGATTGCGGGCCAAGGACATTCTGGAAACCATCGCGGATCGCGCGGATAAGGGCGTGCCCGTCACGCAGTACGAAGTGGACTGCCTGAACCGCCTGGCGCCCAAGCTGGCCCAAAGCCCCGAAGCCCGCAGGCACTACGTCAAGGACACGCCCTGGAAAGCGGGCGATCTGCTGATGAACCCGGCGCTGAACCGCACCTTCCGCGTGCTGGCACGGGAAGGCGAGGCCGCGTTCTACCGCGATCGCATCGCCGATCAGATTGTTTCGGATCTTTCGAACAACGGCGGATTCATATCCAGCCGGGATCTCGCCAACTATGAGCTGCGGGAATCCGAAGCCATCTCGCTGGAGATCGCCGGTCGCCGCGTGTGGACGGTGCCGCCCGAAGGCGGCGGTGCGCTGCTGCTGGATCTGCTGGGCGCGCTGGATCACGCACCCTTCCGCCAGCACCCCTGGAACAGCGCGGGCTTTCATCACTACGTCTGCCAGGCTTCCAAGCTCGCCTTCATCGGGCGCAGCGAATATCTGGGCGATGTCTCGCCCAAAGGCAACCCGGCCTACGAGGGCATTTTCGAAGCGGACGAGCGCCTGCGGCGCTTCATGGCCATCGACCCCGAACGCGATGTCGCCACCGATGAGCTGGCACGACGCATCCAGGCAGGCCATCACGGCGATGGGCACGATAGCGGCAAGAACACGACCCACTTCGCCATCATCGACGCCGAAGGCAATTCGGTGTCCTGCTCGTACACCATGAACCTGCGCTATGGCTCCAAGTGGGCCATCGAAGGCGCGGGCTTCCTGGTGAACGGCAGCATGGATTCCTTCTCGTTCGTGGAAGGCCGCGAGAACTACTTCGGCGTCATCGGCAGCAAGCCCAACCTGTTCGCGCCGGGCAAGCGCCCCTGCAGCAACATGGCGCCCACGCTGGTCACGCGGGATGGCGTCATCGAAGCGGCCCTGGGCACGCCGGGCGGCCCCACCATTCCCACGTCCATGGGCAGCCTGCTGGCCGCCACCCTGATCCACGGCGTGGATCCGGCCGTGGCGATCAAGGCCCGCCGCCTGCACTGCCAGGGCTGGCCGGACAAGATCGCCCACGAGGCGGGTTTTGACGACCCGGAACTGCTGGCCGCCTTGACCGCCAAAGGCTACACGGTGAAGGACAAGCAGGAGCTGATCTCGGATATCCAAGGCGTTTTCGTGGATGGCAACGAACTGCTGGCCATCAGCGACTGGCGCCGGGAAGGCCGGGCCATGGCCCTGGAGTAGATCGCTGGACTGGATTCACGCCTGGCGCTTGCCCAGGCGCGAATCCAGGTACCACACCGCGCCGCCCTGGTCGCCCACGGCGTGCAGATGGTCCACGACCTCGCCCACCCGGGCTTCTTCCTCCACCTGCTCGGTGACGTACCACTGCAGGGCGATCTCGCTGGCGTAATCCTTTTCGGCGCGGGCGCGTTCAAAGAGGGCGCTGATCTTGGCCGTGATGCCCTTCTCGTGATCCAGCGTCTGCTCGAAGACCTGGATGATGCCGCCAAAATCCTTGGGGGGCGCGGCAATGGGTCTCAGTTCCAGCTCGCCACCCCGGTCCAACAGGAAATCCACCAGTTTCACTGCGTGAGCGCTTTCCTCGCCGGATTGCACCTTCAGCCATTGGGCGAACCCCTTGAAACTTCGGCTATCGCAATGGGCGCTCATGGCCAGGTATAGCTGGGCGCTGAACTGCTCCAGATTGATCTGCTCGTTGAGCGCATCCTGCATGGTGCGGCTGATCATGGAAGCCTCCTGAAAGGACGCGGAGCCTCAAGACCCCGGCAATCCTTTGAGTCGCCTTCCCAACCAAACGTTCCCAAAAAAATGAACGATTTTAGGATTCCTGGGCCTGGGCCCGGCGGCTGATGCGCAGCAGGGTGCGGAAAAGCTCTTCCACCTGGTCCGCGTCCAGCCCCAGCTCTCCCGCCCATTCGCGCCGGGCCTGGAGCAGGGACTTCTCGCGCGCGGCGTCCAGCACGGGCGCGCCCACCTGGGCCTTTGCCTTGGCGGCGCGCAGGGCCAGCTCCGTGCGCTTCTTCAGCAGGCGCACCAGCTCGTGGTCCACGCCATCGATCAGATCGCGGATTTCGCCCAGCTCCGGGGACCGGCCCCGCAGATCCTGCAGATCCTTGGGCACCAGCTCGGGGATGGATTCTTCGCGCAGCGCCTCTTCGCTCGAGGCGTCCTCAGCCAGTCTCTGGTGGATGGAGCTCAGGGCCTCGACCAGCTGTTCGCGCGCCTCGGCGGCAAAGGGGTTTTCGCGCTGGATGGCCGAGAACAAGTGTCCGGCGTCCGCCCGCACGGCTTCCAGGATGTATTTCAAGCCCTGGAACGACGCCGGGGCCACGCGGGTGTCTTCGCCCACGCCCACATCCAGCAACCCCTTGGCCACGAAGAACGCCAGGGCGTGGGTCTGGGCCATGTTGCGGTCATGGGTCTCGGGATCCTGCTCCAGGATCTCGCAGCCCAGGCCCTCGAACAGCGCCCGTGTCCGCGCGGCGGCGTCGGGATGCAGGGGGCTGGCGCTCAGCACGACGCGCAGGGGGCGTTCCGCGCGGGCGAGACTCAGGGGGCCGAACAGGGGATGGGTGCCAGCATGGGGGATCTCGGAACCCAGGATGCGCTCCATCAGGGCGCAGGGACCGGATTTGACGCTGCCCACGTCGATGACCGTCTGGCTGGCGTTCAGACAGGGCCGGATCTGCTGCAGGGAGGCCTCCATCCGGGGGACGGGCATGGCCAGCACCACCCACTCGGCGCCGCGCACGGCATCCTCGGCCGTGGCCACGCCGCGCCCTGTGGGGATCTCGATGACCGGATCGAAGGCACGGTAATCCATCCCCGAAAGGGTCAGCAGATCGCCAAGGGCCCGGCCAAAACGGCCGTAGCCGAGGATCGCAATGCTCATGGTCTCTCCAAGGTCCAGTCCGCAGCTATGCAGCGCGTCACAGCTCGACCGCCCTCCCAAGTCTGGTAAGTTCCTTCGCGCACTGTCAAGGAAGGCCTCGCTTCGGCCCGTTGCTGGCATCCTGGAACGCCATGCCACGCGTGAATCCATCCACCCTGAGCCGCCTGAAGCGCGTGCTGGGCCAGCCCCTGACCCGTCCGCGCGACGGCGCAACGATCACGGATCTGCTGCGGGCCTGGCCGGGGCTCGTCCTGATCCTCACCCCCATGACGCTCGCGCTGCTCTGGGCTTGCGCCGGGGGTCTGGACTGCCAGACCAAGACGCGGCTGATGCTCGCGTTCATCCTGTCCATGCCCACGGCCCTGGCGCTCGCCATCTGGCTGAACTGGAACCCCGAAGCGCGTTTCCAGCGCGAATACCTCGATCTGGTGCGGCGGGCTGAAGCCGGCGACGCGGCGGCGCAATGCCAACTGGCCCAGCACTACCTGGACGGCGTGAGGGGCTCGGGGCGAGACGAGATCAGCGCCCGTTTCTGGCTGCAGCGCGCCTCCAGCCAGGGTCACACCCAAGCCACGGACCTATTGGCGACACTGGAGCGCGACGGGATACCGGATATCGGCGCTGAACACAATCCTGAATCTGTTGCTGAATCGGATGAACTCCCTCCAGCGGAATCGCGAGCGGATCGGATGCTGGCCTGGCTCCTGACCACGCCCCTCCTGCTGCTGCTCATCTTCTGCGTCCTGGGCCTGGGGCTGTTCGTGGGCGGCATCGCCCTGGTGCTGGTGCTCCTCGCCTGGAGCGCCTCGCAATTCGGCGCCATCGCCATGGGAATGCTTCTGGCCAGCGCGATGGCGGTCGTCGCTGGTCTCTTCTGGTGGCTGCGCAGCCCGAACATGGACTTTTCGCGCAAAACCCGACGGCTCTTCCATCGCGCCGAGGACGGCGATCCAGAAGCGCAGCGCGAGCTGGCCATGGCCTACCTGGCCGGGCATCGGGATCTGCCCAAGGATTCAAGCCAGGCGCTCTGGTGGCTGCGCCGGTGCGCCGAACAGGGCGATGCCCGCGCGGCCTACCTGCTGGCCCAGTGGCTGGACCAGGGCCTTGGCCAGCACCGGAACCGCAAGGATGCACAGGCGTGGCTCCTGCGCGCGCAGGATGCGGGCTACGGTCCCGCCAGCGCGCTGTGGAAACGATGGGAAGCCCGCGACCGCATCAACCTTGGAGATTGATCACTCCACGCGGATCTCGGCGCGAGCGGCCACCTCGGGCATGTCGACCAGGGAAGCCGTGACATGGAAGACGCCCGGATGCGGGGGCGCGGTGTAGCGACCATCGGGCAGGATGGTGCCGCCATTGGGTTCTTCCACCGTCCATCGCACGGTGCCCAGGCTTCCGCCCTTGGCCTTGGCCGCCAGAACGAGCGAGCCGCCAGGGTTCACGCGCCGCGAAGCGGGCTCGATGCCCAGGATTGGGAGCACGCGGATTTCCTCCACGGTGCGCAGGCGGACGCCATCCGCCCGAACGGCGCGGATGACCAGATGGAAACGCCCCGCCGTGGTCGGCGCGATGTAGGTCACGCGCGAGCCTCGGCTGTTCAGGAAGCCGCCGCCGTAGGTCTCTTCCACCTCCCACTCCGGCTCACCCGCCAGATCCTCCAAGGATGTGACGGATAGCGTCTTGCGCTCGCCCACGAGCGCCACTGGCTCGGATGGATCCAGCAGCAGCGCGTGATTCGATCCGCTCAGGCACCCGGCCAGGGGCGCGAGGGCCAGGAATACGAGCAAGGGGAGGGAAGTTTTGAAATTGGACATGGCGAACCAGCCATAGATTCCCATGTTTTTAGCGGATGCATCAATCGCCACTCCCACCAACTGCCGGTTTTATCCGAGGCTCCTCATGATTCCAGGCATCGCGTCACTCATCGAAAAGAATGTCTTCTGGGGGGAAAGCCTCACCCAATTGCCGCCCGCGCCCATCAGCATCCCCCTGGCCATCGCCGCGCTGGCCGTGCTGGCGATGCTGATCCTGCGCCTGACCCGCCTGCCCTCGGATCTCCGCGCCCGCAAGCACCCGGCGCTGGATCCGTCCCAGGTGGATGGCCTGATGATGGGTGATCCGCCGCAGATCATCGACCTGAGGCCCCGCGAAGTCTTCCTGAACAAAGAAGGCCATCTGCGCGGGGCCATCAGCATGCCCGCCAGCGAATTCGAAGCCCGGATCCACGAACTGGACACCAGCCATCCGCGCCCCATCGTCCTGGTTGATGAATCGGACAAATTCTCGCACCTGTTCGTACCGCTGTTGATCGCCCGGGGCCACCAATGGGTCTACGTCCTCAGGGGGGGGATGCGGGCCTGGCGCAGGGCCAAGCTGCCGCTCTACCAGGCGAAGGAGACCAGGCTTCCGAAGTGAGGTGGGTCATGGCGAAGAGTTTGCTTTCCGGGGTCCTGCTGGTGCTGACGCTGGGATGCGTGCACTGGCATGAATGGGAGGATGACGACTGGCACCCTATCCTGAACGCCGCGCCCGCGTATGAGACGCAGGCGGTGGCGATCGCGGATGTGGCGGGGAATGGCGTCGGTGCCGTGCTCAGCGCCAATATCATCAGGAACGTCGGCCTGCCCCACCCCGGCTTCATCACGACCCGCCTGCCGGACGCGGCGGGGGGTGGAGCCTTCCTGGATCCCATCGAATCGGACACGGATGCCGATCCCATCGCCATCGCCCTGGCCGATCTGACCGGAGGTACCGGGCACCCGGATCTGGTGGTGGCGCATCATCAGGTGTTCGCGGATCCTTCGGTCAACGCGTTCATCAGCATCCAGAAGCCCAATGCGGCCCTGGCTGGCGCCTTCGGGCCGCCCACGCGCCTGTCGCTGGGGCACCGGAACCCCAGGGCCATCGCCATCGGCGATCTGAA
>DAOPYE010000119.1:0-6587 GCA_035352715.1 Holophaga sp. | reverse complement strand
TTCGACCCTCTGCTCCCAAAGCAGATGCGCTACCAGGCTGCGCCACGCCCCGACGAGTTGATGAGCATATCAAACTTGGGCGGCCTTGGGGGATCGGGGCGAATGGGGGCGGGGGGCTTTGGCTATGCTGGTTCCCGAACTTGGAGTTTTCATGCGCATCTACGATCTGATCTATTCGAAAAAGATGGGGCGGGCGCTGAGCGGCGAGGAGATCGCTTTCTGGATCCAGGGGGTGACGGAGGGCAGCATCCCACTGGAGCAAAGCGCGGCGCTGCTGATGGCCATTTGCTGGCGCGGAATGGATGCGCGGGAGACGCTGGATCTGACGCTGGCCATGCGCGATTCGGGCGCTCGCATGGATCTTTCCCCGGTGCCCGGCCTCAAGGTGGATAAGCACAGCACGGGCGGCGTTGGGGACAAGACGACGCTGATTCTGGGGCCCATCGTGGCGGCGTGCGGCCGCGCGTCGCGCCTGACCTGTTCGATGTTCAGCGGTCGTGGCTTGGGCCATACGGGCGGGACGGTGGACAAGCTCTCGTCCGTTCCCGGATTGAAGCTCGAACTGAGCGCGGACGCGTTTCGCGAAAGCCTGGTGCGCACGGGCTTCGCCAATTCGGCGCAGACGCCGGATGTGTGCCCAGCGGATCGCAAGCTCTATGCGCTGCGCGATGTGACAGCCACTGTCGAAAGTATTCCGCTCATCACCGCCAGCATCATGTCCAAGAAGCTCGCGGGGGGCGCGGACGCGCTGGTGCTGGACGTGAAGTGCGGCGAGGGCGCGTTCATGAAGACGCAAGCGGACGCGCTGGCCCTGGCGCGCTCCATGGTGGACGTGGGGAAGGCCCACGGCATGCGCATGAAGGCGCTGGTCACGCGCATGGAGGAACCCCTGGGATGGGCCATCGGCAACGCGCTGGAGGTGCAGGAATCCATCGAGATCCTTAAAGGTCAGCACGGGGATGGCGAGCTGGCGGACATGAGCTTTCGCCTGGCGGCGGAGATGCTGGTGCTGGGCGGGGCCGCGGCCTCGCTGGGCGAAGCGCTGAAGCGGGTTCACGCTGTCATCGCCGATGGCTCGGCGTTCGAGGCCTTCCGGGATTTCGTGGCGTTCAACGGTGGCGATGTGGCTGTGGTGGACGATCCTTCGCGACTGCCCCAGGCGGCGCACCGGATTGAGATTCCGGCGCCGCGCGCGGGCTTCGTCGCATCCATGGACAGTCGTTCCATGGGGATCCTGGCCATGGAGCATGGCGCGGGCCGCAGGCAGTTGGGCGATGCGCTGGATCTAGGGGCGGGCATTCGCGTGGGGGTGCGCCTCGGTCAGGCCGTGCGCGTGGGTGAGCCCATGCTCATCGTCCACACCAACCGCCCGCAGGAGGTCGACGTGGCGGCCTTCCAGTCGACCATCTCGCTATCGGACGCGCCGGTGACGGAGCTTCCCTGGCTGCTGGAGGTTGTTGAATAGATGCTCTATCGCAGGTTCACCGGTTGCCGGGGATGCATGGGGAATTCCGAGAGATCACCTAGGGCCTCGGCCTTGGTGGTGGCGTAGTACCGCCCGGCCTGGAAGATCCGGTAGCTGTGCCGGAGCATGTGCCACAGGCTCCAGCGGTGGGCCCACAGGTGTTTCACGAAGCGCCGGCCGTAGGGCTTGCTGCGGTAGAAGCGCTGAATGTGGCCGTTGTAGAGCGCGTCCATCTGCGCGCGGCTCTCAAAGCCTTCGGACTTGAAGACGCTGTTCACGCAGTTCATCAGGCGCCAGTCCTCGTGGAAATCGCCGGTTGTTCCATCCACGCATTCATCCCAGATGGGGGCGCCATACATGGGGCAGAACTTGGTCATGTTCATCTCGTCCAGATCCAGCGACAGGATGAAGTCGCTGGTGGCCTGGAAGGTCTCGGGCGTCTCGCCGGGCAGCCCGAAGATGAAGAGCCCCTTGGCGCGCAGACCCGCCGCGTGGATCTGCTCGACATCCCGGCGCACGGCGTCCAGGCTAACGCCCGCCTTGTGCCGTTCCATCATCGCCGGATCGGCGGATTCGATGCCGATGGAAACCATCATGGCGCCCGCGCGCTTGAGCATCGTCAGCAGTTCGGGCGTGGTGTAGCCCGTGCGCACGATGCAATTGAAGTCCACGCCCAGGGGTTGGTCGATCAGCAGGCGGCAGAAGCTATCGATGCGCTTCTGGTTGGCGGTGAAGAGATCGTCGTAGATGTTGATGTGATGCACGCCAAAGCGATCCCGCAGGTGCTTCATCTGCGCGTAGATGTATTCGGGCGAGTTGGATCGGTACTGGCGCTCGAACACGGACCGGTCGCAGAACGAGCAGACGTGCGGGCATCCGCGTGAGGTGACCATGGTCGCGCCCCAGCGTCTCTCGTAGGAGAACAGCGGCAGGTGATAGCCATGGGGGAAGCCCGCCAGCTTTTCGTAGGCGGGAAAGGGCAGGGCGTCGAGGTCGTCGATGCGCGCCCGGCGGGGGTTGGTGATGATGCGATCGCTGTCGCGGTAGACGAGGTTCGGGATCTCGGAGGGCGCCTTGCCTTCGGCCAGATCCAGAAGGGTGCCCTCGCCTTCGCCCAGGCACAGGTAATCGATTTCCGGGAAGTGTTTCAGCAGCGGCGCGCCGATGGAGGTCGCATGGACATTGCCCACGACGATGGGCAGTTCGGGGCGGCGGCGCTTCAGTTCGGCGGCGAGATCCACCGCGTCCATGAATCCGGCCGTGGTGGCGGAAAACCCCACCAGGTCCGGTTGGGTCTCCAGGATCGCGTCGGCATTCGCAGGGACGCCGCGCGGCGCGACGGGGCCCAGGCAATCGTGCACGGCCGTCTCATGGCCATGCTGATCCAGCCAAGCGGCGAGCTGCAGGATGCCGATGGGGGCCATGCGATTGGCCAGAACCGAAAAATCCGGTTGGCCTGGCACAAAATTGAAACCGGCGGGGTGGACAAAGGTGATGCGCATGAACCCACTATCCGCCTTGTCTCAAGGCGGTTCAATGATTCAAAGGCTCTGGAGGTCTGGGCTCTATGCTGTGAGCAGGAACGGCGGTTAATTTTTGGGAGTAACCACCACGCGCAGCCCAAGGCTGTCCCCCACGCGCGATTCGGCTCGAAAGGGCATGCGCGCGCTGGAACCAAGTTCCACCGCGCCGAAAGCCCACGAACCACCGCGAATGACGCGCTGGGCGGTGTCGCCTCCCGCAACCCAGGCAGAGCCGTTGCCTGGGGCTCCCTGGTAGGTCTCATGCCAGGTGTCCTGGCACCACTCCCAGACATTGCCCTCCATGTCGAACAGGCCCCAAGCGTTTGGCTGTTTTTTGCCCACGGCTTGCGGGGCTCCACCCGCATTGGCGTCAAACCAGGCATACATTGGTAGGCTGGCTTCATCTTCTCCGTGGGGATAGGTGGACCGGCTTCCGGCGCGACAGGCATATTCCCATTCAGCTTCGCTGGGCAGGCGGTAATCATTGCCATTTTCCCGTTCGTTCAGGCGAGCCACGAAGGCCTGGGCATCCACCCAACTGACGAATTCGACGGGGTGGTCGTCGCCGGGAAATTTGGCCGGATTGCTGCCGATGACGGCTTTCCATTGCGTCTGGGTTACTTCGCAGGCTCCCATGAAAAACGGCTTAGCGAATTCGACGCTGTGCTGCGGCCGCTCACTGGGTTCGCCTTTGCCTCCGGTGCTTCCCATCTGAAACGCACCCGCCGGCATCCGGACAAAACGCATCCCGACGCTGTTGATGAAGGTCGCCTTGGTGAGATCGGCCTGGTTTGCCGCCGGTGTTTGCGCCTGGAGAACCCAGGCAAAACCGCACATGAGAAATAAAATATTTTGATATCTCATCAAGTCTCCTTCCAACAACGCGCGCAAAACCCCAGAGTGATGTTCGGTTGGATCTTGTCGGAATTCAAGGTTACTATTCACATTAGCCGATAGTGCCTTGGCCAAGAGGATATAGGTCATCGGCCAAGAACTTTAGACGGATTTGACTTATTTGGAGGTCCCACATGCGACGCGCGCTTTGTATCTTCGCCTTGGGGCTGGCCCTGCTGCATCCATTGTCGGCAGCCCAGGTTGATCCCGCCGTTGACGGATTCGTCGCCACCGGATCCTTCAGCATGGAATCGACCTTCCTTCTGTGGGTGGATGCGTTCAACGAAGCCACCAAAAACAAGGAACAGCGCATCCGTATGTCCATGCGCCCCATGACCGCGACCCAGGCGATCAAAGAATTTGGCTATGTCATCGATAGGTATTGATCCTTCTGATTCGTGACCTATCCTTGGGGCAGCGAGGTTGCCCCATGAAATCGAAGGAGTTCAAGGAGTTGTTGGAGCAAGTTTCGAGGCTGTCTTCCAAGCAACGGACGTCCCTGCGGCAAGCCTTGGAGGCATCCCTTCAGGACAAGCCTGAAGCGGTTCGGGAGATTGAAGCACGGATGGGGAATGACCCGGTGTGCCCACACTGTGGAAGTCACCGCATCGGCAAGTGGGGGAGCGCGAAGGGGCTCCGGCGGTTCCGCTGCCATGTGTGTGGACGGACCTTCAATGCCCTCACTGGAACACCACTGGCGCATCTGCGAAAGAAGGAACGCTGGGATCAGTTCGCGGCTTGCCTTCAGGAGAGCAAGACGGTTCGGGGAAGCGCCGAGGAATGCGGGGTCCATCGGAACACGACATTCCGCTGGCGTCACCGTTTCCTCGCCTGGATCAGCGTGAACAAGCCCCCGTCCCTGCATGGCGTGGTCGAGGCGGACGAGACCTTCTTCCTGGAATCTCAGAAAGGGAGCCATCACCTGAACCGAAAGCCGAGAAAGCGCGGTGGCAAGGCTTCTCAGCGCGGACGGTCCAAGGAACATATCTGCGTCCTGGTGGCGCGGGACCGTAGCGGACAGACGACGGATCACATCCTGCCAGCCTTCAACGTAGAGGTCGTTGATGGGCTTCTTGGTCCTGCCATAGACCCGGATGCCATGCTCTGCACGGATGGAGCAAACGTGTATGCCACCTTTGCGAAGAGACGGGGACTGCTTCATGAATCCGTGAACCTCAGCGCCGGGGAACGTGTCCGTGCCAAGACGATCCATCTCCAGAACGTGAACGGCTACCACAGCCGCATGAAAGGCTGGATCGCCCGGTTCCACGGCGTCTCAACCCGCTGGCTCCCAAGCTATCTGGGCTGGCGGCGGATGCTGGACGGGCGAGATCAGGCGCTTTCGCCTACCGTGGTGCTAAAGTCTGCGTTGAAAATCATCGACTTCAACACTCTTTGATGACATAGCCAAGAATTTACGGAAGGCAAAGCTCAGCTGGCTCCCGTAACCCGGGAATTGAAGGCTGACGAAGTCAAAACATTTACCGCCAAATGGGGCTATGCCCCCACCCGCATTGCCGTTGCCATGGACGCTTTGGTGATGCTCGTGCACAAGAGCAATCCCATCAAAGAACTCAAAATCGAGCAGCTGGACGCCGTATGGAGCAGCACCCGCCTTCAGGGCTGGCCCAACGATATTCAGACCTGGGGTGAACTGGGGTTGACCAATGCCAACTGGAATGCACGTCCCATTGTGCGGATTGGCCGACCTGAAGGTTCTGGCATTCGGGATTTCTTCCGGGAAGCGGTCGAACTGGGCGGCAAGGGCAAAACGGACACCAAGCACAGCGAAGACGCCATGGGGTTGATGGAGGAGATCCTTGCCAATCAAGCTGCCATGGGCTACGGCAGCCTGGGCGAAGTGGTTTCGAACATGCGAGCCATCCCCTTGATCCCCAAGGGAGGCAAGACAGCTGTGGAACCCAGCGCCACCACTGTGACGGATGGCTCTTATCCGCTTTCCCGCGTGATCTACATCTACCTCAATCGCGCCCCCGGCAAGCCATTGGATCCCCATCTCGTCAAGTTCATGCGTTTTGTCCTATCCAAGGATGGCCAAAAGCAGGTGAAGCTTAACGGTCTGGTGCCCTTGCCGGATGACTTGATCGCCATGAATCTGCGCCGCATCGGTCAATAACGCGCTTTTTTGCTTTCAGCCTTTGATGCCCCGCCAAGGATCTTCCAAAGCGGGGCATTTATCTGTCTGAATCAGGCGCCTTCGCGGAAGGTGACCTTGTTGATCTCGGTCAGCGTCGTAACACCTTGGCGAACCTTTTCCACCGCGCTTTGTCGCAGGGTCTGCATCCCGTAGCGGCGGGCGATGGTCTTGATTTCGCTGATGGGCGCGCGCTTGATGATCAGTTCGCGCAGCTCGTCGTTCAGTCCCATGAATTCCACGATGGCCTGGCGGCCGCGGAAGCCCGTGCCGTTGCAATCCACGCAGCCGACGCGTTCGAAGAACTGCGCTCCGGAAGTCCCGAGCGCATCCAGACCGTTTTCGGCCAGTTCCTTTGCGCTGGGGGCGTCAACTTGGCGTTTGCACTTGGGGCAGAGCGTGCGGACCAGGCGCTGGGCCAGGATGCAGTTCAGGGCCGAGACGAAGTTGTAGACCTCCACGCCCATGTGCTGAAAGCGCCCGATGACATCCAGCGTGTTGTTGGCGTGGACGGTGGTGAAGACCAGGTGGCCCGTGAGGGCCGACTGGA
>DAOPYE010000118.1:5370-6656 GCA_035352715.1 Holophaga sp. | reverse complement strand
CCCCGTTTGAAGTGCAGGCGCGCCTCTTCCATGCTCAGGAATTGGGGCGCGGGTTGCTTGCCCGCGACCACCACATTGATGTAGTTCTGGGACTTCAGGCAGTGGCGGTAGGTGTAGAGCAGGGTGTTGGCGTCGGCCGGCAGGTAGACGCGCACCACCTCGGCTTTTTTGTTCACCACGTGATCGATGAAGCCTGGATCCTGGTGGGAAAAGCCGTTGTGATCTTGCCGCCAGACGTGGCTGGTCAGCAGGTAGTTGAGGGAAGCGATGGGTTCGCGCCAGGGGATGTGCCGGGTGACCTTCAGCCACTTCGCATGCTGATTGACCATGGCGTCCACGATATGGATGAAGGCCTCGTACGAGGAGAACAATCCGTGTCGTCCGGTGAGCAGGTAGCCTTCCAGCCAGCCTTGGCATTGGTGTTCGGAGAGCATCTCCACCACGCGGCCCGTGGGCGCCATGTTCTCGTCGATGGGCCAGATCTCGCCGGCAAACTGCTTGTCGGTGACGGTGAAGACCGGCGGCGCCAGACGATTTGAGGCGGTTTCGTCGGGACCGAAAATGCGGAAGTTGGTCGGGTTGAGCCGGATGACCTCGGTCAGCCATTCGCCAAGCACGCGTGTGGCCTCGACGAAGGTGGTGCCCCGGTGGCTGAAGGTCACCTGCTGGGGTTCAAGGGGCGGAAGGATCAGGTCCTTGCGCAGGACGCCGCCATTGGCGTGCGGAATCGCGCTCATCCGCTTGGTGCCCTTGGGGGCCAATCTGCGGATGACCTCTACGGGCGCACCGCTCTCGTCAAAGAGTTCTTCGGGCTTGTAGGACTTGAGCCAGCGCTCCAGGATCGCGGTGTGTTCCGCGCTATCGCGGGCATTGGCGAGGGGAACCTGGTGGGATCGCCAGCTGGCTTCCACCTGCTTGCCGTCGATGACGGGAGGGCAGGTCCATCCCTTGGGGGTTTTGAAAATGATCATGGGCCAGCGGGGACGGCCCTTCAGGGTGCCGGCTTGGGCGTCCGCCTTGATCTGCGCAATGTGGTTGAGCGCCTCGTCGAGCAGCGCGGCGAAGCGCTGGTGGACCGCCAGATGGTCCTCCCCTTCGAATCCGCCTTCGAAAAGATAGGGCGTGTGTCCGTAGCCGCGCATGAGGTCTTGAAGTTCGTCATCCCCGATGCGAGCGAGCACCGTGGGATTGGCGATCTTGTAGCCGTTCAGGTGCAGGATGGGCAGCACCACGCCGTCCGTCAGCGGGTTGACGAACTTGTTCCCGTGCCAGCTGGTGGCAAGAGG
>DAOPYE010000118.1:3355-5270 GCA_035352715.1 Holophaga sp. | reverse complement strand
CCGGGCGTGGTTCCCCAGTGGCCCAGCAGGCGGGGCTTGATGTGATCGATGGTGAGCGGCTTGTGCAGCAGCGGGTTATCGAGCAGGTAGATCTGCCCGACGGACAGGTAATTGGCGGCCCGCCACCATGCTTCGATGCTGTTCAGGGTTTCGGGCCCCAGGGGCGTGACGGGTCTGGAGGGCCACGCGGAGCTGGTTTGAGGTGAAGAGGTTGGACTCATGGGCTCTCCTGGAAAGAAACACGTGAAATGCTTCATTGGCATCTGATGTCGAAGGGGCCTCCGGAGATACAGCTTTCGGTCGAAGTTGGTGTTCCTGTGATCAATGGCAGGGTTCGTCCGTGAACATCGAGACGAATCCCGGGTACAGCTCCCGCTGCCCCTCAGGATGAACCACGGGGCGTGGGGGAAGAAGTTCTCCGTGAATCACTCGCGCTCAGTGGTGGAACAGCCGCGTTCCCGTGAATGCCATGACCATGCTGTAGCCGTTGGCTGCCTCGATCACGACATCGTCGCGCACGGAACCGCCGGGCTGGACGATGTAGGACACGCCGCTGGCGTGGGCGCGGTCGATGTTATCCCGGAAGGGGAAGAACGCATCCGAGCCCAGCGAAACGCCCGTGCGGGTGGCGAGATAGGCGCGTTTCTCCTCGATGCTCATGAAGGCGGGCACCACCTCGAAGTTCTGCTCCCAGAGCTGGATTTCCGCCGGGGAGAGCCAGTCTTCCAGATACTGATCGATGGCGTTGTTGCGCTCGGCGCGGCCCACGCCCGCCTTGAACTTCAGGTTCAGCACGTCGGGGTGCTGGCGCAGGAACCACTTGTCGGCCTTGGATCCCGCCAGACGCGTGCAGTGAACGCGCGACTGCTGGCCCGCGCCGATGCCGATGGCCTGGCCTTCATAGGCGTAGCAGACGGAATTGGATTGGGTGTATTTCAGCGTGATGAGCGAAAGCACCAGATCGCGCTTGGCGGCCTCGGGCAGATCCTTCTGCTCGGTCACGATCTTGCTCAGCATGTCGAAGCTTGGCACCAGCGTATTTCGCTTTTGTTCGAAGGAAACGCCGAAGATCTCGCGGACCTCCAGCTCCGGGGCCTCATAGGCGGGATCGATCTGGATGACGTGGTACTTGCCGTCGCGCTTGGCTTTGAGGATCGCCAGCGCCTCGGGCGTGTATCCGGGCGCGATCACGCCATCGGAGACTTCGCGTTTGAGGATCTTGGCGGTGGCTTCGTCGCAGACATCGGACAGGGCCGCCCAGTCGCCAAAGGACGACATGCGGTCCGCGCCGCGCGCACGCGCGTAGGCAGAGGCGAGGGGCGTGAGCTCCAGGTCGTCCACGAAGCAGGCCTTCTTGAGGTCTTCGGAGAGCGGCACGCCCACGGCGGCGCCCGCGGGGCTGACGTGCTTGAACGAGGAGGCCGCGGGAAGTCCCAGGGCGGCTTTCAGCTCGCGCACCAGCTGCCAGGCGTTGAGCGCGTCGCAGAGGTTGATGTACCCCGGCGCGCCGGAGAGCACCTGGATCGGCAGCGGTCCTTCCTCGCGGAAGATGCGGGCCGGGGCTTGGTGGGGGTTGCAGCCATAGCGGAGTTTGAGCTCGTTCATTTCGAACCTTTCGATGCTTCCGAATCGTTCAATGCGGGATATCGGGCGTGGCGGGCCGGGGAGCCTGAATGCCGACTCAGGCTTTCGTTTCGATCTTCGCCCAGGAATCCTTGAGGCCCACGGTGCGATTGAAGACGGGCGCGTCGGCGCTGGAGGCCGGATCGACGGCGAAGTAGCCCGTGCGCTCGAACTGGAAGCGCTCGCTGGGCTGGGCCTTGGCGAGGCTGGGCTCCACCTTGGCTTTCACGATCTCGAGGCTGTGGGGATTGATGAAATCGCGCCAGTCACCGCCCTCGGCCACATCCATGGG
>DAOPYE010000118.1:1592-3255 GCA_035352715.1 Holophaga sp. | reverse complement strand
CGGGCGCGAGGCGGAACCACTTCTTGGGCATGTCCTCGCGGAAATCGTCCTGGTCGACCCACAGCTCGCGGGTGAAGCGCACCTTGCGGCTTCCCAGTTCGGGCTTGTCGCCGTGGTTGGGCAGCTCCACGTCAAATGCATCGCTATCGCTCATATTGGTGAGGACGACCTTCAGGGGGCGCAGCACAGCCATGCGGCGGGGAGCCTTGGCTTCCAGATCCTCGCGGATGCAGTGTTCCAGCAGGCCGACATCGGCCACCATATCGCGCTTGGCGACGCCGACCCGCTCCGCGAAGGCGCGAACGGATTCCGGCGTGTAGCCGCGCCGACGCAGGCCGCAGATGGTGGGCATGCGCGGATCATCCCAGCCACTGACGTGGCCTTCCTGCACCAGGGCCAGCAGGCGGCGCTTGGACATGACGGTGTAGGTGAGGTTCAGGCGGGCGAATTCGATCTGGCGGGGCAGGGGGCGCTGGAAGAACTGGCCTTCGACGTCCTGCGCCAGGAACCAGTCGTAGAGCGGCCGGTGGTCCTCGAATTCCAGCGTGCAGATGGAGTGGGTGATCGTCTCAATGGCATCGGATACGCCATGGGCGAAGTCGTACATCGGGTAGATGATCCACGCGTCGCCCGTGCGGTGATGATGGGCCCGCCGAATGCGGTACATCACGGGATCGCGCATGTTCATATTGGGCGATTGCACATCGATCTTGGCGCGGAGCGTCTTTTCTCCATCGGCGAACTCGCCCGCCTTCATACGGCGGAAGAGATCCAGGTTCTCGGCGACGCTGCGGTTGCGGTAGGGGCTTTCCTTGCCAGGCTTGAAGAAGTTGCCTTTGTAATCCTTGGCTTCCTCCTCGGTCAGATCGCAGACGAAGGCCTTGCCCTGCTGGATCAGGTATTCGGCGAAGTCGTACAATTTCTGGAAGTAGTCCGAAGCGTAGAACTCGCCCGCCCAGTCAAAGCCGAGCCACTTCACGTCCTCGCGGATGGAATCGACGTATTCCACATCCTCCTTGGTGGGATTGGTGTCGTCGAAGCGAAGGTTGGTCGCGCCGCCGTATTTCTTGGCCAGACCGAAATTGATGCAGATGCTCTTGGCGTGGCCGATGTGCAGGTAGCCGTTGGGTTCGGGCGGGAAGCGCGTCAGGACGCGACCCTGGTGCTTGTCCTGCTGCTGGTCCCCCTCCATGATCTCCTCAATGAAATTGAGGCTCTTGGGCTCAGGGGTCAGAGGTTCATTGGCCATGGGATTCCTTGGATGCGCAAATCGCCAAGATCCCAGCCTGAACGAGCGGACAGCACGAGACGGGCCCTGGCTTTCAGCGATTCTATCCGGGTTGACCCGCGACCGATGCCCGTTTTGGCCCGTTTTTGGGACAAGACATTCGCGTTTACCCTCGCCCGGCCTGGCTTCAGGAAGCGTCCGCCACCTGCCAGCGGCGCAGGGGGCGTTCTGCCAGATTCCACACGCGCAGGCCCATGGGCAGTCGCTTTACGCCGATGCGCTGGCGGATCACGGTGCGGGCCTCGGCTTCATCCCGGGCGTGGATGGGGCCGTATTCCATGAAATATCCCGGCAACTTGTAGCCGAACGCGCAAAGGGGGGTCTGAAGGTTGGCATCCATGGGGCACCTCGCGACCATGTTCGCCTTGTTTTCGC
>DAOPYE010000118.1:0-1492 GCA_035352715.1 Holophaga sp. | reverse complement strand
TCGGCCTTGGCTTGATGAACCACGGCCAGGGTGCCGACGACGATCTCTTTCGCCGCGAATCCAGCCGTGAGGGCCACGCCGTCTTTCCAGGCTTCCGGGCGCTGATGGTGGGGATCGAAGATGGGGGCCAGGGCCGGCTGCAGCACCTTGCCGAAACGCGCCGCCAGGCTCGAGTTCATGATCCGGCTTTCATGGGCCAGATCCACGGCCTCCATGCGGTCGGCTTCGGCTTCAGGGCTCAGATGCTGATCCTTCACGGCCTGGATCTGCAGCTGATGTTCGCTGGCCCATTGGCGGTTGGCGATGCCTGGGTAGTGGGACAGGAACCACACCAGCGTGGCTCCCGCCAGGATCACCGTTCCCGCGCGGCTAAGGAAAACGGACCCCTTCTCCCACATGTGGATGAGCGTGGCCTTCAGCACGGGCATGCGGTAGGGCGGCAGCTCCATGACGAAGGGGTTGTTCATGCCGCGGAACAGGCTTAGGCGCAGGATCTTGCCCATGAGCATCGCCAGGCCGAAGCCCAGGAAGTGCAGGCCGATGAGGACGAACGCGGCCTGGATGGGTGGAAAGAAAGCACCCGCGATCAGGATGTAGACCTGAAGGCGCGCCGAGCAGCTGACGAGAGGCGAAACCAGGATGGTGATGAAGCGGTCTTCCCTGGCTTCGATGGTGCGCGTCGCCTGGACGGCGGGCACGTTGCATCCCGTGCCCATGATGAGGGGAATGAAGCTCTTGCCGTGCAGCCCCATCAGGTGCATCAGGCGATCCATGATGAAGGCGGCGCGGGCCATGTAGCCCGTGTCTTCCAGGAAGGCGATGCAGCCCATGAGCAGCATGATCACGGGCACGAAAACCACCACCGCGCCGACGCCGGGGATGATGCCATCCACCAGCAGGCTGGCCAGTTCGCCCGGGGGGATGTGGGCCTGCGCGGTGTCATGCAGCCAGGCGAAGCCGGCGCCGATCCAGTCCTGCGGGTATTTGCCGAGCAGGAACGTGAGCGAATACACGGCGATCATGATCGCGATGAAGATCGGGATGCCCAGCCACCGATGCGTGAGTAGCGCATCCAGGCGGGCCGTGAGATCCGGGGCGGTGGGCTTGGATAGCACCAGGGCTTCTTTCACCAGGCCGTGGGTGAAGCCGTAGCGCCGTTCGGCCAGCAGCGTGGCCCCGTCCGCGCCCAGGTGGGATTCCAGGAATGCAAGGCTCGCCGCGCGCTGGGCGAGAATCGCGCTTTTCGCGTGGCTTTCCTCGACCAGGGCCTCGGCATCCTTCAGTCGCTCCAGCAACTGCAGCGCCAGCCATCGGGGGGCGCAGCTCTCGGCCAGTTTCTCATCGCGCTGGATCTCCCGCCCCAGCTTCACCAGCTCGGATTCGATGTCGTCCCCGTAGCCCACGGGCACGGCTCGAACCCGCGGGTCCTGTTTCCCAGCCACCGAAAGGATCGTGCGCTTCAGCTCCTCCACGCCCTCGGAGCGGTTGCCGA
>DAOPYE010000117.1:0-6726 GCA_035352715.1 Holophaga sp. | reverse complement strand
CATCCTCCACGATCAGCACGGCACCCAGCATGGAATCCCTTTGAACAAGGTTTGATCCAAGGATTTTCACCGCCCAAGGCAAGGTTTGGGAACTATCTTGGGAGGGCGCCAAGGAGTCACACCATGCTGCTGCCCCTGCTGCTCGCCCTCCTGATCGAAAACCCGACCCCCGGCGAACCCCTCAAGGGTTCGGATCTGCCCCTGGTGACGGGGCCCATGGCCCCTGGCGGGGGTGATCCCGCCGCCGGTTTCGGCGCCGATCGCTCGGGCCTGCAAACGCGGCGGGCGGCGCGCCAGGGCTCCATCCTCACGGTGGCCGTTCCCGCCGACGCGACCCGGATTGCCGATCGCATCCTGTATCCCTCGGGCTGGAAAGCCTACCGCCTGGAAATCCCCGCCCGCGGGAAGCTGCTAGCGCGGTTGCGCAGCGATCGGGAGAGCAATTTCCTGCTGAGGGTCATCAACCGATGGGGCCGCATGGAGGAAGGCATGCTGCAGAACCGCATCTACCGCGGCAGGCCAGAGGCCAGCTACTTCAACCCGAAGGACGCGCCCAATACGATCTATGTGATCGTGGACACGAGAGACACCAACGCTTCGGAACCCTATGTCCTGGAATTCACCCAGGAACCCTGAAACGCCGAACGCCTTCCCGGCATCCGAAGATATTGAATGACACATGAGCCGCCCGCGCGGCCCAGCCCATTGATTCATCCACAAGGAGCACCCATGGCATACGAAGCGAAGAACTACGAACATCTGAAGGGAGCCGTGAAGGGCTTGAGCGATAGCCAGTTGGAGCAGCACTTCACGCTGTATAAGGGCTACGTTGCCAAGCTGAACGAGATCGAAGAAAAGCTGGCGAGCGCGGATAACACCAAGCCCAACTATTCGTTCAACGAGTACAGCGAGCTGAAGCGCCGCGAGGCGGTGGCCTTCAATGGCAGCTTCCTGCACGAGCTCTATTTCGAGAACCTGGGCGCTGACGAACAGATCAGCCCCGAGCTGCAGAAGGCCCTGGACGCCGCGGGCGGCAAGGAAAAGGTCCTGGCGGATCTCAAGGCCGCGGCCATGGGCGGTCCCGGCTGGGCCGTGCTGACGCACAATCGCCGCGACAAGAAGCTGCACACCTACTTCTTCGCCGAGCATCACCTGGGCCTGCCCATCGAACAGGATCTGCTCGTGGTGGTGGATAGCTGGGAACACGCCTTCATGGTCGACTACGGCATCAAGCGCCCGGATTACCTCAGCGCCTTGCTGCAGAACATCAAGTGGAGCGAAGTCTCCAAGCGCTACGCTGCGGCGAAGTAGGGGAACAAGCCCAGACAGACGAAGAGGGGCCCATCGGGCCCCTCTTCGTCTGTGTCAGATGGGTGCTGAGATCAGCCTTCCACTTCCGCGGCCTTGCTCTCCTTGGCCAGGGCGTCGGAATCCACGGCGGTCAGGGACTTGGGCTCGCCGAGCTTGAAGCCCTCGGCATCGGCGATCTTCTTGGCGATGGCGCGCACGGTCTTCATGGCCGTCACCTGGCGGGGCGTGTTCTTCACGATGGCGTTGGCCACCACGATCTGGGCCGTCAGCTTGGTCACCTTGGAGGCCTGCATGGGATTGGAGGACAGGCTGGAGACCGTGCTCTGGGCGTTCTTCACAAAATCGGGCACCTGGGCGGCGGCCAGGCCATCGGCGGCCACGGCCAGACCGAGCTTGGCATAGGCGGGGCGCACGACCTTGGCCTTGGCCTTCTCATAGCCCTTCACATCCAGCTTGGCCATTTCGTCGAAAGCATCGGAAGCCAGGGTGCAGGAATCGGCGTCCATCTGATCCTTGCTGGTCCGCTTGCCCTTCAGCTCGCTGTACTTCGCGAACTTCTGCTTGATGCCCGCGACCTTGGAGGCGGGGAAGGCTTCCAGCATCTTGTTGGCGCTATCCACGGCCAGATCCGTGGCCAGGGTCGAGAAGATGATCAGCTTGGCGCCGTTGGCCAGCACCGCGTCCGCACTCACATTGGAACTGGAAGCCTTGGGGGCATCGGCCTTCTTCAGCAGGCCGCCGAACTGGGCGTGGGCCAGGGTTCCGCTCGCCAGCAGGGCAGCGATGGCGAAGGATGCAACCTTCTTCATGTTCAATCTCCTTGTGAGATGGCCTGAGACAGGCCTTGAGTAATGGCACGTTTGGCAAGCTCTTCCAGGGCGACGGACTGGAAGGCGAGCAGCGCCGTCCCCAGATCCGCTGGGCGGATGCCCGACGGCTGGGGAACAGGCGTGGTCTGCTGGAGACCCAGCTTGAAGGCGGGCTCTCCGTTGGGATCATAGGGCGAGCGGTAAAGGCGCAGGCGGAAGGTGCCGCCCACCTTGAGGGCGTCGGCGGTGGGCTCCATCGTCGGATTATCCACGCGGAGCCTCAACCACTGGGGGCAACTGGCGTCGGGCGTCGTGCCCAGCACCAGATCTGCGTTGAGATTCTTCAGCAGGGCGTTCGCCAGCCGGGCCTGGATCCAGGGCGAATCCCCCGCCAAGCTCGAGCCCGCGGTATCCACGGCCATGAAACCCGCCAGGGGGCTGCAGGCGTTGGGTTCGAAGCGGACCTCGTCGCCCTTGCCCACCTTAGTCATATCTTGAACGTTGAGGGTTTGCGCTTTGGCCCAGTAGACGCCCAGATCTTTGCCATCGGCGGCCTTCACCTGCCCCTGGTTGCGGCGCCAGGTGATGCGGGCGTTGGCACCGGGGGCCGCGCCGGACCAGGCGATCTTGCCGCCACCCTGGCCCAGGCCGCGCACGGTGCGCTCGGCGGGCTGCAGTCGCTTGCCCACAGCGTCCGCGGTGCGGATGATGCCATTGCGGCAGAGGCTGAACCATACGGAGCCCAGATCCAACTCGCGCAGGCCGCGCTTGGTGCGCACGGCGGTCTGCTCGGGGATGAACTCGGCCCCCTTGAAGATCAGCACATTGCGCTCGGCGTCGCGCTCGAACCAGCGCACGCCCCACTGGGCGCGGAACACGTGATCGGTGCCGCCATTCTCGCCCGCGCCAGCGCCGTGATAGGCGTTCACCAGGCCGATCTCCACCACGATGTCCGGATCTTCTGCCGCCTGCAGCACCGTGATGTCCTGGGTGGCGATGGCATCGGCCCGCAGGGAGAAGGTGCGCAGCTTATCCGCCATCTTCCGCCAAGCCCCGTTGTCCTTTTCCGTGGACATGGGCAGGAGACGGAAACGCCCATCCTTGCTGAGATAGTTGGCCATGAGGCCCGCCCAGCCGTCCGCATCCAGCGCCTCGCCCGTGCCTTCGGGAGCGGTCGGCGGCGCGCCCACCCAGCGAATGGCCACGCGGGGTTCCGCGCGCTCGGCGTTGGAATCCGAGTTCACCACCGTCAGGCGGAACGACTCGTCAGCCTTCAGGCTGCGGCCGGGATCCGCGGGATCCTCCACGATGCAGAAGTTGTCGAGTAGCTCGCGCACCCGCACGGAGCGGCCTGCGCGCGAGGGTTGGGTCGACATCAGATACGAGCCGCGCTTCACGCCCTGGCGGCTGCCGAAGGGCCACACGCCGCCGCCCCCGCGCACCGAGATCCCGGGGTTGGCCAGGATGTTCGAATGCAGCGTGAAGGGATGGGCGTTTTTCTGCAGTTCGGCCAAGCATTCCTTCAGCCAGGCGTCTGCGCCATCGCGGAAGGCCTTGCGGATGAAGTCCATCTTTTCCGCATCGCTGCGGTCGGCGCTCAGTTCCACCGTGCGCGTGACCATGCGCGTGGCGGCGTACAGGCGCGTGAGGGTCCAGGGATCCATCAGCGTGATATCGCCCACGATCATGGCCTCGTACCGCTCCAGGCTGCCCGCCACCGTATCCAGATTCAGGCGCACCGCCGAAAGGCGCGGCACCACCATCAGCGTGGGCTCGCTGACATCCAGCGGATGCCCGACCGAGAGCGGCGGATGCTGGCCGAAGCTGGCCTCGAAGGTCTTCTTGAACCGGGAGGCCAGGACATCCTGATCAGAGGCTGACTTGAAGATGGGCGAACTGGGATCCGAGAGGATCACGGAAGGGGCCAGGACGTAGCGGGTCTCTTCGGCCCGCAGCGGCAGGACGGCCCCCAGGATCGGCAGAACAAGCAGGCAGAGCAGGCGCTTCATCTAGCGGACCCGCAGCTTGGCGCCCATGTCGTCCTTGGTCAGAAGCTCCAGGGAATTGGGCAGACCATCCAGCACATCCTTCACCTCTTCCGGCGTGCGGTTGCCCAGGGTGAGGGTCAGGGTCTCCACGGTGCCGCCCGCGCGGGAATCGCTCTTGAACTGGAAGTTCTCCTGGCGGAGGAACTGCTTCACCTTCACGAGCACCGAGCGATCCTGGATGTTCTGGATCTCGATGGTGTAGATGCCTGCGGCGGCGGGCGTCGCGTTGGCGCCCTCGCGCTGGAGGCGCTGCAAGCCCTTGCGGATATTCAGGGGCAGCTGGGTGTTCATGGCGGCGATGGCCATGGTGGTCGCCTGGGCCTTGCCTTCATCGTCGGAGGCCATGTTCACTTCACTGCGCTTGGCAATGGCGTCCGCGGGCACCAGGTTCAGACCGTCCGATACGCGCGCGAAGTGGAAGCTCACCTTCGAGGTCCACTGGTGGCCGTGCTTGGAGGCCGGGGTCAGGCTATTGATGGCGATGGCCACGGAGTCCTCGGGCTTCACCTCCGCGTGCTTGCGCACGGAGGCCAGCACGGTGTTCACGAACTCGTCCTCGCTCTTGAATTCCTGGCCCGCAAAGGGAACTTCGATGGTGGCCACGGACAGGCCTTCGCGCGTGAAGGCGCCGGAGATGAGCGAGCGCACTTCGTTGCCATTGCTCATGCCGCGCTTCGTGGGATCGGCGTAATCCGTGACGCGGAAATACGAGAACTTCTCGGCGGACACCGAAGCGCCGGAATGCTGGGCGCTCAGATGGCCGCTGGCGGAGGCGTGCCCCTGGGACCCCATGGCGCCGCCCATGCCTGCGGCGTGGGCCGCATGGCCCTGCTGGGCGCTGAAACCCGCGTTGGCAGAGGATGCGTGTTCTTCCGCGTCCAGGCGCTCGTGGTTGACCTGGACTTCCTCGTGCAGCACCTGGGGCTTGCTGCGATCGGGATCCATGCCCTCCACCGTGTAGGTGAGCACGACCACCTTGAACTTGGATTCGAAGTTCTGGGCAAGGCTGATGCCCTTGCCCTCCAGGTATTCCTTCATGGCGGTGTAATCAATCTTCAGCTTCACATTCACGATGGCGTTGAGCCCATCCATGCGCGATTCGACGATGTCCTGGTTCCGAACGAAGGTGCTGGAATGATCGGCCAGATCCTTGGCTAGGCTCACCGCCTTGGCCTGATCGATCTGCCCGACGCCCATGGTCTTCACCAGGGCCTGCTGCAGTGCGTCCTGGATGGCGGCTTGCTGGGCCTTATCCAGCGCCTTCTGGTTCTCCTTGGCCTGGCCAAAGGTGGACTTCACGGCGGTGGCGGTGCCATGACCGGCAAAGCTCTGGACATCTGCGCCCATCATCGGGGCGCAGGCCAGGATCAAGGCTGGAACGGGGTGCATTTTCATGGAAGTTCTCCAGATGAAGTTCAAAGCGCGAGGTCTGCGAGCCATCGATCCAGGGTCGAATCGAATTTCCGGCGCACATCCTTCATGAGTCCCTGGGTGGCCTCGACCGGAGCCGCGGCCACGCCGCTGACCTCCAGACGGGCGGTGCCGCGGGGATGGCCCAGACGATCCACGAGGCTCAACTGGACGAGGCTCTTGGCCGTGACGAAGCCCGATTCCTCGTTGAGGGTCCACCAGGAATGGGCCGAGGAACGAGCGGCTTTCCCGGGCGCTGAATATGAAGGCAGGACCATGCGAACGAACAGCAGGCCTTGGCCATCGACCCAGCCAAAACCCTGCTGCTGCGCGGCGGCCCGAAGCGCGGCGACCAGCTCGGAGGGAAGGGACGCGGCGTTCTCGACGCCAAGGGTCAGCGAGCTGCGGAGCAGATCCGCCCGCCGATCCAGATCCACCTGCGTGGCCTGGATCTGAGGCTGGAAATCGGCATCGCCGCCGGCCTCGATCAGGGGAGCGGCCAGCCGCTCGACCTTCGCGACCTCCTCCCGCCCCTTGCGCAGGCGCAACGCCGCCTGCGCGGCGGCTCTGGGATCCGTGATGGCGCCTTCATCCCCCGAAAGCCCCGTCTTCACGGCTTCCAGGCGGCCTTTCAGATGTCCCATGGCCATTTCCAGATCCAGATAGGCGAGGGCGTAGACCGTCTTTCCCACCGAATCGACCCAACTCTCGGCGATGCCCACGCCCACCAGATCCGAGATCTGGCTGCTGATCCGGGAATCCTGGGCGAGCTGCTGTTGGCTGGAGGCGGTCGCGGCGTGGCCCAGCTCGCGCTGCACGGACATCTGGCTCTTGATGTTGGTCTCGCCCTTCACCGTGGCCTTCAGGCGCACGGCCAGTTCGACGCGAGCGTTCTGGGAGGCCTGCTTCAGCGCCTGCGCCGCGTTCTCCCCCAGGGGCGAGACGCCCACGGCGTAGATCTTCCCCGCCTGCTGGGGCAGCACCTCAACCCAGGGCGGCCGCACCGCGCTCTGAGCCGCGAGCGAAACGGGCGACACAGCCATGGCGAGCGCCATCCAGGCTCCACACAAGGATTTGTTCATCCTGCACACTCCGGTGATGTCACCTAATCATTGCGAATGAGCCAAGCTGGCCTATCTTGACCTTTG
>DAOPYE010000116.1:0-6731 GCA_035352715.1 Holophaga sp. | reverse complement strand
CCACTCGATGCCCGCGTAGATGTCCTCGGTGTTCTCGCGGAAGATCACCATATCGATAAGGTTGGGCTTTTTCACGGGACTGGGGACGCCTTCATACCAGCGCACGGGGCGCAGGCAGACGTAGAGATCCAGCATCTGGCGCAGGGCCACATTGATGCTGCGCACCCCCTTGCCGACAGGCGTGGTCAGGGGGCCTTTGATGCCCACCAGGTATTCGCGGAAGGCGGTCAGGGTGTCCTCGTGCAGCCAGGT
Organism: Holophaga sp.; assembly: GCA_035352715.1. Taxonomy (GTDB): domain Bacteria; phylum Acidobacteriota; class Holophagae; order Holophagales; family Holophagaceae; genus DAOPYE01. The sequence goes on along the minus strand of DAOPYE010000116.1, from coordinate 6,479 downwards.
GGCGGGACCATAGACCGTGTTGGCCTTCTCGCCCGCGAAGACCTCGAACCACTCGATCTTGCGCTTGCCCGCGTAGGCTTTTTCCACCGCGGCGTCGAACACGCGGCGGGAGGCCGCCCATAGATCCGGCCCCGTGCCATCGCCCTCGATGAACAGCAGCACCGGGTTATCGGGCACCTGCAACTTGCCATTGGCGCCCATCGTGATCTTCTGGCCCGAAGTCGGAGGCGTGAGCTTTGCGTAGGTCATTTCATTCTCCAAAAAAGGATTAACCACCAAGAACACCAAGGAGGCACCAAGGACACCAAGGAAAAGCTTTTCTACGTGCTCGTAGTGTCTTTCTTGGTGCCCTTGGCCGTGAAGCTTTTACTGAAGTGCATTCAGGGCGCTGCCGGCCTTGAACCAGCCGATCTGCTTATCGGTGAGGGTGTGCTTCACGGGAATGGTGACTTCGCGGCCATCGGCCTTGGTCAGGATCAGGCTCAGGCCCTGGCCGGGGGCCAGATCCTTCAGGCCGCGCAGGCTCACGCGATCCGTCTGCTCGACCTTTCCCCAATCGGCAGGGTCCGCAAAGGTCAGCGGCAGGATGCCCTGCTTCTTCAAATTGGTTTCGTGGATGCGGGCGAAGCTCTTCACGATGACCGCCTTCACGCCCAGAAACCGGGGGCTCATGGCGGCGTGTTCACGGGAGCTGCCTTCGCCGTAGTTCTCGTCGCCCACGATGACGGAACTGAGGCCAGCGGCCTTGTAGCGGCGGGCGATGGCGCTGATGGTCAGGTGCTCGTCGCCGGTCAGCACATCCGTGCCCATGCCGGTCTCGCCCGTGAAGGCGTTGTTGCCGCCCAGCAGCATGTTGTCGCTGATGCGATCCAGGTGGCCCCGGAACTTGAGCCACTTGCCCGCAGGGCTGATGTGATCGGTCGTGGTCTTGCCGAGGGTCTTGATGAGGATGGGCAGAGCCTCGAAGTCCTTGCCATCCCACTCGGCGAAGGGCAGGAGCAGGGCCAGGCGCTCGCTGTCGGGAGAGACCTCCACCGTGATGCCATCGCCGTTTTCGGCGGGAGCCACGAAACCCTCATCCCCTTCTGCGAAGCCCTTGGAGGGCAGCTCCTCGCCCTGGGGGGCGCGGAACTTGAATTCGCCAGTTGCTGTCGAAATCGCATCGCGGTTGGGGTCAAAGCCGATGGAGCCGCCAAAGGCCTGGGCCGTCACCAATTCGGGGCCGGCGATGAAGGCATTCGTCTCCATCACGCCATCGTTGCGGCCGGGGAAGTTGCGGTTGAAGGAGCTGATGATGCTCTCGGCCTTGCCGGGCACCGCGTCGGGACGGATCCACTGGCCGATGCAGGGGCCGCAACTGTTGGTCAGCACGATGGCGCCCATGCGCGCAAAGGTGTCCAGGATGCCATCGCGCTCCAGGGTGCGACGGATGCGCTCGGAGCCGGGCGAGATGTAGAGGGGGGCCTTGGGCTTCAGGCCCGCGTCGAGAGCTTGTTTGGCCAGATCGGCGGCGCGGCTCATGTCCTCGTAAGAAGCGTTGGTGCAGCTGCCGATGAGGGCGGCCTTCAGTTCCAGGGGATAGCCCTTCTCCTGGGCTTCCTTGCCCAACTGCGAGACGGGGCGGGCCAGATCCGGCGTGTGGGGACCGACCACCATGGGCTCCAGGGCGCTCAGATCGATCTCGTAGAACTCGTCGTAGAAGGCGGCGGGATCCGCCAGCACCTCGGGGTCGGGCTGCAGCAGATCCTTGTTGGCCTCGGCCAGATCGGCGATATCGCCACGCTTGGTGGCGCGCAGATAGGCGGCGATGGAGGCGTCAAAGGCGAACACCGAACTGGTCGCGCCCAGCTCGGCGCCCATGTTCGTGATGGTGGCCTTGCCCGTGCAGCTGAAGGTGGCGGCGCCTTCGCCGAAATATTCCACGATCTTGTTGGTGCCGCCCTTCACCGTGAGCATGCCCAGCAGCTTCAGAATCACATCCTTGGGGCTGGCCCAAGGGCTGAGCTTGCCCGCGAGCTTCACGCCGATGAGCTTGGGATGCAGCACTTCCCAGGCGAGACCGGCCATCACTTCGCCCGCGTCCGCGCCGCCCACGCCCACGCCCATCATGCCGATGCCGCCCGCGTTGGGCGTATGGCTGTCCGTGCCGATCATCAGGCCGCCAGGGAACGCGTAGTTCTCCAAAACGATCTGGTGGATGATGCCCGCGCCGGGCTTCCAGAAGCCGATGCCGTATTTCTTGGCGGCGCTGCCCAGAAACGCGAAAACTTCCTTGTTCAGCTCCAGGCTCTTGGCCAGATCGGCCGCGGCGCCATCCTTGCCCAGGATCAAGTGATCGCAGTGGATGGAGCTGGGCACCGCAGCCCGCTTGCGGCCGGATTGCATGAACTGGAGCATGGCCATCTGGGCGGTGGCGTCCTGCATGGCCACGCGATCGGGCCGCAGGGCCAGCATGGCCTTGCCGCGATTCCAGTCCTGGGCCGCGAAATCATCGGCGTGGGCCGCAAGGATCTTTTCGGCCAGGGTGATGGGGCGGTTGAAGCGCACACGGGCCTTTTCGGAAGCCTGCCTCATCTGGGTGTAGAGCCTGGTCGCGATTTCGTACGTCATGATCCCTCGCCGGTAAGCCTAAAGCCTTTAAATATAGCGTGTGACAGGGATCACTGGCGAGCCGGAATGCGCGCCGATCCACAAGAGCCCCCTCTCCTGACCCCAGGAAAGATTGACGTAGGCACCGTTGAAAGAGCTGGGATAAAGTAGGCCATCATGCCCCCAACCCCTATGGTGAAGCGCCCAGCATTGAAGGAGCTGGCCCAGGTTCTCCTGGTCTACGCCGGGTTTGCCCTGGCTGTGACTTGGCTGTTCCGGATCTCCGGCACCGGTGCTTCCGCCGTGATCGCTGTCCTGCCCGTGCTTCTGCTGGCCTGGCGACAGGGTCCCCTCTGGGGCACCTTCCACGCCTTGACCCTGTTCCTGATTTCAGGGGTGATCTTCCACTTCTCGCTCCCCCCCGGAGTTCCCATGGCTCCCAAGGGACCGGAACCATTTCTGGGACTGGGCAGCTGGATCCTGATGGCGATCTTCTGCGGCACGCTTTCCAGAACCGCCCAGCGGCTGGTGAAGGAACTGGAGCTGCGCCAACGCCTGGCACAGGAGTTGCGCAAGCACCAGGATTCGCTCGAAGCCACCATCGCCGACCGCAGCCGCGAACTGGAGGCCGCCAGGGATCAGCTGGTGGAGGCGGAGAAAATGCACGCCGTCGGCCGATTGGCGAGCGGACTGGCTCACGATTTCAACAATCAGCTCACCATCGTGCTGGGACAGACCCAGCTCCTGCTGCAGCGCCTGGAGGACCCAAGCCTGCGGATCCACGCCCAACGCATCCAGGATGCGGGCAGCGAAGCCTCCGAGCTGGCTCGCAGCCTATTGAGCTTCGCGCGCCAGGGCCGCGTCCGGACCGAACCCATGGACGTCCACCAGTTGCTGCAAGAGGCAGCGGCCATGGTGCGTCCCACACTAAAGGCCCAGATCCAGCTAAAACAGGACCTCGCCGCCCGGCGGCACCACACCGTGGGCGACCCTGGCCAAATCAAGAACGCCCTGATCAACCTGCTGATCAACGCGCGGGACGCCATCGGCCGCTGGGGCACCATTGAACTCCAGACGCGCGATGAGGCCAGCGCCGATGGCGAGCCCGGAATCCGCATCGAAGTCCGGGATGACGGCTGCGGCATCGCGCCGGAGAACCGGGACCGCATTTTCGATCCCTTCTTTACCACCAAGCCCGAAGGGGCGGGCACGGGCCTTGGACTGGCCGCAGTCCGATCCACCATGGCCTCCCATGGGGGCACCCTGAACCTGGAGAGCCGCCCGGGACAGGGCTCCACCTTCAGCCTTCACCTCTCCGCCTGCGAAGCGCCTGCTGCGGCCTCCGAAGCGGAACCCCCTCATCCCACCATGGCCGAGGGAACCCGCATCCTGCTGGTGGATGACGAGGAATTCGTGGGCGAGGTGGTCGAGGAGCTGCTGACCTCCATCGGCGCGAGGGTCACCCGGTTCCACGATCCCACCCGCGCCCTGGCCTGGTTCCACAAGCACGCGGACGATTGCGCCCTGGGCATCCTGGATCTCCACATGCCCGGCATGGATGGCCTGGAGACAATCCAGGCGATGCACGTCGTCAACCCGGACTTCCCTGCCCTGCTGCTCTCGGGCAGCGTGCTGGATCCAGGCCAGGCCGCCCTCGCCGCCCAGCATGTCCGCAGCGTCATTGCCAAGCCCTGCGGCCTTGAAGCCCTACAGGCCCACATCGCGCGCGCCCTGGCCCCTGAGTGCAAGGCGGGCTGGCCCCAAGAAGAACCCAGTTGAAGAACCTCCCCAGGCGTGACGCCCGACGTCGTTCCTTCATCCCAAGACGTGTGAGCGAAGGGGCGGGCGAGCGATGCCCGTTGGATCGGAGCTTTGCCTTCCCCCTTCGCATCGTGAGATGAATGAACCCGGCGTGGAGGCAATGGCGTGGAAATCAGCACGGCGAACGGCAGAACCGATGGCGGAGCAGGCTGGACCTGCAAGGCTGTGGTGTTTGATCTGGATGGGACCCTGGTGGATTCCCTGGCCGATATTTCAGCGGCACTGAACACCGTGCTGGAGCGGCACGGCCACGCCCCGCACGACCGGGACGCCTGCCGCGCCATGGTGGGCTGGGGCCTGAAAAACCTCGTCAGCCAGGCGTTGCCGGAGGGCGCCAAGGATTCGGCGGCGCTTCTGGCTGCCGAGTTGCTGGAGCACTACCACCGCTATCCCGTGATCCATTCCCAGCCCTACGCGGGCATTCCCGAACTGCTTCGCCACCTGGCCGCCCGATCCATTCCCAGCGCGGTGCTATCCAACAAGGCGGATCCCATCACCCAGGCCGTCGTCGCCCGGCTCTTTCCGTCGCACCGGTTCAGAGGCGTGGTGGGCGAACGCCCCGGTATCCCCAAAAAACCGGACCCCATCGGCGCCATCCAGCTCTGCGCCACGCTGGGCTGCGCGCCCCAGGACGCGATCCTTCTGGGTGATTCCGAGGTGGATATCGAGACCGCCCGTCGCGCGGGCATGATCCCCGTCGGCGCGGCCTGGGGCTTTCGGGGCGCCGAAGAACTCATCCAGGCCGGCGCCGCCCATATCCTGCATCACCCCCTGGAACTGCTGCCCCTGCTGAGCGATGGCCATCCCTCGTGATCCGCGGAACCCGGATCCAGCTCAATCAAACGTGCAGGTTGTGAAGCTCTGGCTGCCCGCCTGGATGTAGAAGCCCTTGACGCTTTGCACATCCTTGCCAGAGTTCACATGGAAGGTGGAATGGTCCACCTTCAGGGCGCCCGACGAATCATTGCTCACGTAGAACACCGCGCCCGCCAGTTCGTTGGCGGCGTTGTTCGAGAAATCGCAGCCCTGGATATCCAGCGTGTAGGTGTTCCCGTCGTTGTAGATCGCGCCGCCGTTGCCGCCGCCGGGGTTGCCGCCGTTCATGCCGGTTCCCGTGGCGCGATTCCACGAAAAGCGCGAGTTCAGGATGGTGTAGGAAACACCGATGGTGCCCAGCGCACCGCCATGGGAGCCACGATTGCCCATGCCCTCCACACCGCCGAAGGTGCAGTTCGTGATGTAGACCGGCCCCTGCACCATGAAGGCGTAGACCGCGCCGCCCGCCACGTCGCGGCCCGTGAGCGCGCACTGATTATTGACGAAGACGCAATTCACCAGCTTCAGACTGCCGCTTTCCACGAACAGCGCACCGCCGCCCATGATGCCGCCATCGGTCGCATAGCCATCGGCCAGGATCAGGTTCTGCAGCACCAGACGTGGGTGCGGGTAGTCCTGGCAATGATCCGTGATGTAGACCTGCGCGGCATCGCATCCGTTCTGGTACAGGATGCGGCAGCGCTCGCCCCCGCTGAGCGTGACCTTGCCGCCGCCATCGATGACCAGATCGCCATTCTGGCTCGCGCCCGCGTTGTTGATGATCTTGATCGTGTGATCCAACGTGATGGTGATGGGGTCTGGCCCGCCGTTGAAGGTGACAACGCCGCCCTTGTGGATGGCCGCCTCCAGCGCCGCGGGCGTGCAGCTCTCCGGTGTGCCCGTGCCCACGACGGTGGTGGGATGGGATACATCCTCGGCCTGCGCCGCGGCCGGAATCGCCGCCGTCCCGGCGGGATTGCCGGGGGCTGGCATGGATCGCGTGGTTTTGGCGCCGCCGGGGGCGACGCCGTTGCCCACGGGCGGATTGCCAGCGGGTGAAGGGACGCCGGTATCTGGACGGCCTGATGTCGGCGATGCCGAACCTCCGGATGAGCCTCCGCAGGCCAGTGCAAGCATCAGCGCCGCACCGGCAAGCGTAGCCCACAGGGGCAGCACCATTCGCGCGCGAGCACTCACCCGCCGGAAAGAAACAGAGCTTGCAAGGGGATTCCCAGATCGTTTCTCGGCCATGC
>DAOPYE010000115.1:5701-6780 GCA_035352715.1 Holophaga sp. | reverse complement strand
CCAGATAGCAGCCCAGCACCCAGAAGGGATGTCGCAGCGCCCAGTCCACCATCCTAGTTCGCCGGATCACGTTCGGCCTTGAGTTTGCGGGCTTCTTCGAGAAAGGCCGAAACAAGGTCCTCTTCCTTCACCTTCCGGATCAGCGTGCCCTTGCGGTAGATCAAGCCCTCGCCGTTGCCGCCCGCCACACCCAGATCCGCTTCCCGGGCTTCGCCAGGGCCGTTTACCGCGCAGCCCATCACCGCGTAGGTGATGTGCTCATGGTTGATCTCGCGCAGGCCGTCCTCGATCTGCTGGGCCACCTTGTGCTGATCGATCTGCAGCCGCCCGCACCCCGGGCAGCTCACCATGTGGAAGCCCCCCGAACGCAGGCCCAGATCCCGGAGGATCTGATGGCCCACCCGGCATTCCTCGGTTCCCTGTCCCGTCAAACTCACGCGGATGGTATCCCCAATGCCTTCGGCCAGCAGGACCCCCAGCCCGATGCTGCTGCGGATCGTCGCCCCCCAGGGCGTTCCCGCCTCGGTGATGCCCAGGTGCAGCGGATAGTCCACCTGCTTGGCCAGCAGCCGGTAGGCCTGCACGGTGCGGATCACATCGCTGGCCTTGAGGCTGATCTTGGTGTCGTAGAAGCCTTCCTTTTCCAGCAGCTCCAGATGGCCCAGCGCGCTTGCCACCATCGCTTCGGGCGTGGGGTGGCCGAACTTCTCCAGCAATTCCTTTTCCAGGCTGCCGCCATTCACCCCGATGCGGATGGGAATGCCCTTTTCGCCCGCCTTCTCGACAACGGCCCGCACGCGATCCTGGCCGCCGATGTTGCCGGGATTGATGCGCAGGCAGGCCGCGCCGCCATCGGCCGCCATGAGCGCCAGGCGGTAGTCGAAGTGGATATCCGCCACCACCGGGATGGGGCTGCGCGCCGTGATCTCGTGGAAGACTTCGCCCGCGCGGTTCGTGGGCACGGACACGCGCACGATCTCGCATCCGGCGGCGGCGTATTCATAGATCTGCTTGACCGTCGCCTCCACATCCCGCGAATCGGTCTTCGTCATGCTCTGCACCGAAACGGGCGCGCCACC
>DAOPYE010000115.1:0-5601 GCA_035352715.1 Holophaga sp. | reverse complement strand
TCCAGGCACTGATTGAGCGTGGACAGCTGCTGTCGCGTGGGATGCTCGTCGCTGCGCAGGATGCGGTCCAGCAGGATCTGGGCCGCGGCGACGGGCTGGGCCAGCTCGTGGGCCGTGCCCCCGGCGATCTCCAGCAGGGCCTTGTGCCGGACACCGGCCATGGCGGCCAGATCCTGGCGGTACAGGCGCACCATCATGCGCAGCTTCGCCAACAGCTCTGGCAGCGCGTACGGCTTGATCAGGTAATCGATGCCCCCAGCATCCAGTCCTTCGGTGATCCAATCCACGCCCACGCGCACGGCGCTGAGGAAGATCAGCGGCGTGCGCGTATTGAGCGGGGTTTCGTGGATCTGGCGGCAGGCCTCGATGCCATCCATGCCCTGAAGGCTGACATCCATCAGGATGCCCTCGAAGGCCGTGTGGCGGCACAGCGCGATGGCCTCTTCGGCCGTAGAGGCCATGGTGACGATGAAAGGATGGCGCTTGAGCTCGACGCCCAGCACCTTCAAGTTGCCTGGAAGATCATCTACCGCAAGGATGCGGCCAGGACGTTCGAGAGTGGGGGCGTATCCGTCAAGCATGTGGCCCTCACCTTACAGTGAATTCCACAAGAACCGCCACTACTGCTTCATGTTCAAGGTCTCCTGAAGCAGCTGATCCGAGGTCGTGACGATGCGGCTGTTCGCCTGGTATCCGCGCTGGGCGATGATCAGCTTCGTGAATTCGTCCGCCACGTCCACATTGGACAGCTCCAGCTGGGATCCCAGCACGCTGCCGCGGCCGCCCTGGTTGGCTGCGCCGATATTGGGCGAACCACTGGTAAGCGTCTCCGCCCAACTGTTGTCGCCGATCTTGGACAAGCCATTCATGTTCGAGAAGGTCGAAAGCGCCACCTGGGCCAACTGCAGCGTCTGGCCGTTGGTGAAACTGCCCGTGATGATGCCGTCTTTGTCGACCGCGATGCTCCGGATCGATCCGGACGAGAAGCCGTCCTGCGTCGTATTGCTGGTGGCCGAGGCCGACGCGTACTGCGTGACCATATCCGTCAGGTTCCAAGAGATGTTCATGGCGGCCGCGCCATCGGTCCATCCTGCGATGCTGGGAGAAATCGTCGCCGGAGCGGGCGTCAGCAGCTTGCCCAGCGGGTCGAACGTCAGCGTGCCGGCACCGCCGGTGACCGTCGCGGCCGCATCATCCGTCGTCACGTTGTAGCTCCAGGCGTTCTGCCCCGTCTTCCGGTACGTGATCTGCGCGGTGTGGCTCTGCCCCAGGCTGTCGTAGACCTGCACCGGCACCACGTATTCGCTGCTGGTATCCGCCGCCGAATATACCGTGGCGTTGGCGTTGAGGTTCGTCGTCGTCGTCATCGTGGTGGTCGCGATGGGTGGGCTGGTGATGCCCATATTGATCTGGATGGGCGAGACGGCCGTGTTCGTGGAAAGCCCCGTGGCGGTGCGGTTCCATCCCAGCGCATTGGCGCCGTTGGGATCAATCAGGAAGCCGTTCTGATCCAGGGTGAAGTTGCCGGCGCGCGTATAGGAGCGGGCTCCCGTGGTGCTGCGCAGCATGAAGAAGCCCTGGCCGGAAATGGCCATGTCCGTCACGTTCCCCGTGGACTGGAACGAGCCCTGGGCGTGGTTCTGCATGATGGCGCCCACGCGGGTTCCCAGGCCCACCTGCATGGGATTGCCGTTGCCCGAAACCCCGCCGCCGCCGCTCATGGCGGTGTTGAAGAGATCCTGGAAGGTGCTGCTGGATCCCTTGAAGCCGATGGTGTTGAGGTTCGCGAGATCGTTGCCGATCACGGACAGCGACTGGGAATTGGCGCTCAGCCCGGAAAGGCTCGCGTAGAAGGAAGAATAGAGACCCATGGCGTTCTCCTTAGGCTCAGAAAAGAGGAATCAACCGGCAATCTGCGTAACATCCGAGATGGGGAACGACTTGCCACCCGCGTTGACCATCACAGTTCCATTGGTGAAGGTGACCGAATCCACCTTGGCGAAAGCGGATGTCGACGCCGTGACGGCGTTACCCGCCGTGTCCTTGGCCGTGATTGCCACGGAATAGGTGCCATCCGCGACCGTCTTGCCCTGGACGTCCTTTCCGTTCCAGCTGATCACGTGATCGCCGGCGGTCTGGGCGCCCTGATCCAGGATGGCGACGGTCTTGCCGGATGCATCCTTGACGGTCAGCGAGACATTGGCCGCGCTCGCGAGTGTGATGCCCACCGTCGCAGCTCCATTCTTCACATCCAGGCTGGAGGACGTGACCCGCACTTGCTTGCCGATGAGATTGGTCGTCTGCGCCTGGAACAGGCTCGCATTCAGGTTCGAGATCCCCGCCAGGGACGAGTTCATGTTCTGCATCTGCTCCAGCTGCGAATAGCTCGTCATCTGCTGGACCATCTGATTGGGATCCTGGCTCTGCGTGGGATCCTGATTCTGGAGCTGGGCCACCAGCAGCTTCAGGAAGGCGTCCTTGTCCAGATCCTTCTTGGCCATCGTTGTGGTCGAACTGTTGGTAGCCGCGTTGCTGCTGGTGTTGGTGACGGCGGTCGTCATGGAAGTCCCCTTCGTCCAGAGTTATTCAATTACTGCGCCATTACGCGAAGACTTCGATCTGGTAAGCGTTTGAGAGATTCGGTGTCCCACCCGTGGGCGCATCTTGCCTTGACGACACGACCTCCCGCGCGGGCTCCGAAGGAGCCGCCTGGGGCATCGGCGTCTGCCGTTGGGCATCTTCTCCCCGGTTGCCGGATTGGAGATCGAAGCTGGCAAGATTGAGGCCCTGATCCTTGAGCGACTGCTCGAGGGCAGTGCGCTGATCCTGCAGAAGGGCCGCGGAGGACGATTCCGACGCCCACACGCGGGCGTGGACCTCGTTGCCCTCCACCTTCAGCGAGATGGTCACCCGCCCCAGGTTTTCGGGATGGAGTTGCAGCTCGGCGCTTTTCTCCTGATTGCGCACCATCCATCGGATCGTGCCTTCCACCTGGGAGAGTGCGGGACTCGTCCGCACCGGCGAGGTCTGAGCAGGCGCCTGCGCGGCGGCAGTCTGCGCGCGCACGGAACCCATGGCGGCGTCCACCCCGTGCGACAGCGGAGCCTTGGCGGTCTGCGCCGTCTGGGATCCATCCAGGGCGCCCAGGGCATCCTTGCCCCCCAAGACCTCCGCAGCGAGTGCATCATTTTTGACAGTGGCTGTCGAATTTTGCGCCAGCATCGTGCTGAGGGTGTTCTCGGCGATGTTCAGCTTGTCGGTGTCCGTGCTGATGACCAGAGCGTTGGCATCCTGGCCGGGAGCCTCCGCGGCCGGATTCGTGGAGATGGTGAACGCCGATCCCGACGTGGGGCCAGAGGCCGATCCGACGGCGGCATCCCCGCCCGAACCCGCGTTGAAACCATCGTTGAACCCCGCGCCGAGCCCTGCATTGGGACCATCCTTGAGCCCCGCCTGGGCCCCGGACGGATCGGCGGCGTTGACGGCACCAGACAGAGTCTTGAGCCCCTTGAGCAGCGCCGCGCCCACATCCTCAGAGGAGGCCTCCACAGGGGAAGCCGAAGCCCCCACCGGCACCGGGACGGCCTCCGCAGCCTCGGGAGCGTTCGCTTCCTGCGCCTGAGCCAGGGCCTGGATCTCTTCCGGGCCTTGCGGCTGCGGGTTTTCAGACCCGGAACCCTGGCCTGCCACCTTGGGATCCGGGGCATGAGCCTGGGCATCGTCAACCCGCGCAGGGGCCTGGGAGGAACGCTTCTGCGCCGAGCTTGCCTCCGGGCTGGCGCTAGCGCTGCCCTGCTTCTGCACGGCCTGGGAGCGGCTGGCCGCGCCATTGCGCGCATCGTTTGCAGCGGCGCGCGCATCCTTTGCCGAGGCCCGGCTCCAATCCCGCGAGGCGGCGCGGTTCGCGCCCGCCGCAGAACGAGAGACCTCGGGCGCGCTGGCGGTGGGAAGATTCGATAGGACCGGGGCGACCTGGAAACTACCCGCTAGGGCCGCCAGGACCCCCGAAAATCCAGAGATCCCGGCATCCGAGGACGCAGCGACGCCGCTCGCATCCTCGGTCCGGTCTTTCGCTTTTGACGAGCTCGTGGCGTCCAGTTTCAAGCTCTGGAGCATGGGCACCTCCTCCCCGAACATCCCAGGGACAGGAGGGCAGAGCAGGCTCCGTGCCGAAAGCAGCTAGGTCAAAATGACCCAGGACTACCGCAGCGCGTTTTCCAGGGCCGTTCCAGCATCGGTGCGCTCATCGCGGTATTTCACGATCATGGGCGCGGAAAGGCTCAATCCATGGGCCTTGGCGAATTCTCCGCTGGCGGGACGCGATCCCGGAACGACAACGGCGCCCTCGGGCACTTCCTTCTTCAGCTCACGGCCGTGGACGAGGTCGTAGATGACCGTCGAGCCCGTAATGACAACGCCGGAGGCCAGCACCGCGCGCTTGCGCACCACGACGCCTTCAAAGAGACCCACCAGTCCGCCCACGAAGGCGTCATCCTCCACCACCACAGGAACGGCGCCCGCGGGCTCCAGCACGCCGCCGATCTGGGCGGCGGCGGAGAGATGGACGCGCTCGCCGATCTGGGCGCAGCTGCCCACCAGCGCGTGGCTATCCACCATGGTGCCCGCGCCCACGTAAGCACCCACGTTGATGTAGGCGGGCGGCATCACGACCGCGCCCTTGCTGACGAAGGCGCCGCGCCGGACGGAGCTGCCCCCGGGCACCAGCCGCACGCCGCTTTCGAGCGAGAACTGGCGCGGCAGGTAGGCCGTCTTGTCGAAGAATCGATAGCCGGGCCCTTCGATTTCGGCGATGGAGGTGCGACGAAAACCAGCCAGGATCGCCTGCTTGACCCAGGCGTTGGCCTGCCAGACGCCGTGGGCATCCTGCTCGGCGGCACGCAGCTCCCCGCTTTCCAGCGCGGCCAGCAGGGCGTCATGCGCCTCGGCACCCGCGGGGTCGGCGGTAACCACCTCGGCGGGCCGCTCGTAAAAGGCTTTCAATCTGGCGATGTTCATGGGACTCCCGTTGAAAACATGCGGGTTCGCACGGAAGAAAACCCCGCAGCTACAGCATCTCATGGAATGCTGGTGCTCCAGGAAGGTGTCATCGAGATGGACGAACGCAACGCCAACCCCCAAGAGAGCGCTCCGAGCCGGATCCTGCTGGTGGAGGATCTCGCCCTGCACCGTCGCGTGATTCCCGTGCGCCTGGGCGTCCTGGGGCGGGAACTCTCGTCCGTCGCCAACGCCGCCGACGCCGAGAGCCGCATGCGGGAAGCCCTTCCGGATCTGGTCCTGCTGGATGTGATCCTTCCGGGCAAAGATGGCTTCACGTTCTGCCGGGAGATCAAGGCTGACCCCACCCTGGCCGACGTGGCCGTGATGGTGCTATCGGATCTCAAGGGCGAGGCGTTCGAGCGCAGCCTGGAGGCGGGCGCGGACGACTACCTGCCCAAGTCCATGGATGATGTCGTGCTGCGCATCCGGACGCGGCTTCACCTGAATCTCCGGGAACACCGCAGGCGCCTCGGGCGGAACCGCTCCACCGTCGACCCTCTGCCATCCTCCATCCTGCTGATCACGCCCAGCCCGGTCCTGAAA
>DAOPYE010000114.1:0-6836 GCA_035352715.1 Holophaga sp. | reverse complement strand
TGCCCGTGGCGCGGATCAATTGGTTACCAAAGAAGAAATTGTGCGCGTAGTAGGCAGTGAACTCCTTCATGCGTCCATAAGCGCGCTCGGCCGGAAGATCCTCCAGGGTGTACTGGCAAAGGCGATCCCAGACCTCGGCGTAATCGATCTCGATGGGCGGCAGGCCCGCGAATTCGCGGAAGATCCAGGGCTTCTGGGCGACGATGCGGCCCAGCATCAGCCCCGCGAGGGGTTCAAAGCTGGCCTTGTGGCGCTCGATGTCCTGCACCGAACACACATCGCCGTTGCCGATGATGGGCAGCCGGGTCTGTTCGACGATCCACGGGAACAGCTCCCAGCGCGCGCGCCGCTTGAGCTTTTCGGTGGAGAAGCGCGGGTGGACGGTGACGGCCTGGATATCCAGATCCTCGAACAGCCGCAGCCGCTCGATGAAGGGCTCGCGCCATCGTTCCGGATCGTCGCCCAGGCGGACCTTCACGGTGAGCGCGCCCTGGTAGCAGCGGCGGATGCGCTCCAGGGTGGCTTTCAGGCGGGAGAAATCCCGGTAAAGCGCCGCGCCGGAGGCCTGTTGTTGGATCTCGGGGGCGGGGCATCCCAGGTTGATATCGATGGCCGTGAACGCCAGGGCCTCCATGCGCTGGATGACCGTTTCGAGATCCTCCGCGCCCGAGGTCCGGAACTGGTAGATCACCCGTCCTTCGCAGGCGCGGCGCTTGGAGAATGCGGACTGGCCAGGCTTTTCGTGGACGAAGGCCGAGGCCGAGAGCATCTCGGTGAAAAGCGCGCCGTAGCCCCCGAATTCGGAGACGAGGCGGCGAAAGGCCGAATTGGTGATCCCGGCCATGGGGGCCAGAAAGAGAGCCGGCGAGAGGGTCTCATCGCCGAGGCGTAGGGAATCGAACATGCCTTCAGCCCAGGGCCAGCATGCGCTCCAGCGGGCGCAGTGCCTTGATCCGCAGGTCTTCAGCTAGCGTGATCTCGGGCTTCAGGTCGCGCAGCGCGAGGTAGACCTTTTCAACGCTGGTGAGCTTCATGTAGGGGCACAGGCTGCAGTTGCAGCCGCTGTCCGCGGGAATGGGCACCAGTTCGGCGTCGGGTCGCAGGCGGCGCATCTGGTGCAGGATGCCGATCTCGGTGCCCACGATGAAGGCCCTGGCGGCGTCCTTTTCCACGAAGCGCAGCAGGGCCGCGGTCGATCCGACAAAATCCGCCGAGCGGCTCACGGAAGCATCGCATTCGGGATGCACGATCAGCTTTGCGTCCGGGTGCTGCGCGCGCAGCGCGGCCACGCGCCGGGCGGTGAACTGCTCGTGGACGATGCAGAAGCCCGGCCACAGCACCATGTCGCGGCCGGTCTGCTTCATGACCCAGGCCCCCAGGTGGCGGTCCGGGGCGAAGACGACGGGCTTGTCCTTGGGCAGGCTCTCCACCACGCGCACCGCGTTGGAGCTGGTGCAGATGATGGTGGACAGCGCCTTCACGCCCGCGGAGCAGTTGATGTAGCTGACCACTTCATGATCGGGGTAGTCCTTCAGCCACTGGCCGAAGGCGTCAGCCGGGCAGCGGTCCGACAGGCTGCAACCCGCGTCCAGGTCGGGGATGACAACGGTCTTGTCGGGGCTCAGGATCTTGGCGGTTTCCGCCATGAAGTGGACGCCGCAGAAGACGATCACGTCGGCGTCGGTCTTCGCGGCCTCCTGGCTCAACTGGAGGCTGTCCCCCACGAAGTCGGCCAGATCCTGGATCTCGGGCTCCTGGTAGTAGTGCGCCAGGATGACGGCCTTGTGCTGCGTGCGCAGTCGCTGGATTTCCTGTATCAGATCCAGCCCGGGATCGATGCTGTCCAGATTGGGGACGTAGGGAAGGGTCTCGCTCATGGGCCCATTCTAATCGAAGGAGCCATGGGGATGCCGTGGGGACCCTTTGAGGGAGGGGGCGAGGGCGATGATGCATTTTTCAACACAAAAAGTCGTAAATTGCGTCGAATTCCCGTTTGATCCCCTTAGGCCGTCGGCTACCCTGGTCCTGGGTCATAAATTTCCCGTCTTTTTCAGCTGGGTGTGGCATTCGGCACATCGGCATTTCTTATTACCCCCATTTCTCTTCACTGTCAGGAGGGCGCATGGCGACCGTACAGCCGGTAAACGACCAGGACATCACCAGTTTGAGCCAGGCCAAGGTGAGTCAGTACTTTGGCTGCAACACCTTCAACGAGCAGACCATGCGCGAGCGCCTGCCGAAGGACGTCTTCAAGGCCTTCAAGCAGTGTCTCAAGAAGGGAACGCCCCTGACGCCCGACGTGGCCAAGGGCGTGGCTCAGGCCATGAAGGATTGGGCCATGGAAAAGGGTGCCACCCACTACACCCACTGGTTCATTCCCCTCACCCATGCCACCGCTGAAAAGCATGATGCCTTCATCACTTGGGACGAACCCGGTCAGGTGATCGAGCGTTTCTCCGGCGGCAACCTGACCCAGGGCGAGCCCGACGCCAGCTCCTTCCCCAGCGGCGGTCTGCGCGCCACCTTCGAGGCCCGCGGCTACACCATGTGGGATCCCGCCAGCCCCGCCTTCATCAAGCAGGGCCCCGGGGGCGCGACCCTCTGCATTCCCACGGCGTTCATCGGCTACCACGGCGAGGCGCTGGATCACAAGCTGCCGCTGCTCCGCTCCATCGAAGTGGTGAACAAGTCCGCCCTGAAGGCCCTGTCCTTCTTCGGCAACACCGCCTCCCGTGTGATCGCCCAGTGCGGTCCCGAGCAGGAATACTTCATGGTGGATCTGGACTACGCGCAGCAGCGCCCCGATCTGCTCTTCGCGAACCGCACCCTTCAGGGCGCCCGTCCTCCCAAGGGTCAGGAGCTGGAAGACCACTACTTCGGCAGCATCAAGGAGCGCGTCCTGGGCTTCATGCAGGAGCTGGAAGTCGAGTGCTTCAAGCTCGGCATCCCCGCCAAGACCCGCCACAACGAAGTGGCTCCCAACCAGTTCGAAATCGCGCCCATCTATGAGCCCGCCGCGCTGGCTTCCGACCACAACCAGATGCTGATGGAGCTGATGAAGACCGTCGGCGAGCACCACGGTTTCGCTGTGCTGCTGCACGAGAAGCCCTTCGCCGGCGTCAACGGCAGCGGCAAGCACGTGAACTGGAGTCTGGCCACGGACGAGGGCCAGAACCTGCTCGAGCCCGGCCGCACGCCCCAGGAGAACCTGCAGTTCCTGTACTTCCTGGTGGCCAGCCTGAAGGCGCTCTACAAGCACGGCGGCGTGTTGCGCGCCTGCATCGCCAGCGCCGGCAACGATCATCGCCTGGGTGCCAACGAAGCGCCTCCCGCGATCATGTCCGCCTACCTCGGCGAGCAGCTGAATCAGGTCCTGAACGCCATCGAAGCTGGCAACGTGGCCGATGACAGCGGCAAGAAGCTGGTGGAGATCGCCCAGGCCAACCTGCCCACCGTCGAGAAGGACGCTACGGACCGCAACCGCACCAGCCCCTTCGCCTTCACGGGCAACAAGTTCGAGTTCCGCGCTGTGGGCAGCACCCAGGCCATCGCGTGGCCCCTGACGGTCATCAACGCTTCGGTCTCCGAGGCCCTGGATGAGCTGAACGCCGACCTGGAAGGCCTGATCGCCAAGGGCAAGGGCCGCGAAGCCGCCATCTTGGAAGTGATCCGCAAGGCCGTCATCGACACGAAGAACATCCGTTTCGAAGGCAACGGTTACTCCGAGGAGTGGAAGCAGGAGGCGGAGCGCCGCGGCCTGCCCCACGCCAAGGATACGGTGGCCGCGCTTGAAGTCTTCAAGCAGAAGGCTTCCCAGGAGCTCTTCACCAAGCCCGGTATCCTGACCGCTGAGGAAGTGGAAGCCCGCATCCACGTCCGCCATGAGCAGTACCAGAAGGTCATCAGCATCGAGGCCCAAGTGCTGCGCGAGATGGCCGAGATCATGATCCTGCCGGCGGTGCTGGAAGACCTGCGCCGTCGCAGCGAGGCGCTCAATCAGCTGGCCCAGGCCGGCATCGAAGTGCCCCAGTCCCTGAAGGACGCTCTCAAGGCCCAGGCTCGCCTGGCAGGCATCGCCCAGGAGCGTCTGGTGGCCCTCAAGGCCGTCATGGTGGCCGCGGACGAGATGGAAGAAGGCGCCGCCAAGACGGCCGCTTTCGGCGGGCAGGTGCGCAACGCTCAGGAGTCCTTGCGCGAAGTGCTCGATCAGTTGGAGAAGGACACCGCCGCCGAGCTGTGGCCCATTCCGGTCTACCGCGAGCTGCTGGCTCCCCTCGTCTAGTCTCGAAGGGGTTATTTTTAAAGGGGGGCCGGGTGACCGGCCCCCTTTTCTTGTGGATTTCACACTTGGTGGATGGGGCGCTTCCGGCGATCCTGGAGCTTCTGTGTTGAACCTGTGGGGTGTCCGCCTCATTCAAGGGCGGACTATGAATGTTATGGAGGCGTTGGTGATGGCCAGATCTATTGTCGGGACGTGTTTCGGTGCGCTGGGTCTCGCGGCAGGCATGATCCAGCCGCTCGCGGCCCAGGCCCTTGCGCTTCCCGGTTCGGATGCGGTGAACATCGGCCGCAGCGGTACCGGCGTGGCCTTCGGGCAGAGCCTGGAGGCCGCCGCGCTCAATCCGGCCCTGCTGGCTTCCTTGCGCGATGCCTCGAGCGCTTACCTTGCGGCGGGGTTCGAGCTGCAGTGTTCCCAGGTCACGCTGGCGTCCACGCAGCACACTCTGTCCACCACCGATCGGAACCGTTTCCTGCCCGCCCTGGGCGGCGCGTGGCGCCTGAATGACCGGATCGTGCTCGGGGTGAAGATGGATGACCCCTTCCAGCGGCATATGGGCCTTGCGACGGAGAGCAATACGCGGTTTCTGCAGCGCTCCATCGATCTTTCGGCCCGCCGGTTGGAAATGCAGGGTTCCCTGGCGATCACGCCAGCCTTTTCGCTGGGGGTGGGCCTCGGGGTCGCGCATCTGAAATACGCCTCGCAGGTGGATCTTCGCGCGCCGTTGGCGGCGGACCCCAACGCGCCCATCAGCAGCACGAATCTCACCCAGGGCTTGATCGAATTGCCCTTGAGCCAGACAGGATCCGCGAATGCGCTCAGCTATTCGCTGGGTTTTCGGTGGGCCATGAATCCGCGCTGGACCCTGGGCGGATCCTATGACGGCGCGATCCGGGCCACTCCGTCCATGACCGCCCGCCTCAACGGCACGGCGCCTGTCTATGTCGATGGCGATGGCTACAGCAGCGCCGACATCGGCCAGTACGGCCCCGCCTTCATCAATGCCGCCTCGGCGCGGCCGGGGCAGGGGCGCATCTCGCTGCCCTCGCACGCCAGGCTAGGGGTGCGGCACCGACTGAACCAGACCGCGACCTGGGAAGTGGATCTGCACCGGATCGGAGGCAGTGCTTTCGAGTTGCCGACCCAGCCCGCCATGGAGACGCCCAATGGCACCGTGGCCTCGCATCCCCTGGAGCGCAGCCCCAGAAATGGCTTCGGGTTGAGCGCCATGCTGGAGCTTAACCTGACCAAGCGGTGGGTGGTGCGCGCCGGCGGAGAGGTCATGCCTCGCTTGCTGACAGACGCCGAAGCGGATCCGATGATCGGAGGAGGGCGCACAGCGGCCTTCTCGTTGGGGACCAGCTACCGGATTTTCGGTGGAGAGTGGAGCCTGGGCTACCAGCACCGTCAGGCTGTGGATCTGGATTCCTACCGGCTGGATGGCAAGTGGACGCAGCAGGGCTACTTCCGCACGGGAACCCTGGTGCGCACCGAAAGCGCGGGGCATCTCGTTTCACTCGCCTACAAAGTGGCGTTCTGAGTGCGCTATCTCGGTCCCCACGCCTGTGAATCCGCTCTGGAGCGAGGCGAGCTCCAGACGCTGCGAATGGCCCCTTCCGCCTGGGAGCGCCATTCGGAGCTGAGGTTGCGCGCCCGCGAAAAAGGCGTCGTCGTACATCGCGAACCCATGGACAGCCTGGATCGTCGCGCCAGCGGACAGCGTCACCAGGGCGTTCTGGGCGAAGGAGCGGAACTGGCGTTGGGCGATCTGGAGACCTTGGCGGAGGCCTTTCAGCGGCGAGGCAATGCGGGCTTGATCCTGGCCTTGGATGGTGTCACGGATGCCCATAATTTCGGTGCCATCCTGCGCAGCGCTGCTGGGGCGGGCGTGGATGGGGTCATCTTCCCGGAACGGCGCTCGGCCCAGGTGAACGAGATCGTGGTGCGCGCCAGCGCAGGTACCGCGGCGCGTGTGCCACTCGTGCGCGTCGTCAACCTGGGGCGAGCCCTGGATCGCATGAAGGACGCGGGTGCGTGGGTCTATGGCCTAGCAGCCGGGCCTGGCAGTCGCGATTACCTGAGCGAGCCCTTCGATCGTCCCACCGTGCTGGTCATGGGCGCGGAGGGCGAGGGACTGCATCAGAAGATCGCAGAGCGCTGTGACGGGCTGCTGCGCATCCCCATGCCAGGCGGAATCGAGAGCCTGAATGTCTCTGCTGCCGCGGCCATTATGCTTTTCCGCGTCCTGGCGGCCCGCCAGGACGGGAAGGGGTAGCAAATTTAGGCTTGTGGCTGTGCCGCACCCGTGCTACATTTCGTGTTCGCCTATCAGGAGGATCGCGCCTTATCGGGGCCGTTCCGGGCGGAATTGACAACCTGAAGCATGCCGAGATGGCCGAGTGGTTAATGGCAGCAGACTGTAAATCTGCCACGCATCGCGTTACGGAGGTTCGAATCCTTCTCTCGGCACCATTCCCTGATCTTTTTCGGAAGATCGGTTGACAAGCGGGAATAGCTCAGTTGGTAGAGCGTCAGCCTTCCAAGCTGAATGTCGCGG
>DAOPYE010000113.1:0-7015 GCA_035352715.1 Holophaga sp. | reverse complement strand
GACACCAAGACCCGGACCAATCTGAATCGCGGCATCGAAAGCACCACCACCGTCTGCCGGAACGAATGGAAGTATGTCGCCGATCTGGTGCTGGATTTGGATCCAGCCCTGCCCGCCGTCGACTGCCACCCGGGCGAGATGAACCAGGCCATCCTGAACCTGGTGATCAACGCCGCCCACGCCATTGGCGACATCGTGAAAGAGGGCAACGCCAAGGGCCGCATCACCATCCGCACCCGGCAGGTCGAGGACGGCGTGCAGATCGAAGTGGAGGACACGGGCCCCGGCATCCCGGACGCCATCCGGCCCCACATCTTCGATCCGTTCTTCACCACCAAGCCCGTGGGGAAAGGCACCGGACAAGGGCTGGCCATCGTGCATTCCGTGGTGGTGGAGAAACACGGGGGCAGCATCGAGGTGCAAACGGAACCCGGCCGAGGAACAAAATTCATCCTCCGGCTTCCCATGGGGGGGGGGATGCGATATGAAATACCGGGTTCTGTTCGTAGATGACGAACAACTGGTGCTGGATGGACTTCAGCGCATGCTGCGGAGCATGCGCGACGTGTGGGAGATGGCCTTCGTGGACAGCGCCGCAAAGGCGCTCCAGCTGTTGGACGAGAAGCCCTACCATGTGCTCGTCTCGGATATGCGAATGCCCGCCATGAACGGCGCGGAGCTGATGCAGGCCGTCGCCAAGCGCCACCCGGACACGATCCGCATCATCCTGTCGGGCCATGCGGATCGCGATCTCATCTCCCAGTGCCTGGGCGTCACCCATCAGTATCTTTCCAAGCCATGCGATCCCGAGGTGCTGAAGAACCTCATCAACAACGCGTGCCGCCTGGGCGGCGACATCTCCAGCGAGCGGGTCAAGGAGATGCTGGGCCGCATCGATCGCCTGCCGAGCATGCCCAATCTCTATCGGGCGCTCTCGTCAGCCCTGGCAAGCGAGAAGGTCTCGTCGATCGAACTGGGACAGATCGTGTCCCAGGACATCGCCATGACGGCCAAGATCCTCAAGCTCGTCAACTCGGCATTCTTCGGCCTGCGTCGCGAACTGGCCAGCGCCACCGAGGCTGTGACCTATCTCGGCACCGAGACGATCCGGTCCCTGGTGTTGGCCAACGGCATCTTTGACGGCGTCGGGAAGCTGGGAACGAAGAATCTGAAGATCGAACAGATCTGGTCCCACAGCCTGTCCGTGGCGCGAGGCGCCAAGGGCATCGCCCAAGTCCTGAGCCGCGCGGAAAAAATCCACGATCTGGCCTTCACCGGCGGCCTGCTGCACGACGCGGGCATTCTCGTGCTGGCCAGCGGATTTCCCGAATCCTACGACGAGGTGCTGGACACCATGACCCGCGAGCGTATCTACCTTCCCATGGCGGAACACCAGGTGTTCGGGGTGGATCACGCGGAGGTGGGCGCCTATCTCATGCAGTTGTGGGGTCTGCCCCTTCCGGTGGTGGAATGCATCCGCCGCCATCACCAGCCCGAAATGATCGACGTGGAGCAGAACATCCCCCTGATTGCCGTGCATCTGGCCGATGCCCTTCCGGTCAGCGCCCACCATTCGCCCATGCCCGAGCACTGCGTCCCCCATGCCTCGCTGCTTGCCCATCCCATAGTCTCGAGCCGCATGAAGGAAATCCAATCCGCCCTGGAACTCGCTCTGACCGGCAATCCCATGGATATCGGAGTCCTGCCATGAAGCCCAGAATCCTGCTCGTCGACGATGACAAGAACATCCTGGCGGCCTACACCCGGATCCTGCACAAGCATTTCGAGACGGTGACCGCCAACAGCGGGCTTCAGGCGCTGCAGACGATCCAGAGCCAGGAGCCCTTCTCGGTCGTCATCGCGGATATGCACATGCCGGGCATGACGGGCCTGGAACTCCTCAAGCAGATCCGGGATCTGGATCCCAATATCATCCGCGTGATGATGACCGGGGACGCCGAGCAGAAGACCGCCGTGGACGCGGTCAATTGCGGAGAGGTCTTCCGTTTCCTCAACAAGCCCTGCCCCCCGGACGAACTGGTTCACGCCATCGAGCGCAGCTTGCACCAGTTCGAGCTGGTCCATGTGGAGAAGGAGATCCTGGAAGACACGCTGGCCGGCGCCCTGCAGGTCATGACAGATCTGCTTTCCACCCTGGACCCCCAGGCCTTCGGATCCGCTACGCGCCTGCGGGAACGGGCCCTGAAGCTGGCCGCCCTGCTCAAGGTGGACCGGGACTGGGAGATCGGTCTCGCAGCGCTGCTTTCGCCCATCGGGCGCATGACCATCGCGCCGCCGGTGATCCAGAAGCTCCAGACCGGCCATCCCATGAGCGCCGAAGAACTGAGCCTGATCGAACGGGTGCCCGAGTTCGGAGCGAACCTCCTGATGCGCATTCCGCGCCTGGAAGGCGTCGCGGAGGCGGTGCTTTACCAGAACAAGGGCTTCGACGGCTCCGGCTTCCCCGCCGAGGCCCCTGGCGGCAAGGCCATCCCCCTGGCCGCCCGCATCCTCAAGCCCCTGGCGGATCTGATGCGTCTCGAACATCAGCGCCCTCTGCCCCAGGCCATCAACGAACTCAAGGCCCGGGCTTCGCTCTACGATCCGGAAATCCTCACGGCCACCCTCACCCTGGTTCAGCGCGAGATGGAACCCGGCGAGGCATGCACCCTGCCCGCCCGGGATATCTCCATCAACGAGTTGAAGGAAGGTCACGTGCTGGCAGGCCACGTGATGACGGTCACCGGCAAACTGGTGCTCTTCCCCGGAACCCGGCTATCCGCCGGACACATCCAGCTGCTGCAGAACCTGGCGGAACTGCTGGATTTGCGCGAACCCATCCAGATTCATGACGAGCGATCCTGATCGCCTGACATCTGCGAAAGATGCCCATGGAACCCCAAATCCTCTTCGTCGATGACGATCCCAATATCCTGGCCGCCTACACCCGCGTCCTTCGTCGCCGGTACCACATCCGGACCGCCCAAGGCGGGGAGGAAGGACTTCAGGTCATCCAGGCAGAGGGCCCCTTCGCCGTGGTGGTGGCCGATATGCGAATGCCGGGCATGGATGGCGTAGTCTTCCTCAGCCATGTCCGCAATTTCAATCCGGACACCGTGCGCA
The DNA here is from genome assembly GCA_035352715.1 of Holophaga sp. GTDB lineage: Bacteria > Acidobacteriota > Holophagae > Holophagales > Holophagaceae > DAOPYE01. The sequence goes on along the minus strand of DAOPYE010000113.1, from coordinate 3,892 downwards.
TCATGCTCACGGGCAATGTGGATCTGAGCACCGCCGTCGAGGCCGTGAACCAGGGCAACATCTTCCGGTTCCTCACCAAGCCCTGCGAGCCCGATGTGCTGGCGACGGCGCTGGATGACGCGCTGGGCATGTACCGCCTCGTGACCGCCGAACATGAGCTACTGGAAAAGACTCTCAAGGGAAGCATCGATTTGTTGGTGGAACTGCTTTCCACCCTGGATCCCCTGTCCTTCGGCCGGGCCACCACCTCTGCGGGACGTTCGGAACGCATCGCCCGGCTCATGCGCGCCGAGAATCCCTGGGCGGTGAGCCTGGCAACGGTGCTCTCCCAGATCGGCGTCCTCACGATCCCCACCACGCTGATGGCCAAGGCGCGGGGCGGTGGGCTGCTGAACCCCAGCGAGCGCGAGGTGCTGGATCGCGTCCCCGAGATCGGGTCCAACCTGCTGCGGCACATCCCCCGCCTAGAAGACGTCGCCAACGTGATCCACTACATGAACAAGAACTTCAACGGCAGCGGCTATCCCAAGGACGCCCTCGCCGGAGAGGAGATCCCCATCGGCGCGCGCATCCTGCGGGTCGTCTTCGACTACCAGGATCTGGAGCCCAAGAAGCGCAATATGCGCGAAGCCATCGAGCACATGCGAAGCCGAACAGCCTGGTACGATCCCGCTGTCGTTTCCGCACTCGAACAGGTGCTGCGGGAAGAACCCGGGGCGATCGACGACATTGACAAGCCTCGCACGCTGCCTCTGCGGGATCTGCGCGTGGGGCACATGCTGCATCGGGGCGTATTCACCGCGGACGGACTGCTGGTGGTTCCTGAAGGGACCGTCCTCGGTCCCTCGCATCTGGAAAAGATGCGGAATTTCGCCCGTCTTTCGGGCTTGAAGGAACCCATCTGGGTGACGGGTCCAGATCCTTCCTGAGTGCGCCATGACCGAGCTTCTTCCCATTCCAGAGGGCGTTCCCCACGAAGCGTGCCTGCGGGCCGCGATCGATTCGCTCGCCTCGTGCAGCGCCATCACGGACGCCGATGGGCGCATTCTGGCCGCCAATGCTGCCTGGATGGCCTATTCCGGCGAGAACCCCTTCATCAAGGGGCTCGGAGTCGGCTCCAATTTCAAGGATGCCTGCATGGCCGCAGCGGCCGCCGCCGATGGGAACATCTCCATCGTGGGCATGGGGGTGCTGGAGATCCTCAAGGGCAAGATCCAGCGCTTGTCCCTGGAGTTCCCGGTCCACCATGCGCCCCAGATGCAGTGGTACGGCCTCATGGCGAACCTGGCCGCCCCAAGCCTGGGCCTGGGCATCGTGGTCCACATCCTGGATATCACGGAGAAAATGCTCGCCAAGCAGCGTCTGCACCGCACGGAGCAGCTCTTCAAGGTCTCCACGGAAAACGCCCTGAATCTATTCTGCATTCTGGATTCCAAGAACCGCATCCAGTACGCCAGCCCTTCGTACAACCGCTCGCTGGGCATCATGCCCTCCGGCTGGGCGGATCAACGCTACGACAGCCGCATCCACGAGGAAGACCGGGCCCTATTCGCCGAACACATGAAGTCCTGCCTCAGAAACGGCCTCAGCCCCCTCTTCGAATACCGCCTGCTGGCGAGGGAGAACACCTGGACCTACCTGGAGGGACAGGCCTCCATGGTGGAGGGCATCTCCGGCGATGTCATGAGCCTGCTGCTGATCTCCAAGGACATCACCACGCGGAAAGCGGCGGAATCCGAACGGGCCGTCATGGAGATCCAGCTGCGCCACAGCCAGAAGATGGAAGCCATCGGCCAGCTCGCTGCGGGCATCGCGCACGAGATCAACACGCCGACGCAGTACCTGAGCGACAACCTGCACTTTCTTCAGGACGGCTTCCGGGATCTTTGCGAAGGCTACGCCAAGGCCACCCAGTTTCTTGAGCATCAGCCGGACGCTGCTTCTTTCCGGGCCTGGGCCGAGGAGCGCGACATGGGCTTCCTGCTGGAAGAGATCCCCAAGGCACTGCACCAGTCCGAAGACGGCATCAAGCGCGTATCCACCATCGTCCAGGCCATGAAATCCTTCAGCCATCCAGGTAGCGAGGGCAACTCGGCGGTGGATCTCAATCACGCCCTGGAGACCACCCTCCTCGTCGCCAAGAACGAATGGAAATACGTCGCCCGCGTCGAGACGGCCTTCGATCCGGGCCTGCCCATGGTGAACTGCCATCCGGGCGAAATGAACCAGGTGTTCCTGAATCTCGTGGTCAACGCCGCCCACGCCATCGCCGAGGCGGTAGGCGAATCCGGTCGGCAGGGCCTGATCCGGGTCCAGACCCTGCGGGCGGAAGACCATATCGAGATCCGCATCTCTGACACCGGCACGGGCATCCCCGAGAAAGTCCGCGACCAGATCTTCCTGCCCTTCTTCACCACCAAGGCCGTGGGCAAGGGCACCGGACAGGGCCTGTCCATCGTCCATTCCGTCGTCGCCAAGCACAACGGCACCGTCACCTTCGAAACTGAGGAAGGCAAGGGCACCACCTTCATCGTGAAGCTGCCGCTGCCTCAGCCGGACGGCCCGTCCTGACGTCGGCACCACCTCGCGGGAGGCAATGGCCTTTCGACGCGGAGGAATCCTCGCGGTAACCTTGAGGGTTGCAGATTGAGGAATGCCATGCCCTTCGAGCCTTTGGTCCAGGAAAAGCAGATCCAGCAGCGCTGGGCGGAAGCCCGGGCGTTTCGCACGCCGCGCGCCTCGGAGCTGACGGAAGCCGACAAGAAGTTCTACATGCTGGTGATGCTGCCCTACCCCTCGGGCCGCATCCACATGGGCCACGTGCGCAACTACACCCTGGGCGACGTGATCGCCCGCTTCCGCCGCATGAAGGGCGAGAAGGTCATGCAGCCGCTGGGCTGGGATTCCTTCGGCATGCCCGCCGAGAACGCCGCCATCAAGCACGGCATCCACCCCGCCAAGTGGACCCACGCCAACATCGCCGAGATGAAAGGCCAGATCCAGAAGATGGGCATCTCGTACGACTGGGACCGCGAGATCGCCACCTGCACGCCCGAGTACTACCGCTGGAACCAGTGGTTCTTCCTGCAGATGTGGAAGCGCGGCGACGTGTTCCGGGCCCATCGCAACGTGAACTGGTGCGAGGAGCTGGGAACGGTGCTGGCCAACGAGCAGGTCGTGGACGGCAAAGACGAGCGCACGGGCTTCCCCGTGGTGCAGAAGCCCATGGAGCAGTATTTCTTCCACATCACGAAGTACGCGGATGAGTTGCTGAGCGGACACGACCAGCTGGATTGGCCAGACAATGTCAAAGCCATGCAGCGCCACTGGATCGGCCGCAGCGAGGGCGCCAAGCTCTGGTTCGATCTGACGAACAACGAAAAGGTGCAGGTCTTCACCACGCGCCTGGACACGCTCTACGGCGTGACGTTCATGGTGCTTTCCACCGAGCATCCCTTTGTGGAAAAGGCCGCGGAAACCTACCCCGAATTGAAGGCCTTCTGCGCGCAGGTCGCCGCCATGAGCCGCGAAGACCGCCTGATGAGCGACATCAAGCTGGGACATCCCACGGGCATCGAGGCCATCCACCCCCTCAGCGGCGAGAAGATCCCCGTCTACGCCGCCAACTACGTGCTGATGGACTACGGCACGGGCGCGGTCATGGGCGTGCCCGCGCACGACGAGCGCGACTTCGCCTTTGCCAAGAAATACGGCTTCGCCATTCCGCAAGTCATCGCGCCGAAAGACGGCCATGCGGTGAAGGAAGGCGAGTGCTTCAGCGATCATGGCGTGCTGATCAACAGCGGCCCGTTCACCGGCCTCACCACGGAAGAAGCGGTGGAAGCCATGGTGAAGCAGCTGGGCGATCGCGCCGAACAGGCCGTGACCTACA
>DAOPYE010000112.1:0-7093 GCA_035352715.1 Holophaga sp. | reverse complement strand
CCAGGACATCACAGAACGCAAGCGCATCGAGAATGCCCTGCGCGAGAGCGAAAAGCGCACCAAGCTGCTCCTGGAGAACTCCAACGATCTCTTCCTGATCATCGACGAGAAGGGCTGTTACAAAGCGGCCATGGGCCCCGTCAAAGCCATCCTGGGCTACGAACCACACGAGCTGATCGGACAAAACGGACTGGACAACATCCATCCCCAGGATCTCCCGCAAGCTGGAGCCACCCTTCGAGATGCCATTGCGAATCCTGGGATCGCCTATCGTTCGGAATACCGCTATCACCACAAAGACGGAAGCTGGATTCCCCTCGAGACCGTAGGCGTAAACTGGATCCAGGATCCCGATATCCAGGGCATTCTTTTGAACGGCCGGGATATCAGCCAGCGGAAAGCGGCCGAAGCCTCGCTGCGACTCAGCGAGATGCGATTGGAGGCAGCCCAGGCCCAGGCGGGAATCGGAAGCTGGGAATTCGATCCCACGACTCAACGGATGATTTGGTCCAAACAGATGTGCCGGATGCACGGGCTGGACCCCCAAGCCGAGCCGCCATCCAGCAGGACCACCATCGAGCACGTACACCCGGACGATCGCGCCAAGGTCCTGGAGGCCTTCCAGCGCACCTTCGAGCAACACATCCCCAGCACCTGCGAGTACCGCACCAACCCACAGGATGGCCCTGAGCGCATCTATTCAGCTTCCATGCTGACCACCGAGGACACGGAAGGGCGGATTCAGTTCATTTCCGGAACCATCCAGGACATCACGCTCCTCAAGCGATCGGAACTGGCCGCCCGCGAGCAGGAACGACGTTGGAGCACGCTGGTCGCCAATCTGCCCGGCGTTGTCTACCGCTGCGCCAACGATCTGCACTGGACCGCCGAATTCATCAGCGCCAATTGCCGGGAGCTCTTCGGCATTCCAGATGAGGATTTCCTCGTAACGCGCAGTGCTCTTCTTGAGGACATTATCCCTCCGGATCAACGCCCTCAGATATGGAAGACCGTCCAGCGGGGCATTGCGAACCACACGCTGTATCGGTTGACCTACCGCGTCCATACGCGCAAGGACCGCGAGGTCTGGGTCGCCGAGCAAGGACAGGGCATCTATGACGAGAACGGAAACCTTCAGGCGCTTGAAGGTTTCATCTTCGATATTTCCGAACTCAAACAGGTCGAGCGAGCCCTTCGAGAAAGCGAGACGAAATACCGATCCATCTTTGACAATCTCCTGGTGGGTATCTTCGAAAGCACTTCGGAAGGGCGCTTCCTGAGCGTCAACCCCGCCTTGGCACAGATGTTCGGGTATGCGACCCCCGAGGAGATGCAAAACGGAATCACGGATATCGCCACCCAGATCTACGCCGTTCAAGGCACCCGGGACCAGGTCGTGCAAGAGCTCACGGCCCATGGCCGGATCGACAACATGGAATACCCATGTCGCCACCGGGATGGCCATACGTTCTGGACCATGTTGAGTCTTCACCTGATCACCAATGAAGCCTCGGGCCAAATCCATTTCGAAGGCAGTTGCATCGACATCACGGAAAGGAAACGCACGGAGGAATCCCTGCGCCAAAGCGAGGCAAACTACCGCGGTATTTTCGAGAACGCGCTGGAAGGCATTTTCCGAAGCCTCCCGGAAGGACGCTTCCTGACGGTGAACCCAACCATGGCTCACATGCATGGGTACAACTCTCCCGAAGAGATGATCCACCTGATCACGGATATGGCGCATCAGGTCTACGCCGACCCCCAGGACCGCGTGAAGATTTTGCGTTCCCTGGCCCAAACGGGGAGAGTGGACACCTACGAATATCAAGCCCGCCACCGGGATGGGCATCTCTTCTGGGTGCTACTCAACGGACGGGTCGTCAGCAACGAGGCGGGAGAGCTTTTGTATTACGAGGGCACCTGTCTGGATATCACCGAACACAAGCGGCTGGCTGAGATCCAGGCAGCGAAGGCCCAGGCGGAAATGGCCAACCGCGCGAAAAGCGCCTTCCTGGCCAACATGTCGCACGAGATCCGCACCCCCATGAACGCGATCCTGGGCTTTGCGCAACTGATGCTGCGGGATCCTCTCCTGACGGAGCTTCAGCACCAACGCCTTCAGACCATCGACCGGAATGGCGCGCACCTGCTTGATCTCCTCAACGATGTGCTGGAGATGTCCAAGATCGAAGCCCAGCGGACCGTGATCAAACCAGCTCCCTTCTCGCTGACCGTGATGGCCCGGGATCTCCAGTCCATGTTCCAGACCCGGGCAGACGCAAAGGGGCTGGCCCTGAAGTTCGAGATGCCCAGCCGCATTCCCGAGCGTGTGATCGGAGACGAGAGCAAGATCCGCCAGATCTTCGTCAACCTCCTGGGCAACGCCTTGAAGTTCACGATGAACGGCTTCATCGCCTTCAGGTTCAGCCTCCTGCCCCAGGACGACCGCACCTGGCTGCTTCAGGCCGAAGTCGAAGACACCGGCCCCGGCATCGCGGAATCGGATATGGGAAGCCTGTTCCAGGCCTTCCGGCAGACCGAAATCGGCATCCGACACGGAACCGGCACGGGGCTGGGCTTAGCCATCAGCCGGGAATTCGCCCGGATGATGGATGGGGACATCACCGTGCGCAGCGAAGTGGGCAATGGAGCCGTTTTCACCGTCCGGATTCAATTGGGGGCTTCAGACGATCATGCCCCCCAGGAAGACCTGCCCTTTGGCCGGGTGCTTCGGCTTTCGGCGAACCAGCCGCCATGCAAGATCCTGATCGTCGATGACCAGGACGACAATCGGCGCCTGTTGGTCGAACTGCTGGGCTCCCTGGGCTTCGAGCTGCGGGAAGCCACCAATGGCCTGGAGGCGGTCCAGGCATTCGAAGCCCAGGCTGCGGATGGCGTGCTGATGGATATGCGGATGCCCGAAATGGACGGCGTGGAGGCCGCCCGTCGCATTCGGCTGATCGATGCGACAGGCCGCACCAAGATCATCGGCCTTTCCGCCAGTGTGATCCGGGAGACCCACGAGCCCATGCCCGGCGTGGACTTCTTCCTTGGCAAGCCCTTCCGGGAAAACGATCTTCTGGAAACCTTGCGCATCGCGCTGGGCCTTCGGTACGACTATGAGACCCCGAAGGCCCCGACCCTTGCTCTGCCCCCCATGGCGTTCGAGGTCCCCGATGCGTTCATCCAACCCCTTCGAGAGGCGCTGGATGCCGCCGACCTGGATAGCATCCTTGCCCTCATTGAAGCCCTGAGCCAGGTGGTGCCCGAGACGGCCAGCCGGATGCGACAGTACGCAGGCGAGTTCAACTGGGAACGGATCTCGATGATGTTGCCGAAGACCGGATCAAAGGAGACGCCATGAACGACGCCCTTCCTGCCCCTATCCCCGCCAGCATCCTGGTCGTCGACGACACGCCAGCCAATCTCCAGCTGCTCGCAGGCATGCTGAAAACCCACGGATATCGCGTACGCCCCGTCGGCAGCGGAGAACTCGCCCTGCGGGCGGTCCAGGCGGAGGCGCCGGACCTGATCCTGCTCGATATCACCATGCCCGAACTGGACGGATACGAAGTATGTCAACGGTTGAAAGCCAACCCGGCCTTCGCGGAAATACCGGTGCTCTTCATCAGCGCCCTGAGCGGGGCGGAGGACAAGACCCTCGCCTTTCAGGTCGGCGGCGTGGACTATGTCAGCAAGCCCTTCCAATTCGACGAGGTCTTGGCCCGCGTGAAAACGCACCTGGAGCTGTGTCGTCAGAAGCGCGAACTCAAAGCCAGTCTGGAGCGGCTGCGACACCTGGAATCCCTGAGGGATAGCCTGACGCACATGATCGTTCACGATATGCGCTCCCCGCTGGCCATCCTCCAGATGAACATCGAGATGATGCAGCTGAAGACCGAGGAATTGGACACGACCTGTCGCGAGCTGGTCACCAATGCCCGCTACAGCGTGGACCTGCTTTCCGACATGGTTTCCCAGATCCTGGATGTCAGCCGCATGGATGCTGGGCATATGCAGCTCCAGCTCGAAATGTCAGATCTCGAAGCCATTGGGCGCCGGGTGCTGGAAGCCATGAAACCCCTGACGGGACGCAAGCACCTGAGCCTGTCCTGCTCCGAACCACTCACCGTGGTCTGCGACCCGGATGTGGTCCGCCGCGTGATCGGGAACCTGGTGGGCAACGCCCTCAAGTTCACGCCGCCGGATGGTGAGGTCTCCGTCCGCATCGACCGGAACGCCTCCTATGCCTGCGTTTCCGTCTCCGATAACGGACCGGGGATCGATGCCGCGCTTCAGGAACGGATCTTCGAGAAGTTCGCCCAGTTGGACGGCCCCATGCGAAGAGCGGGGGCGGGGCTGGGGCTCGCGTTCGCCAAGATGGCCGTGGAGGCGCATGGCGGCCAGATCACCGTGGACAGCCAAATCTCCAAGGGCAGCACCTTTTCCTTCACGCTGCCCCTGGAACAGGCCTTGTCGTAATCAGAACCTCAGATCGCGCTCGCCATTGCGGATGCGCTCCAGATAGGCGGCGGCAGCCTCCTTGGCCTTGGGGTTGGGAATCGTCTCCAGCTCTCGGGCGATGATCTCCTGGCCCAGCGTCCGCAGTTCCTCGTCGCCGTAGTCCTCCATATATTCCTGCAGCGTCAGCAGAGCGTTGGGCTGGCACACGTTGGCGATCTGACCGGTCTTGGCCAGCCGCATGAAACGGTCGCCCGTGCGGCCTTCTCGGTAGCAGGCCGTGCAGTAGCTGGGGATGTAGCCATCCTTCAGCAGATCCTTCAGCACTTCCGTGGGGCTGCGGTGATCCGCAGGCTCGAACTGCGGCACGGATTCAGGCGCGCCAAGCTTGTGCGTGTGCGCGTAGCCTCCCACTCCGGTGCAGGAGCCGGCGCTGACCTGGGAGATGCCGAGCGCGATGACTTCTTCCCGATATCCCATGGGTTCGCGGGTGGAAAGGATCATGCCCGTGTAAGGCACCGCGAGGCGCAGCACAGCCACGACCTTCTTGAAGTCGTCATCGGAGACCAGGTAGGGATAGTCTTTCGCGTCCACGCCCGAAGCCGAACGAATGCGCGGCACGGAGAGCGTGTGCGGCCCCACACCCATCGCGGCTTCCAGGTGCTCGCCGTGCATCAGCATGGCCACCGTGTCGTATTTCCATTCATAGAGGCCATACAGCACACCCAGCCCCACATCGTCGACGCCGCCCTGCATGGCGCGGTCATGCGCTTCCGTGTGCCACTCGTAGTTGCGCTTGGGGCCGCTGTGGACAGTAAGGTACGTGGGCTTGTGGTACGTCTCCTGGAACAGGATGTAGGTGCCGATGCCTGCGTCTTTCAAGCGCCGGTAGTTTTCCACCGTGGTGGCCGCGATATTGACGTTGGCGCGGCGGATCTCGCCGTTATTGAATTTCAGGCTGTAGATGGTCTGGATGCACTCCAGCACGTATTCCAGCGGGCAATTGACGGGATCCTCGCCCGCTTCCAGCGCCAGGCGCTTGTGGCCCAGGCCCTCCAGCACGCGAACCTCCTCGGCCAGTTCTTCCTGCGTGAGCTTGCGCCGGGCCATTGTCTTGTTCTTGCAGCTATAGCCGCAGTAGGTGCAGCCGTTCACGCAGTAATCCGAGAGATAGAGCGGCGCAAACATCACGATGCGGCGACCGTAGATGTGCTCCTTGATGCGCCGGGCCATGGCAAAGACCTCGCCCAGGATTTCGGGCGATTGGACTTCCAGCAGCGCCGCGGCTTCGCGATGGGTCAAGCCCACATAGGTCGCGGCCTTTTCGAGGATGGCGCGGACCTTGGCCGGATCCTGGGCATCGCGCTTGGCTTGCGCCAGGGATTCGAGGATTTCCTCGTGGTGGATGAACGCATTCGCATCCATGGATTTGGGATCATAAGCAACCATGCCGAAAACTCCTCCAATCTAGACCAAGCTCATTCTTCAATAGATGCCATCGGGCTCTCGCGTGTCAGGGCCGTCTTCACGGAAACCCCTCCCACGCGCCCCAGTTTCCCCGTCAGCGCGCTGATTTGATCCGTATCGCCATCCAGGATCAGGGACACGACGGAGACCCCGCGCGACCGATAGGGCAGCCCCATCCGGCCCACGATGATTTCGGAGAAATCATGCAGGATGGCGTTCACCGTCGGCGCTGCCGCCGTGTCCTCGATGACGATCCCCGCGACCCCCAAGCGCTTTGACATCCCGCCTCCAGCAACTCTTCCCACACAAGAACGGGAAGACGCTTGCATCCGACAGGGGCGGTGCCTTGGCGTCCTTCCGCTTGGAACAACCTTGCGGTCGGAAAGATTCAGGTGATTGACCGGCGGCAGAACGAATCCCATCGCCCGACACAGGCAGTCTCGCGCAAACAGACGGTTCATGCAAACGGCGAGACCAAGCCGCACCGTTTGCACGAAGCCGATCTTCGGTCCAGGTTTCAGTGAATCGCAGGCCGATCCAACGTCATCCGAAACACGGCGCGATCGCCATCCAGGTTCAGCACCACTTCATTCCAGGCGCCCACCCCAGCACCTTCGGCGATGCGTATCCGAAACGGAACTCCGGCGGGGTGATTGAATCTCAGCACGGGGAAAGACAAGGCCCTTGTCGTGCTGGGTGGGTCATCCTTGGCTCCAATCATGCACAAAGTGGATTGGACATCCGTTGTCCCCTGCAGCACCTGGGCCTTGAAGCCATCCTTCACCAGCGTCATCAGGCGGAGCTCGTAAGAATACGGGCCGCTTGCCAGCGTGCGGATCTCGCCTTGGGCGATCGACGGCATTTCTGGCGTATCGGGCCGCACGGCTTTGGCTTTCATAAGCGCGAGCACCCTGGGCGTGTAGGCGCGCGTCTCATCGCTGAGCTGCCCGCGATCTACCGCCCCTTTGCCGCCGTTGTAGGCCGAAACGGCCTTGGCCAGATCGCCATGGTAGTAATCCAGCAGATGGCGCAGATAGCGCGCGCCTGCCCGCGCCACCTGGTCGGCATCATCGAGATCCTGCGCGCCGAAGCGCCGTGCGGTCTCGGGCAGGACCTGAAGGATGCCCTTGGCGCCCATGGAGCTGACAGCTTGGGTATTGAAGTG
>DAOPYE010000111.1:0-7265 GCA_035352715.1 Holophaga sp. | reverse complement strand
AAGCTGGATCCCACCGAGCACCGCATCGGCCTGTCCGTGAAGCAGTTCGAGCAGGACCAGGAGCGCGGCGAGATCGAGACCGTCAAGGCCACGATGCAGCCCTTCAAGAAAGCCACCCTTGCCGACGCCTTCAACAAGGCCGAGCGCGAGAGCTAGACTGAACCAAACAACAAGAGCGCCCCGGAATCCGGGGCGCTCTTGTTTTGCCGGTCCGAAAGAAGTCCAGCCTCAGTCCTTTGCCCGGAGTGCGGCGATCGGATTGTGGTTCAAGACGCGGTCCTTGACGATCAGGCATGAGCACGGTGCATGGGAATGGCGGGTGAACAGAGCGTCGTGGCCGATGCAGAGACCGACGCTAAAGTTCACGTCCGTGCGGGATTCCTTCAAGAGCGCCGCCTGGGTCTTGGGGTTGCACATGGCCGCAAAACGGCCCGGCTTCGCATCGGCAAGGCCCATGGCACCCTTGTCGATGCCGCAGACCTTGCAGCACACGGAATGGACTTCGAAGTCGCGTGTAAACAGTTCCTCGATCTGGAGCGCTTCGCGTGCCATCGCGATACAGAATGCGATCCCCACGCGCCTGGCACCCATGGACTTGGCGAAACACACGGCTTCTTCCAGGCGAGAGAGTTTCATGTAGTGGTCGGAATCCGTGCACACGGATGCGGCCTCCAGCACCCGGCGATCCTCAGCCCCATAGGAAGCCACCACGGCCCCCTGGGACTGCTCCGTGCAGTTGGTTCCTTCGGCACAGGCGTGGAGGTGACATGCGGCGCATTGCATGGTTTGATCCTTCCAAGGGAACGGAAATACTATTTTCTAACACCAGGAAGTGGCGCATCCAGAGCATTGGCAAGCTGCCATGCCAGCGCGGCCATGGCCCCCGTTCCTTCTCGCAGGCACTTCGGGTCCACCTTGTCCAGGGTGTCGGCATGCGTGTGATGCACATCGAAATACTCGGGGACATCCACGCCCATCTCTCCCACCAGCACGCCATGGGCTTCAAGCGCGTCCAGATCGCTGCCTCCGCCGCCCAGACGCACCGGAAGCCCTAGCGGAGCGGCTGCCTGGAGGAACCATCCCGTCTGCTCAGGGGTCCCGGCCACGCTCCAGGCGCGGGGCATGCCACAGCCGGAATCACACTCGATTGCGGCGACGTGCTTCTCCTGGCCATGGGCCGCAGCATAGGCCCGACCGCCATCCAGTCCGTGCTCTTCGTTGACGAACAGCACCGCGCGTATCGTCCGTTTCGGACGCAGGCCTTGCGCCTTGAGCAGGCGAAGGGCCTCCACCACCTGCACCACGCCCACGCCGTCATCCTGAGCGCCCTGCCCGATGTCCCAGGAATCCAGATGGGCTCCGATGAGCACGATTTCATCGGGGCGGTCGGATCCCCTGATTTCCGATACGACATTCGCTGTCAAAACAGATCCGGCGGAATGCGCTTCCATCTCCAGATGAACTCGAACCTCCTGCCCTTGCGCCAGAAGCCGCGCCATCCATTCGGCCTGCTCGCAGGCCACCGTGGCGGCGGGAATCTTCGGCTGCCCAGGATCGTAGGCCAGCATTCCCGTGTGCGGCGTGCCCAGCGAATGCACGGGCGCCGTGCGCAGCAGCATGGCCACCGCACCAAAGGCCGCAGCCCTCGAAGCGCCGCGAAAGCGCAGGGGCGCATAGATGCCGTAGCGCTCGCCGCCACTGGCCCCTTCGGGAATATTCGGGGCAAACAATACGATTTTGCCCTTCACCTGAGGCCCCAGCTCAGCGATGGACCGCACCAGGACCACCGGCGCTTCAAGACCTCCGGTCGGCGTCGCCACGGATCCCCCCAGGCCGAGCATGGGCAGTTCGTAGGGCACGGGGGCAAGCATGGCCGCACGCTCGCGCCCACGCACCCAGGGCTGCGTGGTGACAGGCTCCAGGCGAACGACCTCCTGCCCGTCAGTCTTGAAAAGAGATTCGGCCCAGCGCACGGCCTTGAGAAAAGGTTCGCTACAGGCAACGCGAGGGCCAATGCGATCGCAGAGGTAGCTCAAGCGCTCAAAGGCCTGTGCGTCGGCGCGCCCGGCCGAGCGAAGCGCCAGGGCGGTCGGTTCGGTCCTGGTCTGCGCAAACGCCATGGCATTCGCCGCAACCATTGCCAGGCACCAGCCCGCCCGCCCTCGATTCAATGCGCGAACGGCGACCACACGGCACCCCCCAAGCAACGGTGCCTGTAGCCTAGCGCACGATCCCTGTGCCCATCGGCACGTTGGTTAACGATCCACCTTGATGATGATGGACTTGGACAGCATGTCCTGGACGGCCTTGCGCTCGGCACCGAAGATCAGCAGGTACCCAACGCCGAAGTTCAGGATATGGCCCAGAAGCCGAAGCAGGGCCGTGCCGAAATCGATGCGACCATTCGGATCATCCTCGGGCACCACGCGCAGTTTCATGATCTTCTTGCCCGGCGTCGCGCCGAACTTAGCCCAGCACCAAGGCAGGAACAAGAAGGTATAGGCGAGCCCCAGAATGCCCTGCAAAGCGCTCAGGATCGCCCCGACGAGGCAAGCCAAGCCCGGAAACTGGGCCAGAACGAAACCGATCACATAGAACAGCGTGGAAAGGGCTACCAGGGGCACGATGTCAATGATGTGCGCGAGAAACCGCGTCAGGAAATCACCGCGCTCCGCATCCCCGCCCAGCAGGATCGGCTGCGCGTCATCGGGCACCGGGGGCAGCCAGGCCTGCAGGAAGGCTGGCGCGGGGTTCGGCTGGTCACTGGGTGCCGGCTTGGAAATGACGGCCTCGGGTTCGCCCGCGCTCGCCTTGAGCGTGGCGCGATCATCCTCGGCCGAAGGCGCCTCGCTGGACATCGCTGGCACGGGCTTGGTCTGCCCGGGGGTGCCCGTGTGAAGCTTGGCCATCTCCGCAGCATCGATGCGAACGGTGCCCAGCGGCGAGGAGGCCTCCGCAGGCGCAGGATCCGGCGCTGATGCGGGCGGATTCTGGAATGTCATGTGAAGCTGGCCAAGGGTGATGCGATCCCCGTGGCTCAGGGGCGAAGCCTGGACACGGGCGCCATTCACCAGCACGCCGTTGCTGCTTCCCAGATCCTGGATCTCGTAACCGCTGGCGGTACGGCGCAGCACGGCGTGATGCCGGGAGATGCTGGGGTCCGAGAGGCGCAGCGCATTGTCCAGCTCGCGACCGATGCCGATCTCGTCGTCCACCAGCTCGAATTCTCGGCTGCCGGAATTTTCAAGAATGAGCAGCTTGGCCATGTATTCTCCCACTACCATTTGCGCGTGTAATGCAAGCAGTGTAGATGGCAGACCGGACAAGCGCAATTGTGGAAGCGCACGGAACTTGACCTTGAAGATGCATGTCGGCAAAGTGAGCATGAACCCTCAGGGGGCAGCATGGTTCTCTTCAACGCAGCGACCAAGGAATTGACGGCCAAGATCGTCTATTACGGCCCGGGCCTTTGCGGGAAGACCACCAACCTCCAGCATATCTACGATTCCCTCCCCGGCGATGGACGCGGGAAGATGCTCAGCCTCGCCACGCAGACGGACCGCACGCTCTTCTTCGATTTCCTGCCCATCGAGCTGGGGACGATCCGCGGCATGAAGACCCGCATCCAGCTGTATACGGTGCCTGGGCAGGTGTTCTACGACGCCACGCGCAAGCTGGTGCTACGCGGCGCGGATGCGGTCGTCTTCGTGGCCGACAGCCAAGCGCCCATGCTGGAGGGCAACCGGGAAAGTTTCCAGAACCTCATCGACAACCTGAAGGAACAGGGCACCGATCTGGAAAAACTTCCACACGTGATCCAGTGGAATAAGCGCGATACCCCCAACGCCCTGCCGATCGATGTCCTGGAGCGCGAGGTCAACCGCTTTGGCGCGCCCACCTTCGAAGGCTGCGCGACCCGCGGCGAGGGCGTGCGCGAGACCCTCACGGGTGTCGCCAAGCTCGTGCTGAAATCCCTGACCGAACGCTACGGGGGCGCCGGAGAATCCGCCCCTGAAATCCTGCCTCCCCCGCCGAAACAGGTCGAAACGCCGGAGTCCAAGCCCCTGGAAGTGGAAGAAATCTCCGCCAACGAGCTGTTGGAGGAAATCGACGAGCTGCCTCCGACGGAACCGACCTCTGGCCCAGGACAGGACACGATGTCGCTGAACACGCACACCAGCGTGGTCGAGATCCCGGTGGTCCTGGACCGCAGCCTGTTCACGGGCGACGGACTGGTGGAGATCAAGCTGAAGCTCTACCTGAAGTAGAGCTAGACCCAATCCTCGCGGCGGATCTCGCCATCGAGCCCTACCACCACGACCTTGACGGGGACCTTGCGGCTTGCCTGCGCCACCGCTGACTGCGCGAGCCGCAGCAGCCCACCGCAGCACGGCACCTCCATGATCATCACCGTGATCGTGTTGATCTGCGCCGAATCGATGAGCGCGACCAGCTTGTCCAGGTAGATCTCCTGGCCCGTATCGAGTTTTGGACAGGCAATGGCGAGCTTCTTCCCCGGCAGCCATTTCTGGTTGAAGTCCGCCAGGGTGAAGGCCGCGCAATCCGCCGCCAGCAGCAGATCCGCCTTCTCGAAATCGGGGTTCATGGGCGAGATCAGGTGCAGCTGGACCGGCCATTGCGTCAGCTGGCTCTGAAGCCCTTCGCGCCCTTCAGCGGGAGCAGGCGTGCGGTTGAAACTCCGGGGCGCAGAACCGGGGCATCCTTCGTGTGATCCGTGCATGGGCTTCTCCTTGTATTCGGGAATGGCGACGCCCCGTTCCTGGAGATAGGCGAGCGCTTGGTTAAGGTAGGTCGTCTGGGCGTGTTCGTAGAGATGCTTGAGATGCGCCTTCAGAGTGTTGGCGCCCTGGGGAATGATGTGGTCCAGCGTCGCGCACTCGTCATACGGCGCGGCCTCCCGCGTCTCCACCGTGATCGCGCCCACAGGGCACTCTCCCACGCAGGCTCCCAGGCCATCACACGTTATCTCGCTCACCAGCCGCGCCTTGCCGTCAATGAGTTGCAGCGCGCCCTCGGGACAACCGCTACAGCAAAGGCCGCAACCGTCGCATTTCTGTTCGTCGATCCGGATGATTTGGCGTTCCATGTGACCTCCACGGGAATCAGGATGCATCGACCCGCTTGCGCCCGCCTTGACCGAGATCAAGCTCCTGCATTCATGCGTTTTGGATGCATACCGAAAAGGAGCTATGCCAAAAGATCCAACAACGGATGTCCGATCCTTGTCGGGCTCTCCCAAGACAGCGCTGCGACGCTGGTCCCATCGGTTGCCGTTCTCCAGGCAGGCCAGCGAGACGATGCAGCTTCAGGCCATTCTCGCGGCTTGCCACGAAGGCATCATCCTCTTGGATATGAAAGGACAGATCCAGAACTGCAATCCAAGCGCGGTGCGCATCCTTGGGTTTCCTTCCATCCGCATCCAAGGCGCCAATACCGCCCACCCCATGCCGTTCTTTCCCATCGATGAGCAGGGGCACCCCATCCCCGAGGAGAAGCATCCCAGCCGCATCGTCCTGGCCACGGGGGAAGCCTGCCTGGGGCGCATTCACGGGCTTCGGTCCCCCGAAGGCTACGTCACGTGGCTGATGGTCAACGCCCAGCCGGTGAAGGACGAGCACGGAGTGCTGACCGGCGTCGTGCTGTCCTTCAGCGATATCACGGCGATGAAGCACATGGAGGCCCAGCTGCGCCAAGAGGCCTACTACGATGAGCTGACCCAGTTGCACAACCGACGCTACTTCGTGGAAGCGATGAAGCGCGCCATTAATGCGTCCCGGCGGCACGGGCACCCCATGAGCCTCTGCATCTGCGATCTGGACCGCTTCAAGCTCATCAACGACACCCATGGCCACCTCACCGGCGACCGCGCCCTGCAGAGCTTTGCGGAAACCATCCAGCTGGGCCTTCGGCAGGATGATCTCGCGGCGCGGCTCGGGGGCGACGAGTTCTGCATCCTCTTCGCCCACAGTACCGCCGAGAACGCGGCCCAATTCCTGGAACGGCTGAGAGCGATGATCACGGAATCGCCGGTGCTTTCGGAGCAAGGCATTCCCATCACGCTATCCGCAAGTTTCGGCGTCGCCAACTTGCATCCCGAAATGAACGATGAAGCCCTGCTGCAAGCCGCCGATAACGCGCTGTACAAGGCCAAGCAGGAGGGCCGCAACCGCGTCGCCGTCATCGCCTGAACCGGCCGCCAGCCCATACGAAACGACCCGCCATCCAGGCGGGTCGTTTCGTGCGATTCGGCAGAGAACTACTGGACCAGCTGGTTCGCCTTCTCGGATTCATCCTCCAGCTCGTCCATGGCCAAGCGGCGGAAGAGCTGAACATCGGCCAGGGACATGATGCTCATGTAGGCAAAGCCGCTGAAGAACAGCCACAGGAAGGGAACCGAAGCCCACTTGCGGATGTAGACGGAGATGACCAGGGCCGCGAAGTAGTAGATGGCGAAGCCCGCTTCCAGGAAGGTCACCAGGCTCTTGGGCACCTTGTAGGCACAGGCGCTGCGGATGACCTTGCCGTTCGCGTCAACCCCCAGCTTGGGCGTGCGCTTGAAGGAGATGTCATTGGTGAAGAAGCCCTCCAGCACGGCCTTCGCCTGGTTCAGCGCCAAGCCGATGCCCAGGCTCATGAGGCCGGGGATGTACTTCAGGCGGCTGGTCCAGTTGACGTTGTTCTTGGCCTCTCGCTGGCTCAGCCCGAAGTAGAGGGCGACGCTCACGGCGTTGAGCACGAAGAAGGGCGCATCCGTCATGATCAGGATCTTGGCGGGCGTTCCCGCACGAAGCATCATGCAGGGCACCATGATGACGGCCAGCACGACCATCAGCAGGTAGTTGCAGTTGGCGGTGAGATGGAACCAGCACTCCGCCTTGGTGTGCAGGCTGGTCTTGCTGGTGAGCAGGGTCTTCATCATCTTGCGGATGACCTGGGCATTGCCCTTGGCCCAGCGGTGCTGCTGGCTCTTGAAGGCGTTGACTTCGACAGGCAGTTCCGCAGGCACCACCAGATCCTTCAGGTAGACGCCCTTCCAACCCTTGAGCTGCGCGCGATAGCTGAGATCCGCATCCTCGGTCAGCGTGTCATGCTGCCAGCCACCCGCATCCGCAATGGCCTTGACGCGCCACATGCCAGCCGTGCCGGAGAAATTAAAGAAGGCGTGGGAACGATGACGCGCGGTGTGTTCGAAGATGAAGTGGCCGTCCAGCAAGATGGCCTGGACCTGGGTCAGCAGATTGAAT
>DAOPYE010000110.1:0-7375 GCA_035352715.1 Holophaga sp. | reverse complement strand
CGGAAACCCAATTGGGATCGGGGATTTCTCGTTATTCGCGTATGAACTTCGGTCCTGTGGATAGCGACCCCCGCGGGCAGCGCGAACAGCATCGATCCGTAAAGCAGAAGCTGGCGCAGGTTCATGCTCCGGAAGTCGGGTGAGATTGAACGCGAGCTTAGTCGATTCCGATCGTCATCGGGAAAGGCATGGCTCGCCAATCATCCGCAAGTATTTTCGTTCGCTTCCCGAATATCAGGACCGGCACCCAAGCAGGGATATCGGAGGGATCGAAAGTCATATCCATCCGGATCCAATTCCATTTTTTGAGAAAACTCGAAATAGAACATCAAACGTCGCTGTGGTGGAATTTCATCGCATGGCCTTCCTCGCACAGCGCCAGGCTGGCGCCTAGATTCATGGAATGACCGTGACCCCTGCAGGAAGACTGCCCAGGGATTCAACGGTGGAAGCCGTCCCCTGGGGCGTCACATTGTTCCGCAAGAGAACGCCGGAATAGGCGGTGGTCTCATTGCGTTTCTTGGCGGCATCCCAACGACGAAGGACAATGGAACTCGTCTGGTTTCCTTCGATCAGCGCATCGCTGAAACCGCCGGCGTCGCTGGTCAAACGGATGTTTAAGGTTCCTGCCGAGGTGTTGGCGTTGTTGCGATACACATGGGAAGCCGCCACCACCCTCGTATAGCTGGAGGCGGGCTCGTTGTAGATATTGCTGATCAAGTTCGCCTGGGGCCCTCGCGCGAGGGTGTTGCCAAGCATTTGGTAATGCCAGGCAGGAACGGTTCCTTGGTAGTGCCGACCCGTCCACACGGTGGCAGCAAAGGCCCTTCCATCCATCCCGAAGGTGTTGCCCGCCTTGATGCTATCCAGCGTGAGGTAGTAGTCGTCGTGCTGCCCCTCGCGAACGTAGTCGTTATCGACCATCAGATAGCGACCCATCATGCAGGCCAGTGACACCGTCGAGGTGGCGTCCGGCTCGATATCCCAGGCGCGATCCACCGTGACGGAACTCGCGCCTTGAGTCGCCTGGGTCAGATACCGCCATTGGCCCGCGCCACGACCATCGAGGATCATGGCGATCCCGCCCGTGTAGGCATAGGTGATTGCCTTCCCCTGGCGATCGGTGGCGGTCGTGGTTCCATCCAGATTCAACGTGGTGCCGTTCACGCTTTTGATGCCGCCAAGATAGATGCCATCGGAGCCATCCAGGGTGTACCCGGTGTCATTCGACGTCTGCCCTGCGGCCTGGGTGATGGTGTTGCCCGCAAACAGCAGATCCCGCGTGTAGGGGGATTTGCCGAAGAAATTCGTGGGATTCAGGCTGGCACCCGCGGCGCCAGGACCGGCCATCTCGATGCTGTTGCCCGCGATCACAAGATTATGGTTTTCCGAACTGATCTCGATGCCGACATTGTTCATCAATAGTTGGCACCCCGTCACCGACAGGTAGCTCACGCTGTCCCGCGTGAAAAGGCACTTGTCCGAATCGATCACAAGCTCTTCGAGTCGCGTATTGGCCGTCTGGCGAAGAAAGATGCCGTAGCGCTTGTTTTCGCCGGTCACTTCGACGCGAGGCGACGCGATGCGAAGGCGTCGGAAGGCGACCGCATCCTTGTTGAAGGATCGATCCACCACGGGGCCGTTGTAATCCACATGGGTGCTTTCGAGGCTGAGATCCTCGATCGCGAAGGCTCCGCGAGTAGCGGATGCCATCGCTTTCCCCATCACCAGGCCCGTCACGCTCGTCGGGTTCACATCCCACCGAAGAAACGCCACGTTCCGGCCAGCCCCGTAAAGCACCGTGCGATGGGGCATCACCAACGGCTGGGTCAACACATAGGTGCCTGCGGGGACATAGAGACGCCCTCCCCCGTTGGCATCCGCAAGGGCCAGGGCCTTGGCGAATTTCTCGTCATCGGTCGCGCCCGTCTGCTGGGTGACATCAAATACCGTGGTCGGCCATGGGGTGGCCTTCTTCACGGAAACTGTTTCCAGGGGGCTGGTGATGAAGCTGCTGAACTTCACCCAGCCATCCGCGCCCCCCCGACCGTTGTGCAGCCAGAGTTCGTAAGCGCCCTCGGCCGTCGAAGCAGGGACATTGAATCGCAAGGCATAGCCCTGAGTCGTGGTGAGACGGTCTTTGAGCGAAAGCGCCGCCACCACCGTCAGCGTTCCCTTCTGAACCAGCACGGCCTTGGGTTCGTACCCTCCTGGCCGTTCCAGGTTGACGCCCGCAACGGTCAAGAAGCCCCCCGGGGTGGCCGCATCCCCCAGATCACCCTGGACAAACCATGGGTCCGGAGCGTTCACCCGCAGGATGGCGCTCTTCTCGGATCCGCGCTGCACCCGCAGCGCGTACACCCCTGCGCTCATGGACGCGGGCACCGTCGCCGACAGGCTGCGCGGAGTCGCCGTCAGCGAAGGCAAGGTGTTCCAAGCCGCAGGGCTGGGCACCCTCACCGATGGCGTTCCCGGGTCCTCGTCAGGAAGCTGTCCCAATTCGGCCTGGGCACTCGCATCCACATCGCCAGCGGTGATCAGCATCGTCTCACCGGGATTGACCGGCTGGGACACCCAAAAAATCGAGGGTCGAGCATGAGTCGCAACCGGAAGAACGGGCAAAGGCGTCGATGAAGGATTCGCTTCCGAAGACGCGCTTCCTCCACCGCCACAAGCCAGCGACAACCCGGCCGACAGAAGGATCACAAGAGGAGAGAACACAAAACGGCGCATCTGAATTTCACCCGAGCATCGAAAGGGAAGTTTCATGATCAAGCACCTCTCCATCAATGCTGATAAGCGCCCAGATCAGGAGGCGTGTTCGAGGGGACTTCATTGCCCAGGAGATCCGTCGCATACGCAGAGGGAGATCCGCAATTCATGGCCGTACTTCCGGAACCCAGCCGATAATCCTTGAGATCGAAATTGACGAAATTGGGATTCCCAAGGGATTCGCCGTCTTCCAGGGTCCAAAGGTGTTTATCAAAGCCGAGGACGCTATTGCCAAGCGGATAGAAGAGGTTGTGATCGTGAACCAGGTCCGAGCCCACGCACACGAGATCCCAGGCCAGATGGTTTTTCACCGCGGCGATGTTGTTTCGGATGACGAAGTTGTTGCCCCCTGCGGAATATGAACCGGGGTTCCAGAAACTAAACGCCGTGAGCGCCCCGATCAGCGTGTTGTTCTCCATGCGGGCTTCGTAGGTGTTCTTGATGTTGTTGTTCGTGAGCATGTGGAACAGGAAGACCCCGGAAGGGATATTGATGTAAAGGTTGTAGGCGATCACCAGCCCCTTGATGCGCCCATTGGCCTCCAGGAATCCGTCGCAGGTATCCAGGAAGTTGTGATGGATGCGCACATCGCTGGTGATCTGGTTCCAGCCAATGCCACCGGTGTCGTAGCCGTAGTATTCAATCGCGCCGCCATCCCATCCGCCGAAGTTCTTGCACTGGGCCCGGCAGTTCACGAATCGGTTGTAGGCGATCTCGAGATCCTCGCCCTGAAACCCGATGCCATTCGCGCCCCACGCGGTGCTGGGATCGCCCGTATCCACGACCATGGTCATGTCGTGAATGTGGTTCGAAAGCGCCCGTTGATGCTTGCCGAGCAAATCCACACCCATGCCGCATCGCAGGATTTCAAGCCCGGCTACCACCACATGATGGCTTGTTTTTTCAAGATGGACCGCAGACCAATGGATATCGGAAAGCCGCAAATCCAGGACATGAACGTAGCTGCCCGAAACCAGGACCCCGTTGGTCCCATCGTTGTCACCCGTAAAGAGCTGGATGGTCGGAGCATCGCCGGTTCCATAGGCCTGAACCACGATGGGCGCCGCAGCGGTGCCAGCGTTTTTCAGCTTCAGCGACTCCTTCCAGACGGATCCCCGAGCCAGATGGATCACATTGCCCGGCTGAAGCGTCAGCGCATTCACTTTCGGAAAATGCTGCCAGGGCGTATTGGCCGTCTTCCCATCGTTGCCATCGCTGCCCTTGACGGAATCCACGTAATACGAAGCGGTGGGCGCTGCGATCCGAAAGGCGTCAACGCTGGGCACCGCGATGACGTTCTCGATGCCAAGGGGCGAGGTCACCTTTCCCGAAAGCGAGATCTTGGCAGTTTTAGCACCGCACTCCACCTGGATTTCCACATTGAACGACGTGAACTGGATCGGGGTTCCGGACAGACCCCCCGTCACGCCATCCAGCACCATTCCGTTGGGAAGGGATCCGCTGGAAACGGAAAAACTCGGCGTTGCCCCCGCCGGAGGGTTTTCAAGGGTTGGCGTGAGGTTGGACATGGACTGTCCAACCACCAGGGTCGGAAGGGCCGGATAGCTCAGGACCAATGAACCGGGCGGCGGCGTTGAAACCGGCGTGGGAACCGGGACTGGAGAAGGCGATGGATTCGGCCCCGCTGAGCTTCCCGAACCGCCTCCGCCGCAGGCAACATACGACAAGCCGACCGCCAGCGCACAACAGGCCATCCAACGGGAAAAACCAGCCGCTGATGTTCCAGATCGAATCATGACGTTTTCTCCATCGGGGTGGCGGGCGCCGAAGGGTTCCGGCGATTCCAAGAGCTTTCGTTCAGGGCACGTATTGGAATGCGCCAATGTCGGCCGCGGCACCCGCGGGCACGGGCGTTCCCGCCAAGTCCACGGCATAGCTGGCCGGCGCACCCTTCCCGATGCCCGGGCTGGCGGCGGTCAGTCGGTAGTCCTGATGGGCCGCATCCGCGAACTGGGGATCCTTCAGGATTTCCGTGGCGTCCTGCACCCATATGCCCGCGTTGGTGCAGAGCTTTCCTTTGTCGAGGAAGAAGAACTGGTTGTGGTCATGCACCAGATTGGCGCCGAGCGGATTGATCCAGGAAAGGGCCGTGTAGTTGGTGACCAGCAGGTTGTTCCGCACCACCATGCGGCTCTTGGCCGGATCGGCGGAGTGATTCCAGTCCACCAGCAAGCCATACGCACCCCAGCCGCTGGGGTCGGCCTCACGATTGGGCACGAAGGTGTTGTTCTCCACCCGCATGTCGTAGGTGCATTCGTGCGTCCAGGTGGCGTGCTCGGAATCATCCAGATGCATGATCAGGGGATTAGCGGGGCTGTTCACATACAGGTTGTAGGCGATGACCAGATTCGTCGCGTTGCCGTAGCCTTCGATGAAGTTCAGACAGTCATCCACGCGGTTGTGATGGATCTGGATGTTGTCAGAAAGATCAAAGGTCTCGACCCCCTGGTTATTGACGTTGCGGCCGTAGTATTCAAAGGGCGATCCGTCTTCATGGCCATCCGACCGGATCGTCACGCAGCGGGTCAAGCGGTTCCAGGCGAATTCCAGGTTCGACCCCAAAAAGCCAATGCCGATGCCGCTGTTGCTGCGGTTGATGTCGTGGATGTAGCAGGAAAGGATTTTCTGGTTCTTACCCGCAACATCGATGCCTGTGCCGCAGCGCAGGATTTCCAGATTGCCAATCACGATGCCTTCACTGCTCTTGCTCAGCGCGACGCCCACCTGCTCGCCGCCATCCTGGATGCGCAGATCCAGAATCGTGATGTACCGGGCGGTGCTGCCCAGAACAACGGCGGGAAACGGTTTCGTTTTATCCCACAGCGCACGGGGATCGGCGATGGTGGGCGGTTGTCCCGTGCCATAGGCTTCGAAAATGACCGGCGAGACGGCGGTGCCCGCGGATCCATTGCCTTCATCCAGATACAGGTTCTGACGGCTCCACACCGATCCGCGCGCCAGGCGGACCACATCGCCGGGACCCAACTTCTGACTGTGCAGGCGATCCAGCGTCTTCCAGGCCTTGGCGGAACTGCGGCCATCGTTGGCGTCATTGCCGTTGGTAGCATCCACGTAGAAGGCGGAAGCACTGGCCACGGAACGATAGGCGCTCACACCGGGATCGCCACCCAGGACTGGCCAGCCCGACGTGGTGACCGGCAGGGCGGTTGACGCTGCGGACAGATTGCCCGCGGCGTCCTTGGCTCGCACGGCATAGCTGTAACTCGTGTCGGAAGCCAGCGCCGCCTCGGAATAGCTCAGCGTAGCGGCGCTGACGCTGCCCACCACCACGCCATCCCTCAGCACGTCGTAGCCGGAAACCGCCACGTTATCGGTCGCGGCCGTCCACGTCAGCGTCACGCTGCGCGAGCTGACCGTGGTCGCGGTCAGTCCGGACGGGACGCCGGGTGCCTGGGCATCGGCCGTGGCCCCAGGCGTCGAGCCCGTGCTTCCCGAAGGCGATGAGGATCCACCGCCACCGCCGCAGGCCATCAGCAGCGCCAGCGAGGCCGGAACCAGCAGGCAGGCGCTCCAGCCCCAGCCCCTAGCCATGGGTCTTGACCCACAGGATGCGCCCGCTATCGGCCTTGATCCCGGTCGTGTAAGGCGTGTCATAGGTCTCATAGGCCGCTCCATCATCCGTGCCCAGTCCCAGGTAGAAATCGCCGTTCACTTCCTCGAAGCTCCGGGCAAAGGTCGTTTGTCCGGGGAACTGGTGCAGGACCGTCCATCCGGTCAGATCCGTCGTGCCCTTCCAGATGGTGAGGGTGAAGCGTTCGTCCACGCCGGTTCCGGTCTTCTGACTGGTCAACAGATAGGGGACGCTGCCCCGCACCAGCAGATCCCAAGGCCGCTCTCCGCTGGGCGTGGTTCGCACCACATCGAAGGCGCCCTTCTCGAAGGATCGGGCCAGGAAGACATCCACCGTGGCTGTCTGGTGGTCGCTGCTCCCATAGCCCGCGAGATAGATGGAGCGCGTCCCGATGGATACGGGCCGCACGATCTTGAGGCTGGTGGTGAGAGGGTCGGCCAGCTGAATGTCCGGCACCAGCCACGCCCAGCGGGATTGGTAGACATCGGAACGGTCTTCGAACAGGCCGGTTTGCGGATTGTATTCATCGATCGAAAATCCGGGTTCGTAGGTGGCTCCGTAAAGCTTCCCCCCGACGGTGAACAGGGCCGTGCACCGGGCGCTGCTCCCCACATCCGACCAGGTGGTGCCGCCATCGCTGGAGACCCCATAGGCGTACCCGCACGAGAACAGCTTGCCTGCAAAGCCGATGATGTCGTAGCAGTGAACCCCCCAACTGTCCCCTTCGGCCGCGTTGGTGGATCGATATTGCTGCCAGGCTGAACCGCCAGCGGCGCGTTTGTAGAGCGTTCGGATCGTCCAGTCCAATTGAGGATCGTGGCCCGGGATGTAGAGCGAGCCGTCGATCACCTTGATCACATTGATCTGTTCCTCGGGAAGGGTGGAAGAAGTTCCGTAGCCTTCATAGCGGAACCCGGTGGTGCCCGGAACGAAGGAGACGATCTTCATGGGGCCTGCATTCCCGTCGGGGCTGCCATCGTTATCGCTGTT
>DAOPYE010000109.1:0-7378 GCA_035352715.1 Holophaga sp. | reverse complement strand
GCTTCTCGGCGATATCCAGCTCGGACATGACCTTGATGCGGCTGATGATGGGGGAAGCGAAGCGCTTGTCGATGGGCTCTGCCGCCGCGTACAGGCTGCCGTCGATGCGGTACTTGATCTGAAGTCCCGTGGCGGTGGTCTCCATGTGGATATCCGAGGCGCGGCGCTGCAGGGCGTTGAAGACCGTCGTATCCACCAGGCGGATGATGGGTGCTTCATCCTTGTCCGTCAGGCGCTCTAGATCGAGGACTTCCTCGTCCACATCCTCTTCCCGCAGCACCTGGACCTTGAGGGCCTCGCCAGCCTCGTCCAGCACCTTCTGTCCGCTTTCGGATTTCTTCAGCACTTCCTGGATCTGGGCCTGGGGCGCCCCGGCGAAGCGCAGCGGCCGCTTGAGTTGGGCGCGCAGCAGATCCTGCGTCACCACGTCCAGCGGATCCGCCATGGCGATCCACAGATGGCCGTCGCGTTCATTGACGGGCACGAAGTGGTGCTTGAGCATCAATTCGAGCGGGATGGCCTGGAACAGGGCGAAATCCACGGCCTCACGGGTCAGATCGAGGGCGGGGTAGAGCTCGAGCGCGGCCTTGGCGGCCGGCTTGGCCTCGGTGCCGAGCTGGCGGAAGACCTCGCCGGTCCTGTCTGGATCGGGGTCTGGACTTTGTGGAGCGATCGGGTTCGCGGACATGATTTCCATTCTAGAAGCCAGCGTCTTCTTACCAGCACTGAAATGATCTGGAGTCCATATATCGCATCAGGGTGGACGAATCATTCTGGATGAGGACAATGATTTCTCGGTTCCCGGAGCACAGAGAC
The DNA here is from genome assembly GCA_035352715.1 of Holophaga sp. GTDB lineage: Bacteria > Acidobacteriota > Holophagae > Holophagales > Holophagaceae > DAOPYE01. Next base: position 6,562 of record DAOPYE010000109.1, on the reverse strand, counting down.
ACATGCGTCAATACATCCCCATAGGGTTATTGCTCCTTTTGGCCGCGGCGCTTCCCGGCATTGCCTGGAAACTATCGGCCCTGCTGGCTCCGCACGCGCCGAACGCGGCGAAAAATTCCACTTACGAGTGCGGCATCACGCCCAAGACGGAAGCCCGGGACAAGCTCTCGGTCCACTACTACCTGATCGCCGTGCTGTTCCTGGTCTTCGACGTGGAGACGGTCTTCCTGATGCCTTGGGCCATCCAGGCCAAGGAACTGGGGCGCTTCGGCTTGATCGAGATGGGCATCTTCCTGTTCCTGCTGCTATTCGGATACGGCTATCTGTGGTCCAAGGGGGCGCTGAAATGGCAGTGAACGCATCAGCGGTCCAGGGCCCGACGCTTCTGGAAAACATCCTCATTACCACCAAGGTGGAGAAGGTCATCAACTGGTCCCGCGCCACCAGCGTCTGGCCCATGACCTTCGGCCTGGCCTGCTGCGCCATCGAGATGATGGCCGCCGGGGCCTCGCGCTTCGACTTCGATCGCCTGGGCGCGGGCATCTTCCGTGCCTCGCCGCGCCAGAGCGATCTCATGATCGTGGCGGGCACCGTCAGCTACAAGATGGCGCCCATCATCAAGCAGCTGTATGAGCAGATGCCGGAACCCAAGTGGGTGATCGCCATGGGCGCCTGCGCCACCTCCGGCGGGCCGTTCGACAGCTATCACACCATTCAGGGCGTGGACAAGATCGTGCCCGTGGACATCTTCATTCCCGGCTGCCCGCCGCGGCCCGAGGCGCTGATCCACGCGTTCATGAAGCTGCAGGACAAGATCATGAGCGGCAGCATGGCGGATCGTTATCGCGATGTTTTCGAGGCGGTGGAGGGATGACGAACGAAGCGCAAGGGCGCCCCGATCGCGCCGTGGAAATGCCCAAAACGGTGCCGTTGCCGGGTCTGGAGGCCTATCGAGCGGATCAGCAGGCCTGTGCCGCCGCGGAAGAAGCCAAATGGCAGAAGCAGCTTTCGGATTACGAAGCCGCCAAGGCGAAGGCCGAAGCCGAGGGCAAGGATGCGCCGAAAGCGCCCGTGAAGCCCGTGGCCAAGCCGGAGGGCGATCTGAAGGCGCCGGTGCCCACCGAGGCCCAGGACCCCGATTTGCTGCGCCTGAAAGATGTCTTCGGCGAAGCGGTGGAAGAGTTCTTTGAGCAGGCGGGCGAATGCACCGCGCAGATCGCGCGGGATCGCATCCTGGAAGTGCTGCGCTTCTGTCGCCAGGATCCTTCCATGAGATTCGAAATGCTGGCGGACGAGACGGCCACGCACTATCCCGCTGCGTCCGATTTTGCGTTCAGCGTCGTCTACCACCTGGCGAGCCTGAGCCGATCCAAGCGCCTGCGGCTGCGGGTGCTCCTCCCGGAAGGATTTGAGCTGGAGAGCGCGACGCAGGTGCATCGAGGCGCGAACTGGTTCGAGCGCGAGATCTTCGACATGTTTGGCATCCGCTTCCTCAATCATCCGGATCTCACGCGGATCCTGTGCCCCGAGGACTGGGAGGCGTTCCCGCTGCGCAAGGAATATCCCGTCGCGGGCCTTGGGCAGCGCGACATCGACTTCCGCGAGGATCGCTCGGGCCGTCTGACGCGCCGGGCGCAGGAGCAAGCGGGCCATTCGGCCATCAACCTCAAGATCCCCACGGCGGACTAGGAGCGGCGATGTTCGGTGGCACGGAATACATGGAAATCAACATGGGCCCCCAGCACCCGTCCACGCACGGTGTACTGCGGCTCAAGCTCAAGCTCGACGGCGAAACGGTGATCAGCTGCGAACCCGTGATCGGGTACCTGCATCGCGGGGTCGAGAAGATCTGCGAGAACAAGACCTTCTTCCAGGGCCAGATCTGGACCGACCGCATGGATTACTGCTCGGCCATCGGCAACAACCTGGGCTGGGCCGAGGCGGTGGAGAAGGCCCTGGGCGTCACCGTGCCCAGGCGCGCGCACTACATCCGCACGCTGCTGGCCGAGTTCAACCGCATCGCCTCGCACCTGGTCTGGCTGGGCACGCACGCCATGGATATCGGCGCGCTGACCGTGTTCCTCTACACCTTCCGCGAACGCGAAGAGATCATGGACCTCTTCGAGGACTTCTGCGGAGCGCGGCTCACCACCACGGCCTTCCGTATCGGCGGCCTGGGACAGGATCTGCCGGCCGGTTTCGAGAAGGCCGCGCGGGCCTTCCTGGCGCGCTTCCCGGCCTGCATCGAGGAATACGAAACCCTGCTATCGGAAAACCGGATCTGGAAGAAGCGCACCATCGGCGTGGCGAAGCTGAACGCCGAGGACGCCATCGCCCTGGGCGTCACGGGGCCGATGCTGCGGGCGGCCGGGGTGGCCTACGACATTCGCAAGGCGTTCCCCTACGCGGCCTACGCCGAAATGGATTTCGAGATTCCCACGCGCACCGAGGCCGACACCTACGCACGCTACCTGGTGCGCATGGCCGAGCTGCGGCAGAGCTGCCGCATCATCGCCCAGTGCCTGGACGGATTGCCCGAAGGCCCCGTGATGGCCAAGCTGCCCAAGTCGCTGAAGTCCGAGGTGGTGGAGATCTACCACCCCACCGAATCGCCCAAGGGCGAGCTGGGCTACTACCTGGTGGGCGAGAAGGGCGGCACGCAGCCGTACCGCTTCCATGTGCGGGCGCCGGGGTTTGCGAATCTCCAGTCGCTGGCGCCCATGGTGGAAGGCGGGCTGGTGGCCGATGTCATCGCGGCGGTGGGAACGCTCGACGTGGTGCTGGGGGAGATTGACCGATGAGCGCGCCGGGATTTCCTGAAATGACGCTGACCCAGACGCTGCTCATCGCTGCGCTGCAGTGCATCGCGGTCACGGCCTTCGTGTTCGTGCTGGTGCCGCTCACGACGTTCGCCGAGCGCAAGGTGCTGGGGTATTTGCAGGTGCGCCTGGGCGCCACGCGCATCGCCAGCGGGCTGCATGGCCTGACGGGCGGCCTGAACCGCGGCATGTGGGCCATGGGCAAGGTGCCGGTACTGTCGTTCCTGCGCGGCCTGCCGTTTCCCATCGCGGATGTGCTGAAGCTCTTCGTGAAGGAAGACATCGTTCCCGACAAGGCGGATCGCCTGGTGTTCATCATCGCGCCGGGGCTCACGATGGTCGCGTCCTTGGCGGTGTTCGCGGTGATCTCGTTCTATCCCGGCGTGCTGTTCGTCTTCCCGCACTGGGTTCCGATCCTGGGCGGATGCCCCTTCGCGGGCACCGCGGCGGATGTGAACGTGGGGCTGCTGTTCGTCACCAGCATCGCCAGCGTGGGCGTCTACGGCATCGTGCTGGGCGGGTGGGCGTCGAACTCCAAGTTCCCGCTGCTGGGCGGATTGCGCAGCGCGGCGCAGATCGTCAGCTACGAAGTGCCCCTGACCCTCAGCCTGCTGGCCCCCGTGGTGATGGCGGGCAGCCTGAATCTGCGCGAGCTGGCCCGCATCCTGGCGGGGCTTCCTTTGATGGATGCTTCTGGACAGTTGCTGACGCAGATCCATCCACTGCAGTCCATCCCGCTGTTCATCGGATTCTTCATCTACCTGACCTGTGGTTTCGCCGAGACGAACCGCCTGCCGTTCGATATGCCGGAAGCCGAGAACGAGCTGGTGGCGGGCTTCCACACGGAATACTCGGCCATGCGCTTCGCGTTCTTCTACCTGGCCGAATACACCAACATGATCGTGGTTTCCGCCATGGCCAGCACGCTGTTCCTGGGCGGGCATCACCTGCTGCCCTTCGGGCTGCAACGCGTGATTCCCGAAAGCTGGCCCATCCTGGGGACGCCCAATCTGCTGTTCTTCGTGGGCAAGATCGTCTTCCTGCTCTTCGTCTTCATCTGGGTGCGTGGCACGCTGCCCCGATACCGCTACGACCAGATCATGGCGGTGGCGTGGAAATACCTGCTGCCGCTCTCCCTCGTGAACCTCTTCCTGGCGGCCCTGATCCGCTTCGCCTGGTGAGGCTGCGATGAACCGATACCTGAAGATCCTGATTCCGACTGAGATCGCCAAAGGCCTGGCGCTGACCGGGAAGCAGTTCCTGCGCGTGTTCCTGACCGCGAACCGCCGCCCCGCGCCGCTGCATGTCGTGAGCGAATATCCGGAGGTGCCCGCGCCGCTGAAGCCGCGCTTTCGGGGCCGCCTCCAGCTCCTGACGAACGCCGAAGGCGAGCTGGCCTGCGTGTGCTGCATGGCCTGCGAGAAGATCTGTCCCACCAACGCCATCCATATCGAGGCAGGCAAGAAGGAGGGGCGCAAGACCCGCATCCCGCTGCGCTACGACTTCGAGATGGAGCGCTGCGTGTTCTGCGGCTTCTGCGTCGAGGCGTGCAATTTCGATGCGATCAAGCTGAACGACCAGTTCGAGCTGGCGACCTACCGGCGCGAGGATCTGGCGCTGGGCCTCGCGGATCTGGATCACCCCAGCCTCGTGGGAAGGCATTCCATCGCCGAGGCTGTTCCCGCAGCCGTTGTCGCCAAGGATTCTGACGAGGGGGCGCGATGATGCACGAACTGTTCGCAACGCCCATGGGCGCGCTCTTTACGATCTTCGGCGTGATGTCCCTGATCGGCGCCCTGGCCATGGTCTTCTCGAAGAACGCCGTGCATAGCGTCATCGGCTTCCTGTTCACGATGCTCTCCATCGCGGCCTGCTATCTGTGCATGGAGGCCGAGTTCCTGGCCATGGCGCAGGTGCTGGTCTACGCCGGGGGCATCGTCGTGCTGTTCCTCTTCGTGGTGATGCTGGTGGAGCTGAGCAAGCGCAAGGATGGCCGTGCCAATGATCGCGGAGCCATGGCCGTGGTGCTGCCGCTGGTGGCGCTGCTGGCGGCGGCCTTCGGCGCGGTGTTCGGGGGCATCTGCTTCGCCCGCGGCGCGGATCAGGCCCTGAACCTTCCCCCGGATCTCGCCCAGGGCATGGACGTGGCCGGGCACAACGCCCAGGCCATCAGCCGCGGCCTGTTCGCGGGCTACCTGCTGCCCTTCGAGATCCTTTCCGTGATCCTGCTCGTGGCGCTGGTCGGGGCCGTGGTGCTGGCGAAGACGGAGCGCGTGTGATGAGAGGTGAAGCCTGATGCCGTCCCCCAATTTCGCCCTTGTCCTGTCTTTTCTGTTGTTCTCCATCGGCATCCTGGGGGTGCTGATCCGGCGCAACGCGCTGATCATCCTCATGTGTGTCGAGCTGATGCTGAACGCGGCGAACCTGAATCTCATCGCCTTCGCGCGGCACAGCGGCACCGTCGGCGGCCAGGCGTTCGCTCTGCTGGTGATGGGGCTGGCCGCGGCCGAGGTCGCCATCGGCCTTGCGCTGGTGGTGGCGCTCTATCGCCGCAAGGAAACCGTCCGCGTGGACGAGATCGACCTTTTGAAGGGCTGAGCAGATGATCCACGGTCCCCTTCACGGTTCTCTTCTCTGGCTGATCGCATTCCTGCCGGTCTTTGGCGCGCTGATCAACGGCGCCACGGGGCGTCGCGCGCGCAACACGAAGCTGGTGGATGCCTTGGCGCTGGGCAGCGTCGGCATCGCCTTCGCTCTCTCGCTGTTCTATTTCATCGTCCTGATGCGACAGCCCTCCGAAGGGCGCGTGATCATCCAGGAGCTGTGGACCTGGGTGGATTTCGGCGGCGCGCACGTCCTGGATGGCCTGACGCACAACACGGTCTCATGGGCGTACCGCTTTGATCCGCTTTCGGGCGCGATGGCGCTGCTGGTGACGGGCGTGGGCTTCCTGATCCACCTCTTTTCCACGGGCTACATGGCGGAGGAGCGCGAGGACGGCCGGTACTACCGCTTCATGGCCTACCTGAACCTCTTCGTGTTCTCGATGCTCAACCTCGTGCTGGGCGCCAATCTGCTGATGATGTTCCTGGGCTGGGAAGGCGTCGGCCTGTGCAGCTACCTGCTCATCGGCTTCTACTTCGAGAAGGATTTCGCGGCCACCGCGGGCAAGAAGGCGTTCATCACCAACCGCATCGGCGACTTCGGCTTCCTGGTGGGTTTCTTCCTGCTGTTCCAGATCTACGGCAGCGCGGACTTCAGCACCCTGATGGGCATGACGCGCGAGGTGCTGGCGCGCCCCGAGATCACGCTGTTCGGCCTGAGCCATGCGCCGACTTGGTGGTTCAACCTCGCGGGCTGCTGTCTGTTCGTGGGCGCCTGCGGCAAGAGCGCCCAGATCCCGCTCTACGTCTGGTTGCCGGACGCCATGGCGGGCCCGACGCCGGTCAGCGCGCTGATTCACGCGGCGACCATGGTGACCAGCGGCCTCTACATGATCGCCCGCCTGAATTTCGTCTACGTGAACGCGCCGGTGGCGCTGTCCGTCGTGCTCTTCGTGGGCGCGCTCACGGCGCTGGTGGCGGCGTCGATGGGACTCGCGCAGTACGACATCAAGAAGGTGTTGGCCTATTCGACCGTCAGCCAGTTGGGCTTCATGTTCATGGGCATGGGCGCCGGGGCTTTCACCGCGGGCATGTTCCACGTCTTCACCCACGCCTTCTTCAAGGCCGCGCTCTTCCTGG
>DAOPYE010000108.1:0-7570 GCA_035352715.1 Holophaga sp. | reverse complement strand
GCTGCTGCACGATGGAGATCTGCATCTCCTTCCCGGCGATGCCGAGCTGGGTGGGCAGTTCGTGATAGGGGATCGTGACGAGCCGGGGCACGGAGAGCTCGATGCGTTCCTTGACCATCGTCGCCAGGGAAGCTGCCGCGCGTCCCACCCCGATGTTCACCAGTTCGGTCAGAGCGTCCCGGAAGGTTTCATCCTCAAGCATCGGAGCCTCAGTTCTGGCCGAGACCGTTTTGGATGGGCGCCAGGGCTTCGATCAGCGCATTCACTTCGCAAGGCTTGTTGAGAAAGGCGCGGGCTCCGAGGCCCAGGCACTGTTCCCGCGTGGTGGCCTGCACATCCGCAGAAAGGATGATGACCGGGGTGGGCACCTCGTGCTTGTGCACCATCGTCAGGAAGGCGATCCCATCCATGACGGGCATCAGCAGATCGCAGATCACGGCGTCGGGGCCATCCGTGCACAGCTTCATGTAGCCTTCTTGGCCGTTGCTGGCTTCGATGACCGTGTGGCCCAGCCCCACCAGCAGGCGCGCCATCTGGCCGCGCTGAAATTTTGCGTCGTCGATGATCAGTATTTTCATAATGCCCACATGGTAGCAAAGCCCTTGAAAGTCCCATCGTCACGGAATGCCTGGCGAGTGATTCCTGTCACGATTGCGTTTCCTCGGGGTGCGGTTTCCCGCTGTGCGATCACAGCGCAGACATCAGTCTAGTGGATTGGGGCTGTCGCCAGGCGTGTGCTGATCCAGAGCGGTGACGATCACGGCCAGGGTGGTGGATTTGGCGAACTTGCCCTTGAACATGCCCTTGTCCTGGCGCACGAACTCAATGCGCGTATGGCAGGCCGTATCGAGCCATACGATGCGCGATTGGGTCTTGCCGCTCACCAGTCCCATGGCCCCGGTCTGAACGCCGGGGTTCGAAGGCTCACCGTACCGCGCCTTCAGCGCTTCCAGCACCTTGGGCTCCTGCTCACCATCGTATTCCCGCAGCACCGCCTGGACCTTGCTGTCCTTGGCGATCACGAACTGGATGAAACCTCCGCGGATATCACGCAGTCGGTAGCTCTGACGGCCCGCGCCCGGCGGATAGATTTTGGACGAGCCCAACTGGTAGGCGTCCGACGGGCTCCACGCGTCGCCTGGAACGATGCCACCCAGGCCGCAACGCGCCTCGGCTTTGGGTTTCGGAATGGGAGACACTGCCTCCTGGGTGGCCATCGCCGGGAGATGGAGCGCCAGAAGCAGGCCCCAGAATAGGACGGCCATGCGGGAAGAAAGCGATCGCCGAAACATGGACATGGCACCTCGCAGGATGGAGAAATCCAGCATAGCGGGACGTGCAAGGACCTAGGCGAGATCCCGGCTCAGTTCGCTTGCCAGCAGATCCAGGCCTGGGCCACGGGTCTGGTCTGGGGCGCTGATCCATTTGGAGACGCCGCCTGTTGTGCGGCCCCACAGCTCAAGCACTTTGCGCTTGTCATCTGATTGGGCGTTCTCCAGAAATTCCCCTTTCACTTCCAGAACCAGCACCTTGCCATTCTTCAGTTGTGCGATGAAATCAGGAAAAAAAGCCTGGTCCTCGGGATAGGGCAACCAGAAGGCTGCGTTGCGATCCCGGTCCAGATTGCGTACCCAGGTATCCACTTCGGGTAGGGCATCCAGGATGCGGGCCACGGCCAACTCATCGTTGTTCATGTGCCCGATGAGACGGAAGAGGTGTTTCTTGAACGCCTGACCTTCACAGGTCCGCAGGGGCTGGTAATAGTCAGCGTTGCCAAAGACATGGGCCTGGGCAGGGCTGGCGGAGAATTCATGGACCTCCATGAGGCCCGCGAACTTGGCGCGGCGCAGCTTCAGCCGCAGTTCGTCCCAGAGCGCGGAAACGGCATCCTTCAGCCGGTAGCGACTGCGATCCAACTCCGCCAAAGGCACGCCTTTGTGGCGGAAGTGCTGGATCACGCGCAGGCAGAAAGCCCGCGAGGCCCTGGGCCTGACATCGAGATGGGCCGCGCCGCGATGCAACTCGTCATCCAGCTCCCAGGCCAGATGTTCTGGCGTCTCCGAGGTTGGCGTATCCAGGGGGAGCGCCTGTTCGTGGTGCATGGCTTCTCGGGCGGTGGCGCAGCCCTGGGCATCGATATCCAGGAGGCCAGTGTAGATCATGCCCCGAGGCGCAAAGGAGAGCTTGGCCAGTTCGGAATCTGGAATGGTTTCTACTGGCAGCGGATCCGTGTTCAGGTGGACCGAGGAGAACCGCTCGCCTTCGTACATCAGCCAGGGGATGCGGATCTGCTCACCACGCTCGGCCCGGACGGTCTCCAGGGCCAATACGGATGCCATGGCCTTCGATGCTCCACCCGCCTTCTGGAATGCGCAGGCGTAGGCTCGCAGGGCGTTGCGCGGTGCTTCAATCTGTCCCAGTTCGTTCTGTCGCACGAGGCCTCGCAAACCTTCCGGGATGTCTTGGAGCTGAAGGCCCGGCAGGACCACCGGCTCCTGCAGGTAATCGAGGCTTTCTACTTCCGTATTCAGCAGAGGCATGCCCTCGGGCTGAACGGCCTTGTTGGCCTCCACGCGGCTGAATCCATGGAAGCTCACCAGGCACTCGCGCAGCTCGTCGATGGTGTTCATGAATGCGTTGCTGCGCACGACGGCGTAGGCGCGGTTGAGTTCGGGAAGGGCGAAGGGTTTGGCCTGGGGCATGCGTAGCACGCGACCCAGGATCTGTTCGACGCTCGTCACGCTGTGGGCCACCGCCAGCGAGCAGAGGACATAGGCGAAGCTGCAGTCCCAGCCTTCGGCCAGGGCCTTTTGCGTGAGGATGTAGCGCACGGGGCCGGGCTGGAAGAGATCCACGCCCTTCAACTCCTTCTGCTCTCCGGTGACGATCTTGATTTCGTCGACTGCGATGTTCAGGTGTTCCATCAGGTGGCTCTTGACCTTGTCCACGGTCCAGGCGCCGGGGGCATCCTTGCGGTCCGGCTCGGCCTGGATCAGGGCCATGGGACGCAGGTAGCGGCCTTCGTCATCCTGGGCTCGCTTTGCAAGCGTTTGCAGGACGTCCAGCTTGATGCGGGTCTTCAGCAGGGCATCTTCCGGCGTGGAGGCGCTCTCTACTTCCACCGGAAGCTTGATGAGGCCCTCGCGCTTCACATCCACGGCGCGGACTTGATGCAGCACATTGCTGGGGGGATGCTCGCGGTCGGGCGTGGCGGTGAACTCCAGGATGCAGCGGGGATTGAGCGCGCGCAGGAACTTGAAGCTCAATTCGGTGCGCGTGTTGTGGGCCTCGTCCAGGATCATCAGCGGGCGGCGACTGGCGATGAGGTTGCCCAGGCTGGTCACCACCCGGCATGCCTCGTTGCGGTGCAGGCCGCCATGAGCAGCTTCGAAGGCATCCAGGCTGCCCTGGAAATCCAGAAACTGGCCTGAGTCTTCGTAGACCTTGCGCCCTTCCTTGGCGCTGGTCCGCCACGCCTGGACCGTGCCCACCACGACGATGGTTTCCCCTTCGATCTCGGCGCGGTTCAGGTAGAGAGCCTCGCCCATGGACTTCACCTGGACAGCGGAACTGCCCAGGCCCTCCTGGAGCCCCAGGCGGTAGGGATGGCGGGGATTGCGCAGAGCCTTGAGTGTCTGGTCTACGATGGCCGTGCTGGGCACGAGCCAGAGTACGAAGCCATGGTCCGTTTCGAAGTAGCTGTGAAAGCTACGGCCCACGGCGTGGCTGGCGAGGAGCGTCTTGCCGCCGCCCGTGGGCACGCGCAGGCAGACGTAGGGGGGCGTCAGGTTCGGAGCGATATCCTGCCAGTCTTTCGGCACGACATACGCGCCCCGGCCAGGTTCAGCCTCGAAGGCGGCTGCTGCGCCTTCCTGGCGGGCGGCCTTCAGGAAGCTTTCGAGGGTGTGCAGGCACTCCTGCTGGAAATCCTTCAGGCGCATGGCTAGCTCCGGACCCGGTAGGGAACCTGCCGGAAGGAGATCCGGTGTTCCTGAAGCACGCTGGCGGGAATGGCGCAGCCTTCGCCGAACACAATGAATTCGCCTTCCCAGGCGGGAAGGGCGCGCAGGACCCCTGCGTCCAGGAAACCGGGGCCATCCTCGTCCCAGAGCAGATGGAGCGCCGTATCGCCGAAGGTTCCCACGAGACTGCTTTCGCCGGAGGGCGGCTCCGGGAGTGGTTCGCCGAATTCCGTGAAGAACAGATGGCGGGCCAGGGCCTCACGGCTCAGTTCTTCGTTGAGACTGCCATTCCCGCGGAAGAGGGGCGTGCCCAGCGTGCAGTAACGGAAATCACTCCCCAGCCCCGGCACCGCCTCGCCTTTGGCGTTCGTGTAGCCCCGCGCCACCCGGCGCACGCGCTCGGCCGTGACTGTGCGGGCGATGGTGGGATCCATCTCGACCAGGATGAAGCGGCGGTTGCCGCCATCCTCGGCGTTTAGGTTCATAACCGCTTGGGCGGTGGTCCCAGAACCGGCAAAGGAATCTAAAATGATTGAATCTTCATCTGTTGCCAACAAAATACAATCTTGGATAAGGCCGACGGGTTTTGGAAATTGGAATACTTCACTTAACCCGATTCGCCCCAACTCATTTGTCCCTTGTTCGCTGATGTGCTTTGTATCAAACCAAATCGATTTGGCTTTCACTGATTCTTTGCGATATTTCTCGAAAACTCTCCAGCCACCTTCTCGTGTTTGCTTGGCGTACAGGGTCTTTGTTCCGAGGCTTGCCGTGTTTTTATCGACTTTTTCCTTCCCCCAGCGCCAGCAGCTCTCTACTCCGGTGCTGTTGAACGGTTCGATTGATACCCAACCCGGTGCTCCCACGGTGGATACTGGAAAGTTCCCCTGCTCATCAGGTCTGCTTGTGTCTGCGAATATCGTGAAAAACAAATTGGGTCGATTGTGACGACCGAATTTTGGATTTCTATTCCGCAATTCGCGCGATGAATACTTCCCAAATTGGTCTTCTTCTGGAAGATTCGATCCACTTGTCTCAAGCTCACCAAGCTTAGCCTCACATGAACGGCCATAACATAATAGGTATTCGTGTGTTTTTGCTATTTGCTTGTATGTTTGACCCCGTTTGTTGGATTGAATAATGATCTGTGCCAAAAAGTTTTGTTCCCCAAATATATCTTCCATTATCTGACGCAGTCTTGGTAGCTCATTGTCATCAAGGCTAACAAACATTATCCCGTCATCGGAAAGAAACTGATGAAGCAGCTTGATTCTTGGCCACATCATGCACAGCCACTTATCGTGGCGGTTTAGATCCTCGGCATCCTTGCCAACAACCTCTCCAAGCCATCCACGAATTTCAGGACTGTTGACATTGTTGTTGTATACCCATTCTTCTTGGCCCGTGTTGTATGGCGGGTCGATGTACATGCACTTCACCTGGCCCTTGTAATAGGGCAGCAGGGCTTTCAGAGCCAGGAGGTTATCGCCTTCCACGATGAGGTTGCCGCTGCCGGGGCAGCCGACGCTGATCTCGGGCTCGCACTTCAGCAGGTGGTACGGCACATCCAGGTGATGGTTCAGCACGGCATCTTTGCCGCGCCAGTGCAGTGAAGGCATGGGCGATCCTGGTTTTAAAATTCAAATAATTTGAATTTAGCTGAAATTCAGCCGCGCCGCGAGCCGGAATTGGGGCATGGAATCAGTGCCTTGAGGTAGATTGGGGACCATGGCTTCGCGCCCCTTTGCTCGCTCCTGGATCCGGAGTGCAGCGAGCGGGCGGAGCGAAAATCAAAATATTTACATTATGTTCCATGGCGGTGTCCGATGAACCGCCCAGCTGGAAGAGGACCTTACGGGCTGGATGTTCCAAGCGGTCAGCCTCGGAGTCTGGGGGATCGCGTCCGGAAGATCCGCAAGGCCTGGCGTTGGACCCAGCGGGATATCGCCGAGCGGCTGAATCTTCAAACCGCTTCGGTCAGCGCCTGGGAGCGTGGCGTTGCGCTTCCAACCGGTTCTTCGCTGGTCTCTTTGGCGGCCCTGCTCAATACGAGCCCCGAAGTTTTGAAGGGTGATGCACCTTTCAGCATCCCCGATCAGCCCCAGGGGGTTGCTGAACCCCAGTGGAAGGCCTACCAGCTGCCGCTCCCGACCGATCGCGGGCAGACGCTGCTGGTCAAGGAGGGCAGCGCGCTTCGTGCCGTGCCCGCCAAGGAACTGCGAGGCTTGGCATTGGAGGCAATTGAGGAAGGTCGCCCCGTCTGGCTGGTGATTGGGCATCAGGAAAAGGCGTAGTCGCATCTCTTCTGGGCGAAAAGGAGGCCCTTTGCGAGAATGGACATGGACCTTCGCGCCGGACCAGGCGCGGAACTCCGGGAAGCCCGCGCATGATCTCCTTTTCCAGTGTCAGCAAGCAGTACGGCAAGCAGGTGCTTTTCATCGAGGCGGACTTCCAGCTGAATCCGGGCGAGAAGGCCGGATTGGTGGGGCCCAACGGCGCGGGCAAGTCCACGATCTTCCGCATGATTCTGGGCGAAGAAGAACCCGATGAAGGGACGGTGAGCTATCCCAAGAAGCTGACCATCGGTTGCTTCCGGCAGGAGGTGGACGAGATGGCGGGGCGTCCCGTGCTGGACGAGGCCATCGCAGGCAGTGGTCGCCTGGGTGATCTGCACCACGAGCTGGCAGAGCTTGAAGGCGCTCTGGCTGATCCCGAGCGCTTTGACGAGATGGAGCAGATCCTCGAACGCTTTGGCCATGTGCAGGAGGAATACCAGCATCTGGGCGGCTACGAACTGGAGGCCAAGGCCCGTGCCTGCCTGCAGGGCCTGGGCTTCAGCGATGAACAGATCGATGGCGACGTGGGCGCGCTTTCGGGTGGTTGGAAGATGCGCGTTTCCATGGCCAAGGTGCTGCTGGGCAGCTTCGATGTGCTGCTGCTGGACGAGCCCACGAACCACCTGGATATCGAATCCATCCTGTGGCTGGAGAACTACCTGAGGGCCAGCACGGCGACGATCCTGATGACCAGCCACGATCGCGATTTCATGAACCGCATCGTGACGCGCGTGTTGGAGATCGACGGCGGCGATATCGTCAGCTACTCCGGCGACTACGATTTCTACGTGAAGGAGCGCGAGCAGCGCGAAGCCAACCAGGAAGCGGCCTACGCGCGCCAGCAGGCGAAGCTCGCCAAGGAGCAGCGCTTCATCGAGCGGTTCTCGGCCCACGCCGCCAAGGCCGCCCAGGTGCAGAGCCGCGTGAAGGCGCTGGAGAAGATCGAGCGCGTGGAACCCCCCAAGAAACGCCGCATCGTGAAGTGGGATTTCCGTGCGCCCCAGCGCAGCGGCGACGATGTGCTGATGCTCTCAAACCTGTGCAAAGCCTATGGCCCGCGCAAGCTCTACCAGGATTTCGATCTGCATATTCGCCGCGGCGAGCGCTGGTGCGTCATGGGCCAGAACGGCGCGGGCAAGTCCACGCTGTTGAAGATGGTCGCGGGCGTGCTGGAGCCCGATGCCGGTGAGGTGAAGTTGGGTGCCAGCCTGCAGGTGGGCTACTTCTCGCAGCAGAGCCTGGATCTGCTGGATGCGGATTTGACCGTCTTCG
>DAOPYE010000107.1:0-7583 GCA_035352715.1 Holophaga sp. | reverse complement strand
CCAGCAGCATGAGGGCCATGGGCTTGCCCACGATCTCGCTGCGGCCCAGCACCACGGCGCGCTTGCCCTTGAGGTCGACGCCATGGGCCTTCAGCATATTCATGCAGGCGGTGGGCGTGCAGGGGCGCAGGCCCGGAAGGCCCTCCAGCAGCAGTCCCTGGTTGATGGGATGGAAGCCGTCCACATCCTTGGCGGGATCGATGCGGTGCAGGGCCGCCTTGGCGTCCAGTCCCTTGGGGAGGGGCAACTGGACCAGAAGGCCATCGACTTCCGCATCGGCGTTCAGTCGGTCGATCAGGGCGTTCAGTTCTTCCTGCGGCGTGGCCGCATCCAGGCGGAACTCCAGGGAGCGGATGCCGGTCTTCGCGCAATCCGTGACCTTGCCCTTGACGTAGGCCTGGCTGGCGGGATCTTCGCCCACCAGAATGACGGCCAGGCAGGGGGCGCGCAGGCCCTGTGCGAGGCGAGCCTTCACCTGGCCGGATACCTCGTCAAGGATGCGTCCGGCGTGAAGTTTTCCATCCAGCATCTGGGACATCAGAAACTCACCTTCATGACCGCGGAGTTCTCGGTGAACAGCAGGTTTCCGCCATGGGTGTCGAAGGCGACGCCGTGGGGTGTGGCAATGGAGGCGGGCAGGGGGCCTGGGACGGTCAAGCGCCGGGAGGCGTAACCGACAAGTGTGCTGACGACGCCGTCCGTAGAAATCTTTCGGATGAGGCTGTTGCCCGTGTCCGCGACGTAGATGCTGCCGGCATCGTCGATGGTCAGTCCGGTGGGATACCAGTACAGAGCATAGATAAGTGCATCATCCAGGCTGCCCGAGACGCCCGTGGTTCCCGAGGCCGTGGTGACGAATCCTGTGGAGAGAGCAATCTTGCGGATCGTGTTGTTCGAGGTGTCGGCCACATAGAGGTTGCCCGATCCGTCGAGAGCGAGGCCAAAAGGCCAGTAGAACATCGCGGAAGTTCCTGCACCGTCCGAGCTCCCGTTGGTTCCAGCCATGCCCGCGAGGGTGGTCACGGTGCCATCGGCCGCAATCTTCCGGATGGTGTGGTTGCCCGAGTCGGAAACGTAAATGGTGCCGGTGCTCTTATCCACCGTGAGGCTGCGTGGATAGTTGAACAGGGCAGCCGAGCCCAGGCCATCAGTGGTGCCACTGGTCCCGGCGGTTCCGGCCAGCGTGCTCACCAGGCCGCTTGGTGTGATCTTGCGAATGGTGTTGTTGCCCGAATCGGCGACGTAGATGTTCCCCGAGGCATCGAGCGCCACCCCGATGGGTGAATGGAACTGGGCGCTGGTGCCGATCCCATCTGTTTTGCCGCTGACGCCGGGGGTGCCGGCAACGGTCGTGACCGTGCCATCGGGGGCCACCCTGCGGATGGTGTGGTTATCCATATCCGCCACATATGCGTTTCCGTTCGCATCCGTGGCCAGACCCATGGGGGTCTGGAATCGAGCATATCCCCCCACGCCGTCAGCGGCGCCAGTCGTCGTCGCGTTGCCCGCATAGCTAGAGACCGTGCCATCCATGGCGATCTTGCGGATCAGGTTGTTGCCTTGGTCTGCGACGAACACATTGCCGTTTGTGTCCACATCCAGACCCGTGGGGATGTAGAAACGCGCAGCCGAGCCCAAGCCATTAGTGGTTCCCGTCAGGCCTACGGCTCCTGCCAGGGTGCTGACGGTTCCATCCGGCGCGATCTTGCGGATGACGTTGCTACCCATGTCGGTCACGTAGACGTTTCCGGATACGTCAGATCTCAGGTGATAGGGCTGGTTGAACAGGGCTGCAGAGCCCGTTCCGTCGGTGCTTCCGCTGACGCCCGGCGAACCCGCAAACGTCGAAACGGTGCCATCCGCAGCGATCTTGCGGATGGCATGGTTGCCATAATCAGCCACGAAGACGTTTCCAGAGGGGTCCACGGCCACGCCAGTGGGCTCATTGAACCGTGCCACATTGGATTTGCCGTCCAGGCTGCCACTCTGCTTGGCAATGCCCGCGAAGGTGGTGACGGTGCCATCCGCAGCGATCTTGCGGATCAGGTGGTTGTAAGTATCCGCGACGTAGATTTCGCCGGAATGTCCCAGGGCCACCCCGAAAGGCGAATTGAACCGCGCGGAGAGTCCCTTGCCGTTGGTTACGCCGGGCGTCAAGGCCTTGCCGGCCAGGGTGGTGACGGTCCCGTCGGAAGCGATCTTTCGGATGAGACTGTTCGAGGTGTCGGCGACATAAAGGTTGTTCGAGGCATCAACGGCCAAGCACGAGGGGCCGTTGAAGGTGACGGCCAAGCCCTTGCCGTCAGCGAACCCCGAAAATCCGACCTGACCCGCGTAAGTGCTGACGGTGCCATCTGCCGCGATCTTGCGGATCGTGTTGTTGGCGGTGTCCGTCACGAAGATCGATCCATCCGTAGCGCAGGCAACATCCGAGGGGTGGTTGAAGCACGCGGTTCCAGCGGCGCCGTCCACATTGGCGGAGCCTTCTGGCAGGCCTGCCAGCCGGGATAGCGTTCCGCTTGTGGCGGGGACTACAGTGATCGTGATGACGGACGTGGTGTTGCCGGCCTTGTTGGTGGCGGTAATCCGGTACGTGGTGGTGGCGGTGGGTGAGACGGTCACCTGGGAGCCCGTCTGAACACCAAGGCCATTATCGATGCTGATGGTGGTCGGGAGGGTATCTCCGGTCGTCGCATTGGTACCGTCTGTCACATTCCAGGCCAGGGTGACGGTCTGTCCCTGGGTGATGCCTGTGGAACTGGCGTTGAATGCATTGATGGTTGGGCTCGTGAGCGTTTCGGTGGTCGTCTCGCTGAAAGGATCCTTGCTGCAGCCCGTGGCCAGAGCCAGCCCCAGTCCGATCGCCGCGATTTGGACGAAGGCTGGGGGCAGGGTCCAGCGGGCGGTGAGCGATGTGGTGCGCATAGACTTCTCCAGGTGAGCTTCATAGCAGGGCGGGGACACCGCGAAGATCCATGCTAACGGAATCCAAGCGACCTGCCGCAGCCTGCGGACAGATCCTCGCCTTTCTCTCGCAGTTCTTTCGTGATCCGAGAAGGCCCTGGGTTCCCTTGGGATCTGTTGGGGGTTTCCCCTTGTCGAGCCTGGAAGCCAGCGGTACACTGCTCCGTTGAGACTGGCCTTGAACCGTCCTGCCCAGGAATGACCGCTAACGCACGATTTGTGGATGCGGACCTCTTTGATCGGAACGGAGCTTTGTCGGGCGGGAGTTCCCGCCTATCCAAGCGGTTATGGCTGGAATTCAAAGGAATCCATGGACCTCCAGAAGCTGCAAGCCCCCATCGAACGCCAGCTCGCCCTTCTGGGCTTCGAACTGGTGTGCATGGAACCCGTTCGCGAAGGGCGCGACACCAATCTGCGCCTCTACATCGATCACCTCGAGCCCGTGGGGCCCGATGGCGCGGTGCGTGGCATCACGTTGGACGATTGCGTGGCCGCCAACGACGGGCTGGTCGCTTGGATGGATGTAGAGTTTCCCTCTCTGCGCGAAGACGTGGGATTGGAAGTCTCAAGCCCTGGCCTGGAGCGGCCCCTGATGAAGGCGTCCCACTATCGCCGCTTCGCCGGTCGGCTCTGTCGCATCCAGGCGAAGACGCCCTTGAATGGCCAGAAGCGCTTCAAAGGGTGGATCGGCGAGGCGACTGATGAATCCGTGACGATCGAGGAGGACGGCGTCCTCAAGACCGTTCCGTTCGAGATCGTTCAGAAAGCGCGGCTTGCGCCTTTTGACGAAAGCAAGACCCCCAAACCCCGGTTCGTGACGTCTGCCCCGAACCCTGAAACGGCCCGCGTAGAGAAAAGCGCGGACTGAAGGAGAGCGCCATGGCTCTGGTCGCAACCACCTTTTTTGACAGTGTGAAGATGATCGCCGCTGAGAAGGGCATCCCTGAAGAGGATGTCTTCAAGGCCGTCGAGGAATCCCTGGTGAAGGCCGCTGAAAAGTATTTCCAGGCCTATGACTTCTACGGCAACTTCCAGGCCCAGATGGATCGCGAGACGGGCGAGTTCCATGTCTACGCCCTCAAGCAGGTCGTGAAGGAAGTGGAGGAAGAGGATCTTGAGATCAGCCTCGAGGAGGCCCAGGGGCTCAACCCCGACGCCGCCGAGGGCGACACGCTCTGGCTTCCGCAGGACACGACCCAGCTGGGTCGCATCGCCGCCCAGGCCGCCAAGCAGGTGCTGGTGCAGAAGGTGCGCGAAGCCGAGCGCGACCGCATCTTCACGGATTTCGCCGATCGCATCGGCGAGGTCGTGGTGGCCGAGGTCAAGCGCTTCGAAAAGAGCGCGATCATCCTGGAGGTGGACCGGGTGGAGGCCATGCTGCGCCGCAACGAGGCGCTGCGCGGAGACCGATTCGACAAGGGCCAGCGCATCAAGGTCGTCATCTCCTCCGTGGACCGCTCGGCCAAGGATCCCCAGGTGCAGGTCAGCCGCACCGATCCCAGGCTGCTCATCAAGCTCTTCGATAGCGAAGTGCCCGAGATCCACGATGGCACCGTGGTCATCCGCAGCTGTGTGCGCGAGGCGGGCGACCGCGCCAAGGTGGCCGTGCACAGTCTGGATCCGGATGTCGATCCCGTGGGCGCGTGCGTGGGTCTGAAGGGCAGCCGCGTGCAGGCCATCATCCGCGAACTGAAGAACGAGAAGATCGACATCGTTCGCTACGACGAGGATCCCTCGCGCTTCATTGCCAACGCCCTCAATCCCGCGAAGGCCATCCGCGTCTCGGTTGTGGATCCCGAGCATCACCGCGTCGAAGTGGTGGTGGATGATGAACAGCTCTCCATCGCCATCGGCAAGCGCGGACAGAACGTCCGCCTGGCGGCCAAGCTCACGGGCTGGAACATCGATGTCCGCAGCGAGAGCGACAAGCGCCGCGAGGCCGAGGTCGCCATGGGCGCCGCCCTTCCGGAAACGGCTGCTGTCGAGGTGGAAGAGGCCGCGCCGCAGTCCCGGCTGGTCGAGGAGTTGGGCCAAATCGAGGGTCTGGATGAGGCGATGGCTGAAAAACTCGCGCTCGCAGGCTGTGCCGATGCGAAATCCCTGTACACTATCACTGCTGAACAATTGCTCAGTGTGGACGGCATGGACCAGGAGTTGGCATTCCGCCTGATCGACGCCGTGCATGAACGTTTCGGAGAGTAGGTCTGTCCGCCGCAACGCTCTCTCGGAACCCAAAAACTATTGAGGTGCCCCCCTTCATGCTTCGCATCAACCAATTCGCCAAAGAACTCGGCGTGACCAATCACGACGTCATCGACGCGCTCGAGAAACGTCTGAGCATTCCTGGCAAAAGCCATAGCTCGAACCTCACTGATGATCAGATTGAGCAGTTGCGCCGAGTTTTCGACTCCAAATCTAAAGGTGCGAACGAAGGCGCGCCCTCGGCCCCCTCTCGCCCGGCCGCACCGGCTGCCGTTCGCATCGTGAAGGCTGCGCCCACCAGTTCCTTCTCCGCAGCGCCCGCCGCTCCCACGGCGAACCCGGTTCCTCCCGCGCCTTTGGTGTTGGTGAAGAAGCACGAGTCGGCTCCTGTACCGGCCCCATCCGCGGCGGCCATTGAAACGTCTTCGACGCCAGCGGCTGCGGAGGCCCCCAAGGCTACCGAGCAATTTTCACGGCTTCGCATCTCAGCGACACCTGCGCCGACCCCCAAGTCACAGGAGCCTGCGCGCTACATCCAGCTGCCGCAGCAGCAGCCCAAGGGTCGCCCCGAAGCGGGTGCGCGTTCGGTGGTTCAGCGCCCCGGCCAGCCGGTTGTGCAGCGTTCGGGCCAGCCTCAGGCGCCCAAGACTACGCTTCCCATGGCCAGCAACACAGGCAAGGGCGAAGTGCGCCATGATCCCACGCCAGCACCTTCCCGGCGTCCCTACATCCCGCCTTCCATCACGACGCTCCAGCCCGAAGGTGGCTTCACGCGCATCAAGATGGCCGACGCGCCCACGCCTGCGCCCAAATCGCAGGAGCCCGCGCGGTACATTCAGCTTCCCCAGGCACGTCCCGTCTCGCGTCCCAGCGGCCCTGGCGGTCGGCCCGGCGGAGGCCCTGGCGGCCGTCCCGGCGGCGGACCCGGTTTCCGTCCTGGGGGTCCTGGTCGCCCCGGCGGTCCTGGCGGTCCTCGCCCTGGTGGTCCCGGTCGTCCTGGTGGTCCCGGTGGCCCTCGCCCCGGTGGTCCCGGTCGTCCCGGTGGTCCCGGTCGCGGTCCGTCCCTGTCCAACGCGCCCAGCGGTCCCATCGATCCCAATGCCCAGAAGGGTCCGGGTCGCAGCGGCCATTTCGTTGGCAAGAAGAAGGACGATAAGCGCAGCCGCGCCGAGCGCGAGGCCGAGGCCCTGGAGCTGAAGCTCCGCCAGCCCCGCAGCCGCGCCCAGCAGATCGCGACCGAGTTCATCGATGAAGAGATCGGCATCGTCATGCTCTCCGAGGGCGTGACGGTCAAGGAGCTGGCCGAGAAGTGCAATCGTCCGGCCAAGGATGTGGTGGCCAAGCTCATGCACCGCGGCATCCTCGCCACCATCAACCAGCCCCTCGACACGGAACTTGCCAAAGAGATCGCCCGCGAATTTGGATACCTCGCGGATATTGTCTCCTTCGAGGAAGACGTTCAGATGTCGCAGGAAGAGGCCGGCGAAGTGGCGGGTGACAAGCTGGCCCGTCCCCCCGTTGTCACGATCATGGGTCACGTCGATCATGGCAAGACGTCCCTGCTGGACGCCATCCGTCACAGCAAGGTGGCGTCGGGCGAGGCTGGCGGCATCACCCAGGCCATCGGCGCCTACCATGTGGATGTGAAGGATCCCAACACCGGCGAGAACCGCCAAGTGGTCTTCATCGATACCCCCGGCCACGAAGCCTTCACCAAGATGCGCGCCCGCGGCGCCAAGGTGACAGACATCGTGATCCTGGTCGTCGCCGCCGATGATGGCGTGATGCCTCAGACCATCGAGGCCATCAGCCACACCAAGGCCGCTGATGTGCCCATGGTCGTGGCCATCAACAAGATCGACAAGCCTGCCGCCAACCCCGACAAGGTCCAGCAGATGCTGCTGCAGTACAGCGTCCAGACCGAGACCTACGGTGGCGATGTGCCCAGCGTGCCCGTATCCGCCAAGACCAAGCAGGGTTTGAATGAACTGCTGGAGACGCTGTTGCTGGTCGCCGATCTCAAGGAGCTCAAGGCCGTCTACGACTGCCCCGCCGCGGGAAGCATCCTGGAAGCCAAGCTGGATCGCGGTCGCGGTCCCGTGGCCACGGTGCTGGTGCAGCAGGGCACCCTGAAGGCCGGCGATATCTTCGTCGCGGGCGCCACCATGGGCCGCGTTCGCGCCATGTTCGATGATCGCGGCAATCGCGTCACCGAAGCTGGCCCCTCCACCGCCGTCCAGATCCTGGGCTTCGAGGAAGTGCCCACTTCGGGCGACAACTTCCAGGTGGTCGAGGACGAGTCCAAGGGCCGCTCCATCGTGTCGTTCCGCCAGGAAAAGGCCAAGGCCGCCGCGCTGTCCCGTCAGCGCGTCACCCTGGAGAACCTCTTCTCCACCCTCAAGGATGGCCAGATCAAG
>DAOPYE010000106.1:0-8073 GCA_035352715.1 Holophaga sp. | reverse complement strand
GCCTTGCGGCCTTCGGAGATGGCCCAGACCACGAGGCTCTGGCCGCGGCGTTGATCGCCCGCGGTGAAGATGCCTTCGACGTTGGTTGCGAAATCAGCGCCGGCCTTCACGTTGCTTCTGGCGTCCAGCTCGATGCCCAGCTGTTCCAGCAGGCCCGCCTTGGGCGAACCCACGAAGCCCATGGCCAGGGTCACCAGATCGGCGGGGATTTCGCGCTCGGTGCCGGGGATGGGCGTGAAGCCCTTGGGGCCCAGTTCCACGTTCACGACTTTCAGGGCGCGCAGATGGCCGTTGGCATCACCCAGGAATTCTGTGGTCTGGATGGCCCATTCGCGCTCGCCGCCTTCTTCCTGGGAGGAGGAGGTGCGCAGGATCTGGGGCCACGCGGGCCAGGGGTTGGAATCCAGGCGTTTGACCGGGGGTTTGGGCATCAATTCCAGCTGCAGGATGCTGGCGGCGCCCTGGCGGATGGAGGTGCCCACGCAGTCGGAGCCCGTATCGCCGCCGCCGATCACCACCACGCGCTTGTTGGTCGCCAGGATGGCTTCGCTCGCGGGCACGGTGTCGCCAGCCACGCGGCGGTTGGCCTGGCTGAGGAACTCCATGGCGAAGTGGACGCCTTTCAGATCCCGGCCCGGGACGGGCAGATCGCGGGGCACGCGCGAGCCGCCGGTCAGCAGCACCGCATCGAACTGGGCCCTTAAAAGATCACCCGTGATATCGACGCCGACATGAACATTGGTGCGGACGGTGACGCCTTCGGCTTGCATCTGCTTCTGGCGGCGGTCGATGAGGCTCTTGTCGAGCTTGAAGTCGGGAATGCCGTAGCGCAGCAGGCCGCCGATGCGGCTGTCCTTCTCGAACAGCGTCACATCGTGGCCCTTGCGGGCAAGCTGCTGGGCGGCGGCCATGCCAGCGGGGCCGCTGCCGATGACGGCGACCTTGCGTCCGGTCTTCGCCTTGGGCAGCACGGGCTTGACCCAGCCCGCTTCCCAGGCGTTATCGATGATGCTCCGCTCCACGTCCTTGATGGTGACGGGCTGCTCTTCGATGTTCAGGGTGCAGGAGGCCTCGCAGGGGGCGGGGCAGACGCGGCCCGTGAACTCGGGGAAGTTATTGGTGGACAGCAGGGTGGCCAGCGCCCGTTCCTGGTAGCCCTTGTAAATGTGGTCGTTGAATTCGGGGATGATGTTCCCCAGAGGGCACCCTCCGTGGCAGAAGGGGATGCCGCAGTCCATGCAGCGCGAGGCCTGTTCCTTGAGCGTCGCCGGGGTGGGCAGAAGCTCAAATTCGTTCCAGTCCTGGATGCGCTCGGCCTTGTCCCGCTTGCCGTGATCCAGGCGGGAGATCTCGAGAAATCCGCGAGGGTTGCCCATTACTTCACCTCCTGACCGGCGACGGCGAGTGAATCACCGGACCTCGGAGGCAGCAACTCCGAGACGGGACGACCTTGATTGGCGGAATCGCCACCGGCTTCGAGGGCGCGGCGGTATTCCTTGGGAAGCACCTTGATGAAGCGGGGCGCGAAGGCGGCCCAGTTCTCCAGGGTGGTCTTGGCCTTGGGGCTTCCGGTGCGGCGGACGTGCTCTTCCAGCAGGGCGCGGACCGTGGCGGCGTCGCTTTCGCCGAGGCTCACCAGTTCCACCATCTCCTGGTTGCAGCGCGCGTTGAATGCGCCGTCCTCGTCAAAGACGTAGGCCAGACCGCCGCTCATGCCCGCGCCGAAGTTGCGGCCCGTGTTGCCGAGCACGACGACGAGTCCGCCGGTCATGTACTCGCAGCCGTGGTCGCCCACGCCTTCGACCACCGTGATGCCGCCGCTGTTGCGGACAGCGAAGCGCTCACCGCCGCGGCCATTGAAGAAGGCCCAACCGTTGATGGCCCCGTAGAGCACCACGTTGCCGACGATCACCTGCTCTTCCGCCTTGAAGGGCGAATTCGCGGGGGGACGCACGGCGATGATGCCGCCCGAAAGGCCCTTGCCCACGTAGTCGTTGCCATCGCCCACCAGATCGAACGTCATGCCAGGCGAGGCCCAGGCGGCGAAGCTCTGGCCCGCGTGGCCCGAGAGTTTGAGCGTGAGCGTATCGGTGGGTAGACCTTCGCTGCCGTAGCGCTTGGCGATCTCGCCGCTCAGCATCGCGCCAGTGGCGCGGTCACTGTTACGGATGGGCAGCTCGATGACGACGGGCTTGCGGTCTTCCAGCGCGGGGCGCGCCAGTTCGATGAGCTTGCGATCCAGCACTTGGTCCAGCTTGTGGTCCTGGAACTCGACCTGATGGCTGGGGCTGCTGTCCGCGAGCGCGGGGCGGAACAGGACTTCCGAGGTATCCAGGCGGCTGGCCTTGGGGTTCAGGCCGGTCTTGCGCTGCACCAGGCAGTCCGTGCGGCCCACCATGTCCACCAGTCGGCGGAAGCCCAGCGAGGCCATGATGTTCCGAAGCTCTTCGGCCACGTAGAAGAAGTAGCGGACCACGTGCTCGGGCTGGCCCTGGAACTTGGCGCGCAGGGCGGGATCCTGCGTGGCCACGCCCACGGGGCAGGTGTTCAGGTGGCACTTGCGCATCATGATGCAGCCCGCGGCGATCAGCGGCGCCGTGGCGAAGCCGAATTCCTCGGCGCCCAGCAACGCGGCGATGGCCACGTCGCGGCCGGTGTTCAACTTGCCGTCCGTCTGCAGCACCGTGCGGCCGCGCAGATTGTTCATCACCAGGACCTGGTGCGCTTCGGAAAGCCCCAGTTCCCAGGGCACGCCGCTGTGGTGGATGGACGTCAGGGGCGAAGCGCCGGTGCCGCCGTTATCGCCGCTGATCAGCACGACATCGGCGTGGGCCTTCACCACGCCCGCGGCGATGGTGCCGACGCCCGCTTCGGAAACCAGCTTCACGCTGATGCGCGCGCGGGGGTTCACGTTCTTCAGATCGAAGATCAGCTGGGCCAAGTCCTCGATGGAGTAGATGTCGTGGTGGGGCGGCGGGGAGATGAGGGTCACGCCGGGCGTGCTGTGGCGCACCTTGGCGATGATCGAGTCGATCTTGTGGCCGGGCAGCTGGCCGCCCTCGCCGGGCTTGGCACCCTGGGCCATCTTGATCTGGATTTCATCGGCGTTGGCCAGGTACTCGGCGGTTACGCCGAAGCGCCCCGAAGCCACCTGTTTGATGGAGCTGCGCTTGGAATCGCCGTTGGGCAGGGGGGTGAACCGCTCGGGATCCTCGCCGCCTTCGCCGGTGTTGGAGCGGCCGCCCAGGCGGTTCATGGCCAGGGCCATGGTCTCGTGGGCTTCCTTCGAAATGGAGCCGAAGGACATGGCACCCGTGGCGAAGCGCTTCACGATTTCAGAGACGGGCTCGACTTCCTCCAGCGCCACCGGCGCGCCCGCGGGCTTGAACTCCCAGAGTCCGCGCAGGGCCAGGGGCGTCTCGCGCGGTTCGTTCAGCAGCTTCGCGAACTCGGTGTAGCTGCTGGGGTCGTCCTGGCGCACCGCATTCTGCAGATTGGCGATGGTCTGGGGATTCCAGACGTGCTGCTCGCCGTTCACGCGGAAGTGGACATGGCCGCCGGAATCCAGCACATCCAGAGGCTCCTGACCGAAGGCGTGGGCGTGGCGAACGAGGGTCTCCATGGCGATCTCGCGCAGCCCAACGCCGCGCACGCGGCTGGCGGTGCCGCTGAAATACTCGTCGACGACGAACTGGTCGATGCCGATGGCTTCGAAGATCTGCGCGCCCTGGTAGCTGGCCAGCGTGCTGATGCCCATCTTGGACATGGTCTTGAGCACGCCCTTCTTGAGGGCCTTGATGTATTTCGCGCTGGCGTCTTCCAGGGTCAGCCCTTCGGGCATGTAGCCCTTGCGGATCAGATCCGCCAGGGTCTCAAAGGCCATGTAGGGATTCACCGCACCGGCGCCGAAGCCCAGCAGCAGCGCCATGTGCGCCACTTCGCGGGGTTCGCCCGATTCAATGATGAGGCCCGCGCGCATGCGCGTTCCCTCGCGGGTCAGGTGATGATGGACGGCCGCGGTCGCGAGCAGGCTGGGGATGGGCGCGTGGCGCTCGTCGATGTGGCGGTCGCTGAGGATCAGGATGCTGGCGCCGTCGGCGATGGCGCGGCTGGCCTCCTTGCAGAGGGTCTTCAGCGCTTCGTAGAGATTGCGCTCGGGGTCGCCTTCCGCCTTGAACCGCATGGAGAGGGTCGCCGTGCGGAAATCGGGGAACAGGTTGCGGCGCAGCTTGGAGAGATCCTCATCGGTGAGGAAGGGGTGCGGCAGTTCCACCATGCGGCACTGGCGCGGCGTTTCTTCCAGCAGATTGCCTTCGCCGCCCACGCAGCTGACGAGACTCATCACGATCTCTTCGCGCAGGGGGTCGATGGGCGGGTTGGTCACCTGCGCGAAGTGCTGCTTGAAATAGCGGAACAGCAACTGGGGGCGATCCGATAGCACCGCCAGCGGGATATCGATGCCCATGGATCCCACCGGCTCCTCGCCGTTCGTGCCCATGGGCGTGAGGATCATGCGCAGATCCTCTTCGGTGTAGCCGAACGCCTGCTGGAGCGTGGGCGTCCGTTCCGGGTCAATGGCGTAGATGTTCGGCGCCTTGGGCAGGTTGCCCAGCTCGATCTTGTTCTCGGCCAGCCAGGCGCCGTAGGGCTGCTGCGTGGCGACCTTGTGTTTGATCTCCTCGTCAGAGACGATGCGGCCTTCCTCCGTGTCCACCAGGAACATCTTCCCGGGCTGGAGGCGGCCCTTCTGCTGGATCTTGGAAGGCTCGAATTGCAGCACGCCGAATTCGCTGGCCATGACCACCAGCCCGTCCGTCGTGATCACCCACTTGGCGGGGCGCAGGCCGTTGCGATCCAGCGTCGCGCCGATGAGCTTGCCGTCGGTGAACGCCAGAGCCGCGGGGCCATCCCAGGGTTCCACCAGGCAGCCGTGATACTCGTAGAAGGCCTTCTTCTCCAGCGACATGTCCGGATCGTGGCTCCAGGCCTCGGGCACCAGCATCATCATCACGTGGGGCAGGCTGCGGCCGCTGCCCAGATGCAGGAAGTCCACCACCTGGTCCAGCGCCTGGGAATCAGAGGCGTCGGGCCGCGCGATGGGGCGGAAATCCTCGATGGCGTCCTCGCTGAAGGACTCGCTCTTGAGCATCGCCTCGCGGCCGGACAGCCACGCCATGTTGCCGCGCAGCGTGTTGATCTCGCCGTTGTGCGCCAGCAGGCGATAGGGATGCGCGCGCTTCCACGTCGGGAAGGTGTTGGTGGAGAAGCGGGAATGCACCAGCGCGAAGCGGCTCAGGGTGCGCTTATCGGCCAGTTCCGGGTAGAAGGCCGCCACCTGCTCGGCCAGCATCAAGCCCTTGTAGACAATGGTGCGCGCGGAGCAGGAGCAGATGAAGAAGTTCTCGAAGTTCGCCTTCTGTCCCGCCCGCTTGCGGATGGTGTAGAGCGTCTGTTCGAAGGACTCGGTGGGGCAGTTGCGGCCGATGAAGAGCTGCAGGATGCAGGGCATGGATTCCTGCGCCACGGGGCCCAGGGCAGAGGTGTCGATGGGCGGCTTGCGCCAGCCCAGGATGGTCTGGCCGTGATGCATGACCGCGGCTTCGAGGATGGCCTGATGCTCGCGGCAGGTCGCCGGGTCCATCGAGAAGAAGCACATCGCCACCGCGTAGTCGCCGGGGGCGGGCAATTCCACGCCCTGGGCGCGCATCTCTTCCGCGAAGAAGGCGTGGGGAATCTGGATCATGATGCCCGCGCCATCGCCCGTCAGCGGATCGCTTCCCGCCGCGCCGCGGTGGGTCAGGTTGCCCAGGATCTCAAGCCCCTTGCCCACGATGTCATGAGTGGCTTCCTTGCGCAGGGTGGCCACAAAACCAAGACCACAGGCGTCGTGTTCAAAGGCGGGATCGTAGAGTCCTTGGCGGGGCGGCAGAGGCATCTGGACATCCTTGTGCAACAAAGCTTGGCGGCATTGCCCGTCCCTGCAGTAACGAGGGCTGGGGCTGGAATCGATCGCCCGCGCATTCCGAAAAACCGACGGCGCGGGCGAGAAGAACTTCGATTATAGGTGATCTGGGCCACATTTCGGCCCGCAAGATGTTCGAGATGCTTGAATTTTCAGCCGATGGCTGATTCGCCGATCTCGCCCGTGCGAATACGCACGCACTGATCCAGATCCAGGACGAAGATTTTCCCATCCCCGACTTCGCCCGTCCGGGCGGCTGTGGTCAGGATGTCCATCGTGGCCTGGACGTAATCCTCGTTGACGGCGATCTCGAGCTTCACCTTGCGCAGCAGGTTGCCCACCTCCTTGACGCCGCGATAGACCTCGGTGGCCCCCTTCTGGCGGCCACAGCCCAGCACCGTGCTGACGGTCATCAGGTTCACGCCCTTGCTCTCCAGGGCCTTTTTCACTTCCTCCAGCTTCTGGGGCTGGATGATGGCGATGATGTATTTCATGTCACGTCTCCCGTGTATCCGCTATTCCAGCACCGTGTAGCCTGCTTCCCTGTGCTGAGACAGGTCCAGCCCGACCAGTTCATCGTGGCCATGGGCGCGCATGCCGATCAAGGCATCCACGATCTTGAACAGGATGATGGACATCACCAGGGCGAAGGCGAAGGGGATCACGCCCGTGACGAACTGCGTCCAGAGCTGGGCCGGGTTGCCGTGGATCAAGCCGTTGGCGCCGGCTTCGTTGACCGCCTTGGAGGCGAAGATGCCGGTGGCGATGGTGCCCCACAGGCCGCCGACGCCATGCACGCCGAAGGCGTCCAGGCTGTCGTCGTAGCCCAGTTTGGGCTTCACATAGACCACCATGCAGAAGCAGATGATGCTGACGCTGACGCCGATGGCGATGGCCGAAAGCGGGCTGACAAAACCGCAGGCGGGGGTGATGGCGACCAGTCCGCCGACGATGCCCGTGGCGACGCCCAGCAGCGTGGGACGGCCCGTGTGCCACCAATCCAGCACGGCCCAGGTGAATCCGGCGGCGGCGGCAGCGGTGTTCGTATTGACGAAGGCCAGGGCCGCCGTGCCGTTGGCGGCCAGCGCGCTGCCTGCGTTGAAGCCGAACCAGCCGAACCAGAGAATGCCCGTGCCCAGCACCGTGAAGGGCAGGCTGTGGGGCGGCTGAGGCTCATGCTCGTAACCCGTGCGCTTGCCGACCAGCACCGCCGTGGCGATGGCACCCGCGCCCGCGCTGATGTGGACCACGGACCCGCCCGCGAAATCCAGCGCGTGCATCTTGTATAGCCAGCCGCCCGCGCCCCAGACCCAGTGAGCGATGGGCGCGTAGACCAGCAGGCTCCAGAGGATCGAGAAGACCAGGAAGCCCGCGAAATTGATGCGCTCGGCGAAAGCGCCCACGATCAGCGCCGGCGTGATGACCGCGAACATCATCTGGAAGGCCATGAACTGCAGATGGGGGATGGTGGCCGCGTAATCGCTGGGGGCGACGCCCACGCCGCGCAGGCCCGCCCAGGCGAAGCTGCCGATGAGCCCGTGTTTGTCCGGTCCGAAGGCCAGGGAATATCCCAGCAGCACCCAGACCAGGCTGATCGCGCAGCCCAGGATGAAGCACTGCATCAGCACCGAGAGGATATTCTTTCGGCGCACCAGACCGCCGTAGAAAAAGGCAAGCCCCGGTGTCATGAAGAACACCATGGCTGTGGCGATGAGCACCCACGCGGTATCACCCGCATTGATCGCGTTCATGGGAATTCAATCTCCTTGAGGTAGTGGCGTGAAAGGTGTGTGCCGTCGGAAACGCCGCCGGTTCATGCGCATTCTCAAGCAGACTTGGTGCCAACGGGTTTAAGTTATTGTTAAAATTGTATTTGTGTTGAAAATAGGGCTGGGGATGGCAGGGTATATACCTACGGATATGTTGGTTCCATGGTTAAAGCATACCTGCGTGTAGCTTTGCGGTTCTGCGAGTGCCCACGGCCCCCCTCAAATGCAAGGGGCATGGACATCCTCAGGGCAGGGGATTCGTGCGGGGGCTGTGGGCGGCTACCGATTCATTCTTCCTGATGCAATACCCAGTAAGTGTCAAACGTGACGGCGCTGCCTTTT
>DAOPYE010000105.1:0-8086 GCA_035352715.1 Holophaga sp. | reverse complement strand
GGCACGCCCGCCAAGGCCAGCGCCGCGTCCCGGCAGCATCTGGACCAGAAATACCAGGGCTACGTGCTGACCGGCGGATACCGAGCGGGGCGCAACACCTTCCTGCTGCGCTACGACTTCCTGAACTACAACGCGGGCGACGATTGGTACGGGCCGTACAACCCCTACATGCAGAACACGACGACCGGGGCCAGCACGGGCACGGACTATACGCCGAAGTTCACGGAGATTGTGGCGGGCTACACCTACACCTGGACACCCGCGAAGTGGGCGCAGGCGAACTTCAAGGTGAACTACATCCACCGCAGCAAGAACTTCCTGCAGTCGGGGCTTGGCCAGACCGGTGAACAGGGCGGCGATAGCGTCGTATTGGCCCTGCAGGTGGGCTTCTAGCTTTGAAATCGGCGGGTGTGAAGGTTTGTGGGAGGGATCGGATGAACATGCTGAAATCCATCGTTGTCCTGGCTGCGCTGTGGGGGACGTGGCTGTCGCCATCGCTTCGAGCGCAGTCGGTGACCATCGCGGCTGCGGCGGATTTGAAATTCGCTTTGGATGATGTCGCGGCGAATTATCGCAAGGCGCATCCTTCGGAAAAGATCGAAGTTGTCTACGGTTCGTCCGGCAAGTTCCAGACGCAGATCCAGCAGGGAGCCCCTTACGACATCTTTTTCTCAGCTGATATCAGCTTCCCTCGGGAATTGGCGAAGGCGGGATGGGCGGCTTCCGAGGTGAAGCCCTACGCCGTGGGCCGCCTGGTGATCTGGAGCGCGACGGTGGATGCGACCAAGCTGACGCTGGCCAGCCTCGCAGATCCGAAATTCGCGCGCATCGCCATCGCGAATCCCAAGCATGCCCCGTACGGCAAGCGCGCCGAAGAGGCGCTGCGCGCGGTGGGGCTCTGGGACGCGCTGCAATCCCGGCTGGTCTACGGCGAGAACATCGCCCAGACCGCGCAGTTCGTTCAGACAGGCAACGCGCAGGTGGGACTCATCGCTCTGTCCTTG
Organism: Holophaga sp.; assembly: GCA_035352715.1. GTDB lineage: Bacteria > Acidobacteriota > Holophagae > Holophagales > Holophagaceae > DAOPYE01. Next base: position 7,082 of record DAOPYE010000105.1, on the reverse strand, counting down.
GCGGTGAATCCCGAATTGGCGGCCAAGGGCGGTTACGCCGTGGTGCCCGAAAAGCTGCATCAGCCCCTTGAACAGGGTTTCATCATCACCAAGCGGGCGGCGGGCAACGCCTCGGCCAGAGCTTTTGCGGAATACGTCGCTTCGGGCGCGGGGCGCACGATCCTGAAGCGATATGGCTTCGCGCTTCCCGGCGACGGGAAGTGAGCCTGATGCCCTCGGAGTCGGATATTCCCGCGCTGCTGCTGACCTTGCGTCTGGCGGGCATCACGACGTTGATCCTGTTCCTGGTTGGAACGCCCATCGCCTGGGCCTTGGCCCGGACACGCGCCTGGTGGAGAGGCCCGGCCAGCGCCATTGTTGCGTTGCCGTTGGTGCTTCCGCCATCCGTGCTGGGCTTCTATCTGCTGTTGGCGATGGGGCCCGAAGGACCCATTGGAAGGCTCACGGCGTGGCTTCATCTTGGCTCCTTGCCCTTCACGTTCTCGGGGTTGGTGCTGGCGTCGGTGCTCTACTCAATGCCCTTCATGGTTCAGCCCCTGCAGACGGCCTTCGAATCCATCGGAGATGGCCCGCTGGAGGCCGCCGCGACTCTGCGCGCTTCGCGCCTGGATCGCTTCTTCTCCGTTGCCCTGCCTTTGGCGCGGCCAGGGTTTTTCACGGCGGGCGTCATGACCTTCACGCACACGATTGGCGAGTTTGGCGTGGTGCTGATGATCGGAGGCAACCTGCCCGGCGCGACCCGGGTGGCGTCCGTGAAGATCTATGACCATGTGGAGTCCATGGAATATACGCAGGCGCACCGACTGGCGTTGGTGCTGCTCGCGTTCTCCTTCATCGTGCTGCTGGCGCTGCATCTCTGGCGACGCGGGACCCGCATGGAGCCGATGAGCGCGGACCGGGGGCGATCATGAACCGCATCCAGGCGGTCTTCGAGCTTGCCCGTCCCCCTTTCAAACTGTCCGTGGATCTGGATCTGCCGGGGTGGGGCGTGACGGCTTTCTTTGGCCCCTCAGGATCGGGCAAGACAACCCTGTTGCGGCTGATTGCCGGGTTGGATCAGGCGCCGGGCGGACGCCTGAGCGTGGATGGCGAAACCTGGCAGGATGGGCGGACCTTTCTTCCGGTGCATCGCAGGCCCCTGGGCTACGTCTTCCAGGATGCGAACCTGTTTCCCCACTTGACCGTAAGGGCCAATCTTGAATTTGGCCGCAAACGCATGCCCGTCTCCGAGCGCCGGGTTTCGCTGGATCAGGCTGTCGCGCTGCTGGATATTGGACATCTATTGTCTAGAAGTCCCGTTGGGCTTTCGGGTGGGGAGCGGCAGCGGGTGGGCATCGCGCGGGCGCTGGCCGCCAGTCCCCGGCTGCTGCTGATGGATGAGCCGCTGGCGTCCCTGGATCTGGCTCGCAAGCGGGAGATCCTTCCGTACCTGGAGCGCCTGCACGAGGATCTGGATATCCCCGTGCTCTATGTCAGCCATGTGCCAGAGGAAGTCGCTCGGCTCGCCGATCATCTGGTGGTGCTGGGCGCCGGGCGCGTGGCGGCATCGGGTCCCATCGCGGATGTCCTGGCGCGCCTGGATCTGCCCATCCGCCTGGGAGAAGACGCGGGCATCGTTCTGGATGGCGTCGTGGCCGAGCGCGATGACGCGTGGCATCTGGCGCGCATCGCGTTTCCCGGGGGAAGCCTGTGGGCCCGGGATCAAGGCCATCCTGTTGGGCGTTCAATTCGCGTGCGCGTGCTGGCGCGGGATGTGAGCCTGGCGTTGGCGCCGCCGACCGAGACCAGCATCCTGAACATCCTTCCGGGAACGGTGATCGAGATGGGCGAGGACGAGCATCCGGCCCAGATGCTGGTGAAGGTGCGGGTGGGATTAACACCGTTCATGGCCCGCCTGACGCGGCGTTCGGTCGCTCAGATGGGACTGAGGCCCGGCAGTACCGTCTGGGTACAGGTGAAGACGATGGCCGTCCTGGGCTGATCGGTTCTGGCATGGCGCAGGCTTCAAGTGTTCTTTCATCAACCCCAGGCCTTTCCAACAAGGCCTTCATTCAAAGGAGTTCTTCATGAAACTGAGCGCGCGCAATCAGCTCAAGGCTACGGTGAAAAAGATCGTTGCCGGGGCGATCAATGCGGAGGTGATCCTGGATCTTGGCGGGGGACAGACCATCACCTCCATCATCACCAACGATTCGGTCGCAAGTCTGGGACTGAGGGAGGGGCAGGTCGCCTATGCGGTGATCAAGGCCTCCAGCGTTCTGATCGGTGTGGATTGATTCAAAACGCCGCCGCAGGGGAACAGGTGCGGCACAGCTTTTGATCTGTCCTGGAGGACCAAAGGGGGTGGTGCGCGCTTCGGGCCGTCGGCCCCCATGGCTATGGACCTTCATGGGGAGAGCGTCATGCGCGTTAGCGATCGCAATGTCTTCAGGGGCGTGATCACGGGCATCACTCAGGGGGCAGTGACATCGGAGGTGGAATTGACCACCGAAGGCGGCGATCGCCTGGTCTCGGTCATCACGACGGCTGCCGTCTGGTCGCTGGGGCTCAAGCTCGGCAAGGCGGCGATCGCCTTCTTCAAGTCCCACTGGGTCATCGTGGTGAGCGGCCAATCGGACGTGGCCTTCAGCACCCGGAACCAGCTCTATGGCGTCGTCACGGCGCTGGTGCGGGGCGCGATCAGCACCGACGTGGCCATCGGCTTGCCGGGCGGGAGTCTGGTCTACGCCGTGGTGAGCAATGACGCCGTGGAGGAGATGGGCCTGGAGTTGGGCGTTTCAGCCGCGGCGCTGATCAAGGCCAGCCATGTGGTGCTGGGCGTACCCAAGCCTTGATGACGGCATGTTTTGCAAAAATGTCGAAACGCTTCAGTGTTTCGACATTTTTGTTTGTATTCGTTAAATGTTGCTATTGATGGTTTTGAATATGAAATATCTCTTTCTTGCCTGTTCCACGCCGACGTATTTGTCAGAAATTCTGCCGGGCGAAGAGGGAAGAAGGGCGGCGCTGGCCCGCAGGCCCCGGTGGGGCAGCTGGGTTCCATCTGTAAATGCCAAGGCGATTCTTTGCATTTGTTGAATAATTTGGGTTATTTCGGCTTGGGCGGCGCCGGGTGAATGAAATCGGCCCAGGGCTTGCCTTGGTGAGTGAGTATCCGGGATCCAGGGATCCCCACCAAGGAAGGAGCGTCTGGGATGAGCCCCGTGCTGAGTCGCTTGTTGATCCTGCTGGTTGCGGCGGCTTGCCTGTCCGTCCTGGTGGTGACGCAGGCGCAGGCCAGCCCCAAGACTGAGCTCCATTCCTTCCGCATCGCTTCGCGCGCGGTTCCTTCGAATCCTGTCGTTTCAACCCCTGTTCCCGCCAAGGAGCTTCGATGAGCTTGAAAGTGGATTTCGTCAAACACGGTGTCGGCGGCCAATCCATCCGGGCCGCTTTCGAGATGAACCTGGCTCAGCCGGGCATCACGGTGCTGCTGGGGCCCTCGGGGGCGGGCAAGACGGCCCTGTTGCGGGTGTTGGCGGGCCTGGACCGTGCGGAGAAGGGGCTGATCCAGGCGGATGGCCGCATCTGGTTCCACGGGGATGGCCGAGGCTCGGTTGAAACCCCGGATCGTCCCGTGGGTTACTACTTCCGCGAACTGGGACTGACGCCCCATGTGACGGTGGCATCCAATATCTCGATTGGCCTGCGCAAGTGGCCCACGCGGGCTCGCGGTCAGCGCGTCACGGAGCTGCTGGGTCGCCTTGGGATGCCCGAGGCCCCGCGTCGCCGCCCTTCGGATCTTTCGGAATTCCAGAAGCGCCTGGTCCTGCTGGCCCGCGCCGTTGCGCCCCGCCCCCGGCTGCTGCTGCTGGACGACCCCTGCCAGGGGCTGGAGCGCAATGAAGCCGCCTTGCTGATCGAGGCGCTGGAGGCACTGCTGAAGGCGGAAAATCTGGTGGCCATCCTGGTGACGCCGGATCAGCAGATGGCGGAGATGGTCGGCACCCGGATGCTGCGCATGGAGGCCGGGCGCATCGTGCAGGATGGCCGTCCCGGCGAGGCGCTCAATACGCTGTCCCCCGCGGTCCCTAAGGATTCCGGCCCGGATTGTGTGATTCGCGGGCGGGTGGCGGGCCGCTTCGACGGCCAGATCCGCATCGAGCTGGCTGGCGCGCCCGGAAGGACGCTTTTTGTGGCAGACCCCGGAGGGGCTTTCGAGCAGGTTCAGGTCTGCATCGGCAGCGAAGGGATCGCCATCGAACGCCCCGGTCCGGGACTGGGCGCCGGTCGCAACCGGCTTTCAGCGCGGGTGCGGGAGATGGTGCCCGAGGGTTCCATGATGCGGGTTCGCCTGGATTGCGGCTTTGCCCTGGCCGCGCTGATTCCTACCTGGGCCTGCCATGATCTGCGCCTGCGCGTGGGCGATCCGGTCTTCGCCCTGGTGAAGTCCTCCGCCATCCGGGTCATCCCCTCAGAGGCCGTTCCCGTCCTTCCGCCTCATCGCGCCACGCCTTTGCAGATCGCGATCTGACCGGAGTCTCTTTATCGCCCGCAGGCGCATCCGGATTCTAAAAGTCTGGAATCCGGATGCGCCTGCGGGGGCGTGGATTTGGCTTCATGGCGTCCATCCCCCACAATGAAATCCGAGGGAGCGCCATGTCCGCTGAATGTTGCCGGCCCGAAATCCAGGGCCTCATCTTTGATTTCGGAAATGTGATCTACCGCTTCGATCACGAGCGATGCACGGCGGCGCTATCGCGCCTGTGCGGCCTGGAAAGCGATGAAATCCGGCGCAGGCTCTTCTCCGAATCGGATATCGAATGGGATTACATGGCCGGAAACCTGGGCTCCGACGGGTTTCTCGAACAGTGTTCGCAAGCCTGCGGCTACGCGTTCGACCGGAATGCCTTTCTCGACGCCTATCTGGACATCTTCACGCCGCAGCGGGACATCCTGGACCTGATCCGTGCCCTGAAGCCCCATTACAAGCTGGGGCTCATTTCGGACACCGCGGAATGGCACTTCGAGCAGGTAATCCAGAAATGCGAGGTGTATCCCCTGTTCGACGCCGTGGTCGCCTCATACCTCGAGCGCCGCATGAAGCCCGATTATGAGCTCTTCCACACCTGTCTGAGGGGCATGGGGGTGAAGCCCGAAGCCTGCGTATTCATCGACGACGTGCCCAAGCACATCGCTGGCGCGCGCGCGATGGGGCTCCACGCCCACACTTACCGCACCTATACGGCCCTGGAGGCCGAGCTGCATCGCCTGGGCGTGCGCTTCACTCCACAGCGGTGAACAACCACGCCAGCCCTCCGCCGACGAGGATGAGGAACCAGTCCACGATGGTGCCCTTGTTGTAGACGGCGTGGCGGAAGAGTGGATGCGTGGCGACGTAATAATTCCATCCATGGTGAGCTGCGGTTCGATGGATGGCAGCGTGATGGATTGCGACGTGATGCATCATGGCGACCCTCCGGAACGTGAATCACCGCGCCGTCAATATCGTTCCGGGCGCGTGGGCGAGGTATGAAAAAAACGTAAAAAATTGCGGACTACAGGTACGTCCTCGCGCCGGCCCAGCGCTGCTGGAAGTAGGTCTGGGACAGGCGTTCCGCGCAGATGCCGCGTCCGCGGCCGGGTGCATGGATGAACATCCCATCTCCGATGTAGACGCCGACGTGGGAGATCTGTCCCGAGGCATTGATATCGAAGAAGACCAGATCGCCCTTGCGCAGATCCCCCATGGGCACGGGGGTTCCGGCGTCGAACTGCTCGCGTGACGAGCGGGGCAGGCGCAAGCCGTTCAAACGGAACACGGCCTGGGCGAGTCCGCTGCAATCGAACCCCTTTTCAGAGGTTCCGCCCCAGAGGTAGGGCACGCCCACATAGCTGCGGGCGGTTTCTGCCAGGTGGTTCCGCAGCACATCCGCTTCGGGGCGCTGCGCCGATGGGAGCGCAGCCTCCGGCGGAACGATGTAGAACTCCTGGATCACGCCCGCATCTCGCAGAGCCTCGGCGCGTTTCCGGGCAGCTTCTCGGGTCGGGAAGTCGCCGAACCGCACGCGGTAGAGCTGCTGGGGCGAGAGGTAGTACGTGGCTTCCAGGCCCTGTTTCTGCAAGGTCTCCGTCAGCTTGAAGGCGTTCTCAACCTTGGCGAAGGCGCCCACCTGAAGCGTGTAGCCCAGGGCCACCAGCGGACGCCGGGCGGCGGATGGCTTGGGGCCGGGCACGACGCTGGTGGGGACGCGGGCGGGGCGATGCACAGGCCTTGAGCAGTTCAACAGGAAGCCCGCAAGCGGAATCAGGAACAGAAGCGCGGCGCTTCGAATCCTCATGGCTGAAAACCGGGGCGTGGACTGTTGTGCGTGGCTTCATCGCTTTTTGGCTCGGCGCCCAGGGCGTTCACGACGATGCGCGTGGTTTCTGCGATGGCGGCTTCATGGCCTGGGAGATTGGACGGGCCGCCGTCCGTGAAGACGCACAGGTAGATCGGATCGCCCGAGGGCGGAAAGAGCACCCCGACATCGTTCACGGCGCCGTTCGCGCCAGTGCCGGTCTTGTGCGCCAGGGACCAGCCGCTCGGAAGCCCCGCCTGGAGGCGCTGGGCGCCGGTGGTCGCGCCCTTCATCCAAGTCGTGAGGCGATGGCGCGAAGCCGCCGAAAGCGTTTCCGTTTCCAGGAGGGTTTTCAGCAGGCGCGCCATCGCGCTAGGCGTGGTGGTGTCGCGCGGATCGCCGGGCCGGTTGCTGTTCAGCTCGGGCTCCATGCGATCAAAGCGCGTGGTCACGTCACCCAGGACGCGCACGAACCGCTGAAGGCCGGAAGGCCCGCCGATCAGGGATTCCAGCAGGTTCGCGGCCGTATTGTCGCTGGTGGTGAGGGTGGCGGCGCAGAGATCGGCCACGCTCATCTCGGCGCGGCCACCCTTCTGCAGGCGGGCGCCGGTGATGGGGCTATTGAGGATCAGGTCTTTTCTCGTGAAGGACACCGGGCGGTTCAGATCCATCCGCCCTTCATCCGCCGCGCGGAGCATGGCCGCGGCCAGGATCCACTTGAAGCTGGAGCAGTAGGCGAAGCGTTCGTCAGAGCGATGACCC
>DAOPYE010000104.1:0-8360 GCA_035352715.1 Holophaga sp. | reverse complement strand
CCTTACACACGACGACACCCTTACACACGACGACACCCTTACACACGACGACACCGCACTCTCATTGATGCCCCAGGCCGTGACCCTATCTGGTCCATGCGGGGAAAAACTCAACAAAATCAAGTGACACTGTCACCTGCGATAGCTCTGTCCCTCGACTGTGAGGCCAGCAAGATTGCGACGTCTGACCTATAGCCCTAGCAAGTGGGCAAGGCGAGCATTTGCTTTTGTTTTACAACCTATGGAGTGAGCTCCACATTGATGAGAGGAAAGGCGATGAGCCATCTTTCCCCCGACTCCCTTTTCGAACGCGCAGCGGCGGCGTTCCACCGCTACACCCGGAAGACTGGAGGAATCCTCCTGCAGCCGTCGAGAAACTCCTCCGACACTGAGTTCGCCGATGGCCAGGAGGTATTGGTGCTTCGCAGCCTCCGTGGAGATTTGATGGCATTTCACATCACCAAGAGCGGCCGCATCGGACACGGCCGTGTGGCTTCGGAATTAGGGGATCTCGTCCTACTGGATCCCTCAGGGTCCTTCCTGATCCCACGCCGTAATGGGACACCATTGGGACACAGAAGATCTCCCGGAACGTGGTCTTGCCGCCAAAATACAAAAAGGACCTAGATTCCTCTAGGTCCCGTTTGGTTGGCGCGAGTGGAATCGAACCACCGACCCCTACCGTGTCAAGGTAGTGCTCTAACCCCTGAGCTACGCGCCATCGCGAACCAAAATTGTATCAAGAACGCGGCGAATGTCGAGCGGGAATCATGCGAGGCTGCGGATCCGGGTGGCGGTGCTCTCGATTTCTGTGATGCGGAAAGCGAAGTTCCCATCCACCACCACCACTTCGCCCTTGGCGATGACCTTGCTGTTCACCAGCAATTCCACGGGCGCGTCTGCGGCGCGGTTGAGTTCCAGGATGGAGCCGGGCGTGAGCTTCAGCAGCTCGCCAAGCTGCATCTCCGTTTGTCCCATCCGCACCATGATCGGCAGTTCGATATCCAGAAGCAGATCCAGATTGCCGGTGTTGACCGGTGCGGAAGGCATCTGGAAGGCCGTGGTCGCGCTGGGCGATGGACCTGCGGCCGGGGCCGACATCGCCGCTGCCGCGCTGGGAGCGGGAGCCGCGGGTTCGGCGGCGGGTGGGGCAGGGGCTTCCACCACGCCCAGCTTGCGCTGCAATTGCTGGAGCAGCAGATCGGGGATCAAGAGGTGGATGGCCGTGGAGAGCGTGTCCTGGGCCGTGGCCAGGGGCAGATCGAGGAAGGGGCCGGGTCCCAAGAGATCGGTGAGCGCCGTCGCATCGCCGGAAGGGGTGGCGAAGATCTCCACGTTGGCGATAGAGAGGGTTTCTCCCGCCATATCGGACAGGGTCTGGTTCGCGCTGCCCAGAACCTGGTTGAAGGTCTCGGCCAGGGCGTCGCGGGAGTCGCCCGCCAGTTCCTCCGCGGGCGCGCCTTCACCGCCCAGCATGAGGTCCACCAGCATGGTGCCTTCCTTCAAGGGCAGGGAGAAGAGCACCGTGCCGGTCATTCCCTTGGTGTATTGGGCTTTCACAAAGATGACCTGGCCGGTGAACAGGTTGGCCACATCCACGTGCTCGATGGTCTGTAAGTCCTGAGCGGTCACGGTGAACTCGCGCCCCGTGAGCATGGAAAACACGGAGATCATGCTTTCGGTGAAGCTGCTGCCGACCTTTTGGCTCAGTTCTGACAATGCGGGATCCATCATCCCTCCTGATGCGAGGATGTCACCTGGAACACCCGTTTCTGGTTGGCGTTCAAGGCCACATAGCCCTGGTAGTGGGGGATGCCGTCGATGGTGAGATCCAGCACCGCGTCAAATCGCTTGGCGAGCGGGATGAGGTCTCCCACCTGCAGCGCCAGCACGTCCGATAGGCACAGATTCGTGCCCCGGATCTCGGCGCAGACGGTCATGTTGCACTTCTTGATGCTTTCGCTCAGCAGCCGTGCCTCTTCGAAATCCAGGGATTTCTTGTAGCCCGTGTACATCTCCTGGTCGAACTTGCTGGCGACGGGTTCCAGGATGATGGAGGGGATGGCGAGGTTGATCATGCCCACCACCGAGCCCATCTTCACCTCGAAGACCACCAGCAGGACAACCTCGTTAGGGGCGACGATCTGGATAAGCTGAGGGCTGGTCTCGCGAGCCTGGATCTTGAAGTCCAGATCAATGATGCCCTTCCATGCTTCGCGCAGGTCTTCGAGGATCAGCTTGAGTACGCCATCAAAGATGGACTGCTCGATGTCCGTCATGGTGCGCATCTGCTTCAACGGGTCGCCCGGGCCGCCCAGCATCTTGTCGATGATGGGGAACACCAACTGGGGATTGACCTCCAGGGCGAACGCGCCTTCCAAGGGGCGGATGCTGATGGCGTTGAAGCAGGTGGGATCGGGCACCGAGAGCAGGAACTCTTGGTAGGACAGCTGCTCCACCGAGACCAGATTGACTTCCGTGATCGTGCGAAGGTACGCCGAAAGCGAACTGGAGAAATTCCGCGCGAAGCGATCGTGCATAAAATGCAGGCTGCGCATCTGTTCGCGGCTGACCCGGTCGGGTCGGCGGAAGTTGTACAGGCTGACTTTTTTCTGGGGCTGGTTCTTTTTTGCCTGCTTTCCGGGGGCCGCTCCTGCGGCAGGGGCGCGTTCCGGTGCCGCAGCGCTCGGCGCAGCCGCCGCCTTGCCCCCCTTGGCGTGGGACTTCAGCAGTGCATCAACTTCTTCCTGGCTGAGAATCTTGGCCATGAATTATCCCGTCATCCTTCGATCTGGCGTTCCTTGAGCTTGCCTCGGAGTCGAAGCATGGATTTGGTATGCAATTGCGATACCCGACTTTCCGTGATGTTCAACAGCGTGCCGATTTCCTTCATCGTCAGTTCGTCGAAGTAGTACAGCTGGACCACGAATCGCTCTTTGGTGGGCAGCTTGTCGACGGCTGAGCGAAGCAGTTCTTTGACCTCCCTGGAATGCAGGGTGACAGAAGGGTCTTCCGCATCCGGGTCGGGCACGAAACTGATCAGGTTCTCGCCACTTTCGTCATCCCCCGCGTCCACGAAGGTGCCAAGGGTGACGCCCTTGAGCTCGTCCAGGGACTTGTTCAGGTCCTCCAGGGTCAGGCCCAGGTGCTGGGCGACTTCTTCGTCTGTGGCCGCGCGGCCCAACTGCTGTTCCAGCAGATGGTAGGCGTTTTCGATGTCCTTCTTCTTGCGCCTCAGGCTTCGGGGAACCCAATCCAGATCGCGCAATCCATCCAGGATGGCTCCGCGGATCCGCTGCTCGGCATAGGTCTTGAACTTCACGTTCCGGTCGGGTTCGAACTTCTTTACCGCGTCCATCAGGCCCAGGATGCCGCTATGGATGAGATCGTCCACTTCCACGTGCGAAGGCAGGCGTGAGGAGATGCGGTGCGCGATGAACTTGACCAGGGGCAGGCACTCGGTGATGAGGGTTTCCCGGTCCTGGACGTTCAAGTCATCTTCGACCACCTCGACGTGGACCGGGGCTTTCGTCTGCATCGATTCGTGTGCGACGGGCTTGCCGCTGGGAAGGCCGGCCATCTTCTTGTACGCCGCTGCAGCCGCATGGGCCGCGCCTGGGACAGGCGCGTGCGCTGCGACAGGGGATGGTTCCAGCGAACCTTTCTTGGCGGCAGGAGTCATGGTTCCTCAATGCTCAGTTGTTTCCAGAATGAGGCAAATCCGTCCTTCTGGAGCGGCACTTTCTTCAACAGCTGCCCGGCCAGTCCCCAGAAGGCCTGAGCGGACGGTGATCGGGGGAAGAGTTCCGCGACGCCGCGCTGCTGGCGGACGGACTGCAGAATATGAGGATCCGCGGGGATCATGCCCAATACCTGGATCTCTTTGCCTAGAAACCGCTGCACGGCAGCTTGAAGCTGCTCAATGGTCTCTTCGGCTTCCATTTCGGTCTGGCAGTTGTTGACCAGCAGCCACACGGGCTTCTTGGCATCCCGCAGATGCACCACCTTCACCATCGCGTAGGCGTCCACCAGCGAGGTGGGTTCGGGCGTGGTCACGAGGATGATCTCCTGGGCCGCCATCAGGAGCTTGATCACTGAATCGTGGATCCCTGCGGCCGTATCGATCAGCAGCCAGTCGTGGCTTTCAGAGACGCGCTGCAGGCTTTGGATCAGGCGAAGTTCGGCGGTGGCGTCCAGGCGCGTCAGCTCCTGGATGCCGCTGCTGGCGGGGATCACCTTGATGCCCATGGGGCCGTCCAGCAGGATCTCCTCCAGCACCTTCTCGCCCCGGAGCACGTGTTCAAGGGTGTAGGTGGGCGAAAGCCCCAGCAGGATATCGATGTTGGCCAGGCCGAAATCCGCGTCCAGCACCAGCACGCGCTGTCCCTGGCTTGCCAGGGACATGGCGAGGCCCGCCACCACGTTGGTCTTGCCGACGCCGCCCTTGCCGGACGTGATGGCCATCACCCTTGAATTGAACAGCGTGCCCTCGGGCACCTGGGTTCGGGCCATCGCCCTGAGTCTGGAAGCCTGATCGGTCATACAGCCACCTGCGGCAGAGGAAGAATCAAATCGGAAACCCGGCGGCTCGTGGCCAGTTCAAGATCCTGGGGCACCTCTTGTCCGACTCCGAGATAGCTCAGCGGGCGCTTGATGCGGACCAGCGTGGACAGGATCGGACCGTACGTGGAGGTTTCGTCGAGTTTGGTGAAGATCAGGCGTCCGGGCTTCAATGGCTCGAACCGCTGGGCGATGTCCGCGAGATCCCTGGGCTTGGTGGTCGCGGAAAGCACGAGATGGGTTTCGACTTCGGGCAGCTCATCCAGGAAGCGGCTGAGCTGTCCCAGCACTTCCGCATCCTTGGGGCTGTGCCCGGGGGTGTCGATCAGCACCAGGGTGCGGTCCTGGTAGAAGCGCAGGGCGCTTCGAAGATCCTCGACCGTGAGCGCTACGTGCAGGGGCACCTGGAGGATTTGCGCATACTGCTGCAACTGATCCACGGCCGCCAATCGGAAGGTGTCCAGGGTCAGCAGCGCCACCTTCTGCTTCAGCTCCAGCTTGGCGTAGGCGGCGAGTTTGGCGATGGTGGTGGTCTTGCCGACGCCCGTGGGGCCGACGAGCGCCGTGACCTTCGTGCGCCCAGGCTCGATCTGGATGGGAGGGGCGACGGGGATGAAATCGGCGATGACCCGGCGCATGAAAAGCCTCGCTTTTTCTGGATCAACTTCGTCGCTGCCTTGATCCAACAGCGCTCTCTGCGTGTATTCGCACAGCCGCAACGCGATCATCGGATCCACGTCATTGGTGGTGAGTTCGCCGTAGAGATCGAGCAGGCTGGGGGGCAGATGCAGCTGGCTGGAGGGCATCCCCTGTTTCTGGATGCGACTCAACAGGACCTTGAGGTGATCCAGCTCGCGCAGGATGGAGTTGTTCCGGATTTCCTGATCCTTGAGGGCCTCGACCGCGCCCTTGATCTCCAGCAGTTCGCGGCGCAGAGGCTGGAGGTCCACCGGGGGCGCAGGCGCGCTGATCGGGCCGTTGGGAGCAGGGCTGAGGGGAGCCACGATGGGCGCAGGGGGCTGAATGATGGAATGCGGGAGCACCGCCGCTCCCTGAGAAGAGGCGGCCCTGTTCTGGAGGGCGCGCAGGGGGCTTCGGGGTTCCGGATCTGACGTGCGCCGGCCGGCGTCCGCCAAGGGCGGGCGGAGGCTGTAGGTTTCCTTGACGGGCAGGGGCGAGGCCTGGGCCGGCGATGGGGCTGGCGCATCATCAATGGCGGCCGTGACCTCGATGATGGTTTCATCGCCCATGCCCATGGGGCCTTTGCGATTTCGCGTTCGGGTGGAGAGGATGAACGCCTCTTCTCCCATCTCTCGCTTCACGACGGCGAGCGCTTCCTGCATCGAGGCGGCCTCGAAGGTCTTCACGCGCATGGGCTCGTCTCCTGCTGATTCATGACACGGTTCCAAGGTTTACGACCCGCACATCCATGGGGATCTCTGAGTGGCTGAGGACGACCAGGTGGGGCATGGCGCGTTCCAGCAGTCGTCGCAGATGGGGGCGTACGGCCGGGTTGGTCAATAGCACCGGCTGTGCGCCTGGCAGAAGCTGGGTGATGCCGTTGACCAGGCGATTCAACAACTCCTGGATGCGCCCCGGATCCAGGGCCAGGAAACTGCCTCGGTCCGTGGTCTCGATGCCCGATTGGATGTTCTGTTCCAGCTGGGGATCCAGGGTCAGCACGCCCAGCTCATTTTCTTCATTCAGGTGGGGACTGGTCAGGGCGCGTCCAAGGTGCTGGCGCACGTATTCTGTCATGGTCATGGGATCGCGCGTCAGGGTGGCTGCGTCCGCCATGGATTCGAGGATGCGGCCCAGGTCCCGAACGGAAACGCGTTCCCGCAAGAGGTTCTGAAGCACCTTCTGAAGCGCGCCGATGGGGACGACCGCTGGCACCAATTCCTCCACCAGCTTGGGAGAGGTCTCCTTGAGCGCATCCAGGAGCTGCTGAACCTCAGGGCGTCCCAGTAGTTCTGGAGCGTGCTGCTTGATGATCTCGGAGATATGGGTGCTGATGACCGTGGCGCCATCCACAACGGTGTATCCCATGATCTGGGCGTGATCGCGCTGGTTCTCCTGGATCCAGAACGCCGGAAGCCCGAACGCCGGTTCCGTGGTGGCGGTGCCCGGGATATCCCCGGTGGCTGTTCCGGGATTCATGGCCAGGAAATGGCCCGGCTGGATTTCCCCGCGGGCGATCTCTTCACCCCGCAGAAGCACTCGATAGGCGTTGGCGGAAAGCTGAAGGTTGTCGCGGATGCGGATGGGGGGAACCACAATGCCCATCTCCGGGGCCATCTGGCGCCGGATGGCCTTGATGCGCTCCAGCACCGTTCCGCCCTGGGCGACATCCAGCAGGGGAATGAGCCCATAGCCGACTTCCAAGCCTAGAGCGTCCACCTTCAACAGGCTCTCCACCTTCTCGGGGCCTTCTGCGGGCTTCAACTTCTCCTTGGCTTCGGCCAGCAGCTTTTCCTCTTTTCGCTGGAGAGTCAGCTTTCGAGTTCCATAGGCCAGCAATCCAAAGAGTGAGGCCATCAGCCAGAAAGGGACCAGGGGCAGGCCAGGGGCAGCTCCGAACAGGAACAGGACACCGGCGGCAATGCCCAGGGGGCGATAATCCATGCCCAACTGGCCCACGATTTCTGAGCCGAGATCCGACTTGGCGCCGCTGCGCGTCGTGAGGATTGCACCGCCCACGGAGATCAGCAGACTGGGAACCGCGGTCACCAAGCCGTCGCCCACCGTCAGCAGCGTGAACGTCTGCATGGCCGTGACGACTTCCATGTTGTATTTGATGATCCCGATGAGAATGCCCGCGATGATGTTGACGGCGAGGATGATGAGGGATGCGACGGCGTCGCGCACGGTGAACTTGATGGCACCGTCCATGGAACCGTAGAAATTGGCTTCTTCAGTCAATTCGCGGCGGCGCTTACGGGCTTCGGTCTCGTCGATGTAGCCCGCGTTCAGATCGGCGTCGATGGCCATCTGCTTGCCTGGCATGGCGTCCAGGGTGAAACGCGCAGTCACCTCGGCAATGCGCCCGGCACCGTGGTTGATGACGATGAACTGGATGGCCAGCAGGATGAGAAACACCACCAGGCCAATGATGTAATTGCCGCCGACAACGAATTGACCGAAGGATCGGATCATGGCGCCGGCCGCATCCGGTCCCTGCTCGCCACCAAATAGAAGGATGCGTCGGGTTGCCGCCACGTTCAGGCTCAGACGGAACAGCGTCACCATCAGCAAAACGGAAGGGTAGGCGCTGAATTCCTGAGGCTTGTTCACATACATGCCGACCATGAGGATCAGCAGGGACATCGTGATGTTGAAAACGATCAGGATGTCCAGAAACACGGAAGGAATCGGCATGATCATCACGATCAAGACGATGATCACCATCACGGGCGCAGCCAGATCAACCCGTCGTGATAGACGGGACATCAAGGCTAATGCGCGATCGAGAAGGGACAGCATTCTGACACCCGGTCTTCCAAAAGCGAAGCCGATGCCAATGCGCGAGAAGACACCCCGGGGCGGAAAGGCGATGAATTTGAGGCGCCTCGAGAGGTGGAAGGTGCGCCTGGACTCGGTGCCGGCGTCTCTATGTTGCTATGTGCGAAGGGGGGCTTCGATTTTGGGGTGAGGAGGATGCGGGATGCTGGCTTGATTTTTGGCGCGTACCCGTTGGGCAAATCCATGAAGATCGAGGCGGGCAGGGCGCCCGCGCGGCTCTCATCCAAAAAAAACAGTTGCAAGGAAGTGTGGATAGGGTAATCTAGATTTTCCGCTGC
>DAOPYE010000103.1:0-8406 GCA_035352715.1 Holophaga sp. | reverse complement strand
CCTCCGCACGATCCACCGCCATCCAGCGTTTTGCCCCTTTATTTCTCCTATCCACGAGTTAACCCCATGTTTTTGGGGGTAACTACAGGATGTTCTGATTTCCATGTGAAGATATATGGCTTGTTAGCGCTCTATTTCGATTGACGCCATCCCACCATTTCGGCCTCTGAGCCGGAGTAACCCACTCGTACCGATGATGGAGACCTCCGCACGATCCACCGCCATCCAGCGTTTTGCCCCTTTATTTCTCCTATCCACGAGTTAACCCCATGTTTTTGGGGGTAACTACAGGATGTTCTGATTTCCATGTGAAGATATATGGCTTGTTAGCGCTCTATTTCGATTGACGCCATCCCACCATTTCGGCCTCTGATGCGTTCAGAGGCCGTTTTTTGTGTCCACAAGATGGTTTTGGTGCGTTGGTCAGCGGATGCCCACCAGTTCCAGTTCGAAGAGGAGGGGGGAATCCGGTGGGACGATGATGCGATCCTCGCCGGTGCGGGGATCGCGTTCCTTCACGCCTTCTGCGCCATAGGCCAGTTCGGCGGGGATGATGACGGCGCGTTTCCCGCCGACCTTCATCTGGGCGATGCCTTCGTCAAGTCCCTTGATGGCTTGTCCTTGGCCGGGGATGAAGACGTAGGGCTTCTTCTTGTTGTCCCGCCGATCGAAGATCTGGCCGCGTTGTCCGTCCTTGAAGACCCAGGCGCGATACAGGATGGCCACGCCTTGTCCCGGCTGGGGCAGGGGGCCGTGTCCCGGCCGCATCTCCGCGTACTTCACGCCGCTGGGGGTCTGGATCATGCCGGGGGTGCCGGCGCGTCGATCCGCCCAGGCCGGAAAAGCAAGGCAGACGCCAAGGGCACAAAGGAGGACTGCGCGCATGAGGACTCCCAAAACAACAAGATGTGTGTGTCAGCCCACCAGATCTTGTTCCCGGATTTCTTTGCCCTTGCGTGTGCCCAGGGCCGAGACGCCCAGGGCTTCGGGGCGCAGGTATTCGCGGGCCACGCGGTTCAACTGGTCCAGATCCACGGCGTCGATCTCGGCGATCTGCTCGTCCAGGCTGCGCACGCGATCCATGTGCAGCGCCTGGTGCGCGAGCGTGAACATGCGCGCGCTGGTGGATTCCTGGCTGAAGACCAAGCTGGTGCGAGTCTGGAGCTTGGCCCGCTCCAGCTCATCCTCGGTGGTGGATCCTTCCGCCAGGCGGCGACATTCGGCGATGGACCGACGCACCAGTTCCGGGGCCTTGTCAGCGGCGCAGCTGGCCATGACCTGAAGCGCGCCGGTGCCGTGGTAGTGGGTCATGTAGCTGCCCACCTGGTAGCACAGGCCCTGCTTCTCTCTCAATTCCATGAACAGGCGGCTGGACATGCCGCCGCCCAGGATCTGGCTCAGCAGATTGAGGGCCGTGCGGTCCGGGTGCGCGTGCCCGCAGGCGGGGAATCCCAGGATCAGATTGGCCTGCTGAAGTCCTTTGCGGGACTGGTTGAGGATGAAGGATCGGGGCGCGGCGCCGCTCCATGGATTCGGTGAAGGGCTCGTGCCGGTGGGCAGCTTGTCTAGCACCGGGGCCAGCAGATCCATCAGGTGATCGTGGTCGATATCCCCGGCGGCGGCGATGAGCAGATTGGGGGCGCGGTAGGTGTGATCGAAAAAGGCCCGCGCATCCCCGCTGCCGTAGTTTGAGACCTGCTCGGGCCGTCCCAGGATGGAATGTGCCAGGCGGCTTTCGGGCCAGAAGTTCGAATAGAAGAGCTCGCTCACCCAGTCGTCGGGCTGATCTTCGCTCTGGGCGATCTCCTCCAGGATCACGTTGCGCTCGCGGCCCAGTTCGGCCTCCTCGAAGCGCGGCGACGTGACCAGATCCCCCAGGATGGCGACCAGTTCCGGCAGCTTTTCGCGCAGCACCTTGCCGTAGAAGCAGGCGTTCTCCTTGCCGGTAAAGGCGTCCACGCTGCCGCCCAGGCGATCGGTCGCCGCCGCCATGGTCTCGGGATCCGGAAAGGCAGCCGTTCCCTTGAACACGGTGTGCTCGATGAAATGGGCCAGCCCCTCTTCCTGGGGATGTTCGTGGCATGAGCCCCGCCGCACCCAGAAGCCCAGGGAGCAGCTCCGGACGTGACTCAGGGGTTCGATCAGGATCTCAACGCCGGAAGGCGTGGTGATGCGGGTGCAGGTTTCGGCCATAGAACCAGTCTACCGGCTCAGCCCTCCGCTTCCGCACCCGCAAGGCCGATGGGTGTCGCATGGAGCTTTCGTCCACAGAGCGCCCAGCACAGCGCACCGAAGGCGAAGAGTGCCAGGGCGGCGATCCACCAGGGGGTCGAGATCTGCTCCTGCGCCAGGAACTGGGCCTTGGACACGGCCGCGCCGCGGGAACCCGCGATGGATTCGATGTAGTGCAGGAAGGTGATTCGCTGCAGATTGCCGGGCATGACGCGCACCAGGGGATCCCAGATGAACAGGAAGATCGCGCCCCAGAGTGTGCCGCGCTTGAACTGCAGTCCCAGCAGGCTCATGAAGGCGAGCATGGCCCAGAAAGCCGAGATCACGGCCAGCGCCATGAAGGCGGCTTCTTGCGGTTCCGCCCCCAGGAGCAGCAGGCCGAAGCTCGAAACCAGCAGCCACAGCGCGCCCCAGCCGAACCAGAGGACACCCTTGCCGAAGGGCAGTACCCAGGCGGATGCGGGGCGCGTCAGCATCAGGGGCAGGGTCCGCTGCTCCAGATCCTCGCGAATGCCCGCCGGGGCTGCCACCAGCGCCATGACCGGCAGCATCAGGCGCACCAGGACGCCATGGAAGAGATCCAGAGCCAGGCGGGGCGAGACCCCTTCAGTGTGATGGATGATCGAGGTGGTGAAATGGATGGCGAAGGCCAGCCCCACGGGCGCGAGCGCCAGGGCGGCGAGCACCCAGCCGCGGGCCTGGGTCACGCGGGGCAGGTAGCCCCGCGTCAGGGCGCAGATGGTGCGAAGGGGAGATGGCGCACGGTTCATTCGTGATTCTTCCATCGAAGGGCCTCAAGCATTGTCTTTGGTGAGGAAGCGGAAGACGGCGTCCAGATTCAGATCCAGCGGCTCCAGGGAGCGCAGGGGCAGACGGCCGGAAAGCATCGCCGTCTGGAGCCGGGGCAGGAAGGTGCGAGGGTTGCGCACGGCCAGGACGGTCGCGCCCTCCTCCATGCGCAGGCCCACCAGTTCCTCTTGCGCCACGGCCCAGCTCGCAACGGCCTGAGCGTCTTCCGTGCCCACCCGGAGCTCCACGGGGTGGCGATCCAACAGCTCGCGAATTTCGGGAACGCTGCCTTCGGCCAGCAGGCGGCCCCGGAACAGCAGCAGGATGCGGTCCGTTAGCATCGCCACTTCCCCCAGGATGTGGCTGGAGACCAGGATGCGGCGGCCCTGTGCGGCGAGATCCCGCAGCAGGGCCATCAGTTCCAGGCGGCTGGCGGGATCCACGCCGTTGAAGGGTTCGTCCAGGATCAGCAACTGTGGTTCGTGCAGCAGCGCCTGGGCCAAGCGGATCTTCTGCCGCATGCCCTTGGACATCCGGGCGAAGGGCTTGCTGGCGTGGGCTTCCATGCCCACGGTGGCGATGGCGCGGGCGATGGATTCCGACAGGGCGGGTTCGGAAAGCCCGGAGAGTTCGCCCATCATCTTCAGCCAACGGTCCGCGCGCAGCCCTGCGGGGAAGCGATCGCCCTCCGGCACGAAGCCGATGCGGGATAGCACGGCGGGGTTGCGGAACGGCGCCTGCCCGAAGACGAGCACCTCGCCGCCGGAAGGGGGCAGCAGGCCCGAAAGGAGCTGGATCAAGGTGGACTTGCCCGCCCCGTTGGGGCCCAGCAGGCCCGTGATGCCGCCGCCATCGGGCAGCTCGAAGGTGGTGGGGGAAAGGCCCAGGATATCGCCGTAGCGAAGGGACGCGCGTTCGAGAGAAAGGACCGGGCTCACAGGATGGCCTCGCTGGGTTGGGTGCGCCGGGCGGCGATGAAGGTCCAGAAAACCACATGGAAGGCCGTGCCGATCAAGGCGGGAATCCAGCCCAGCTCTGGCCCGGGGGTTCCGCACAGGAGATCCGGCCAGGCGGCGCTCAGCGCCAGCGGGTTGATTGCGCCGAGCGCCGGCTGGGACAGGCTGTGTTCCGCGATGGTGCTGAGGGCGCTCAAGCCCAGCACGATGCCCAGCACCCAGCCGAAGCCCGCCCGGGGCGTGCTGGCCAGGCTCGACGCGCCCAGCGTGATGGAGCCCATCAACAGGGAGACGAGCAGGGCGGCGGGGATCAGGCGCAGGGGCGCGGTCGCCCAGACGGGCCCGTGGACGCCGGCGATCAGCATCGACATGCCCCAGGGGATAAGGATGAAGGGCAACTGGATGAGGAACGGCAGCCCCGCCGCGAAGAGGCCCTTGGCGGCCAGGTAGTCGCGGGGCCGGACCGGGTGGGCGTAGATCAGGGGACGGATGCGGTAGAGCGTATCCCGGGCGATGACGCCGCCGCCGACAAAGGCCACCTGGAACCAGAGCAGCGTGGTCAGCCATCCGCCCAGGGTGACGAGGGAGGCCTGGAAGGCTGGGCCCTGGACCAGCACCTGGTTGGCGAGGGCGTCCAGGCCATTCAAGGCGCTGTTGGTTTTGAGCAGGAAGCGGACGTAGACCCAGATCGCCATGAAGCCCAGCGAGGCCGCATAGGCAAATCCGAAGAACATGCCGATCTTCTGGTGGCGCAATCGGCGGAAATCGAAACGGGCCAGGACCAGGGCGGGCGCAAGGCCCTCATTCATGGTTGGCCGGGGAGGAAGGCTGGGGGCGTAGATGGGCATGTCAGGCCTCCTTCTCGTCGGGGGCGAAACCTCCGCTCAGGGCCCGGACGAGTACCTCGTCCAGCCGATCGTGGCGGGGCGTCAGTTGGACCAGCACGGCGCCGTGATCCTGGGCCCAGCGGAAGGGCAGGCTGGGGTCCGTTTCGGTCAGTTCCACATCGTAGAGTCCGTTGCGTCCCTCCAGCACCTGGCCCAGTTCCGCCAGGGCCCCTTCCTGGGCTTCATCTAGGGCATCCAGAAAGCGCAGCTCGTAGCGTCGGGCCAGCATCTTTCTCAGGCCTTCCATGCTGCCGGAGGCCTTGATGCGTCCCTTATCCAGGATCACCAATTGATCGGCGCAGCGTTCAACGTCTTCCAGCAAATGGCTGGCCAGGATGACCGAGGTGCCCAGCTCGCCTCGCACTCGCAGCACCAGATCCAGCATCCGCTTGCGTCCATCGGGATCCAGACCATTCGTGGGTTCGTCCAGGAAGACCAGTTCCGGTGAATGCACCAGGGCCTGGGCCAGCTTCACCCGTTGGCGCATGCCGGTGGAATAGCCGGAGACATGGCGATACCGGGCCTCATCCAGGCCGACGAAGTAGAGCACCTCGTGGGCCCGGTCCCGGGCCTGTTCCGCGGAAAGGCCCGAGAGCTCGCCCCAAAAGGCGACCTGGTCGTACGCGGAAGCGTCTTCAATCAGGGCGTCGTATTCGGGCATGTATCCGATGCGGGAGCGCAGGCGGGCCGATTCGGGGCCGCCCAGGCGCAAGCCCAGCACGGAGCCCTGGCCGTGGGTGGGAGACAGCAGGCCCAGCAGGGTTTTGAGGAGCGTGGATTTGCCGGATCCGTTGGGGCCCAAAAGGCCGATGACGCCTTCCCCCAGCTCCAGGCTCACCCCGTTCAGGGCCACGGTCGCGCCGTAGCGGACCTCCAGTTGGTGAAACTCGATCAAGTTGACCTCCGGATATGCGCGGCTACGGATCTGAAATGCGAAGGTTTAACCAGGATGACACAAGCCCGCCCCCAGCCATGGAACACTGGCGTGGCCGACCGGCACCAAGCGCCGGGGCCTTGGGGAGCCTTCATGAAGCTGATCGTCTGGGATTTCGACGGAACGCTGGTGGACAGCCGCCCGCTGATCGAGGCGGGAATGCGGCACGGCCTCCAGGCCCTTGGCCTGCTGGATCGACCCGGGCTGATGGAAGAATGGCTGAAATATGTGGGCTTGCCCGTCGAGGAGGGCCTGGATCGCACATTTGGTCCCCTGGGGCTGGATAAGGCCGAGGTCCTGAAGGCCTATCGGAGTTTTGACTGGAGCAGCAACGAGCATCTGATCCAGCCCTTTCCCGGCATGACGGACTTGATCCTCGAGCTGCGCGGCCGGGGGCAGAAGATGGCGGTGGCGACCTCCAAGCGGACCATCCCCCTGAAGCGCCAGATGGCGCTCTTCGGCTGGGATGGTTGCTTCGACCCGCTGATCACGCCCGATCAGGTGAGTCATGGCAAGCCCCACCCCGAAAGCCTGGAGCTCTGCCTCTCCGCCCACGGGCTGGAGCCGCAGGAGGCGCTGATGATCGGCGACACCCCCTTTGATCTGGAGATGGCGCGTTCGGCCGGTGTCCCCAGCGTGGCGGTGGGGCACGGCTTCTATGCCCAGGAGGCGCTGCTGCCCTTCGGGCCTCGGGCCTACGCGCCGGATGTGCCTTCCTTGCGTGAGATTCTGATGGCCATGTCGAATGTGGAATAAAAGACTGGAATGAGGTAGGCAATAATCGATAAAAGTTGAATTGTGGACATCCCCGGGCTAGGATCGGACATTCACCCGGTTCTGTCTGCCATGGGGCATGCCCCAAGGAGGCTTTTTAGAATTTCGAAGATCCCTTCCCTTTCGCCTGAGGAGTTTAGATGCGACTCTCCCGGATTGTTTTATCGCTTGTATTGATTGGTTGCGCGGGAGCCCTTCAGGCAAGGCCTAAGTCTTCGAAGTCCAAGCCGAGGCCCGCGAAGGCCGCCAAGGTGGTCAAGGGCGGCAAGTCCGCGAAGGCCGTTACTGCTGGATCCGTCTACAAGGTCCAGAAGGGCGATACCGCGACCAAGATCGCCAAGGCCCATGGAATGTCGGTTTCCGAATTGGCGGAGCTGAACCCCAAGGTTCGCGTCGCCCACTTGGCCAAGGGAACGATCCTGAAGGTCCGAAGCGCCGCGCGCGCACTGCCCGAGGTGGAATCCCGCCCCGAGGTGAATGACGTGTCGGCTTCTCCGGCGGTGGTCCTTCTCGCGCCGGTTGCCACGCTGCCCGCCATTCCGGCCCAGGCCCCGGCCACGCTGCTCCACCTGGAGCGGGTTCTGCCGGAAAACGTGATGAAAAAGGCTCCTGCGGCTCCTGTCGCCGAGCCTCGGGATGCAGCGGCTGAAGGCTCGCGCTCCAGCTTGGCGACCACGCTTCCACTCTTCGTGCCCGTCCTTCGCCCTGGAACGGGCGTCGAGTATGAATCCCAACAGGCCTCCGATCTGGGCTTCCATCCGGTGGACCCCAGCCAGATCGATCTGCTCTGGCCGGTGGAAACCCGAACGGTCAGCTCCGCCTGGGGTCCTCGCATCCGCAGCCGTTCCACGCGCATCGTGAAGGCTTCCGTCCGCAAACGTGTGAAGGTGCGCTATCGCAGCACCCACAAGGGTGTGGATCTCACCGCGCCGGTCGGTACGGACGTCTACGCCGCCCTGGATGGCAAGGTCCTGGTTTCGGGACGCCACAAGGCCTACGGCAACTACATCATCGTGGATCACGGAAACGGCGTTCAGACGCTGTATGCGCACCATGTCCTGAACATCGCGCGGGAAGGCGATCTCGTTCGCCGGGGCCAGAAGATCGCCGAGGTGGGACGAACCGGGAATGCGACGGGTCCCCATCTTCATTTCGAGCTGATCCAGCAGGGCCTGCGCCATAATCCCATCCCGTTCCTCAATGATGTCGAGGAGATTCCGGCGGAGATGATGGCCTTCAATAACGCGGCTTCGACCCAGCTGCGCCGCCGCTGATTCTTTCGTTGAACCCATAAGCCCGAAGGCGCACTCTCCCTGTGCCGGTTCACGCGAGCCAAGGCGGTCCCGGTGTGCTAGGCTTGGGCTTTTGGCGGTTTTTCGAGGTAAATGATGGCCTTCCCTCTTTTTCGATGGCGTACCGGCGTCCTGGCGGTTGCCATGGCTGTTCTGGCTCCCCTGGTCATGGGGTGCCACAAAAGCTCAAAGGACAGCACCGCGAGCACCGTGGCCCATACTCTTTCGGGAAAGGTCACCTACTCAAAGCCGGCGCTGCTTGCTGACGCGACCACGGGGGTTCCGACAGGGCTGTCGGCCAGCCTGACGACAGCGCTTCCGGTTCGGGGCATCCTGGTTCGCGCCTTCTACAAACAGGAAGAGACGGCGCTGGATGGGACGGTCTATGCCACTTGGGTGTCGACCATGAAGGACAGTCAGGGCTATGCGCGCGATCTTGTCACCCATACCGATGCGGATGGGGCCTATTCGTTCTCGGATATACCGGATGGAGTCGAGATCTTTGTCGAGGCGGTAAGCGAATCCCGAACCTTTGATAGCTC
>DAOPYE010000102.1:0-8669 GCA_035352715.1 Holophaga sp. | reverse complement strand
ACCTCGATCCAAACCAGGCCCGCTATGCGCTGCTGCATCTCGTTGTCAACGCCTCAGAATCCCTGGGCGCGGGCAAAGGCGAGGTCATCGTGCAGACGGGCGCATGCCACCTAGCCGGCGACGGGGATCCCTCACTGGAGGGACTCTCGGGGGATTTCGTCTATCTCAGGGTGAAGGATTCGGGCCTGGGCATGGGAGAGGAAACCCTGAGCGGCGTCGCCGATCCCTGCTTCAGGAGCAAACACCCTGGCCGCGGACTCGGCCTGCTGACTGTAAAGGGGATCGCATCCGAACATCACGGCGCCTTGCTGGTGAAGACCAGTCCGGAAACCGGTTCTGAGTGCACGCTGTATTTCCCCGTCGCCGAGAAGGAAGCCATGCCCGACCCCGATGACGAAGGCACGCCCATCGCGGGAGGACAGCAGGTGGTGCTTCTCGTGGATGACGAAGCCACGATTCGCGTCGTGCTCAAGGAATGCCTAGAGGCGAGCGGTTTCAAGGTGATCGAAGCCGCCGACGGCGTGGACGGGTTCGGAGCCTACGTGCGCCATCGCAGTTCGATCTCCGCGGTGTTGCTGGATCTGACCATGCCGCGCATGGGAGGCGGCGAAGTATTGGCTGAAATCCGCAAACTGGACCCCCGCAAGCCGGTGGTCCTCATGAGCGGATACAGCCAGCGGGAGGCGATGGCCGCCATCGGGGAGGATCCGTTCGTGGACTTCCTCTCCAAGCCCTGCCGCGTCAAGGAGGTGCTTGCGGCCGTAAGGAGACAATTCGCATGAGATGGAACGCTTCGCTCCTACTGGTTTCCGTACTGTCACTGACGGGAATAGGCTGCGAAGAACGACGCCCCACGCCGTTCCATGACACCGCCGCCGGCTTCAACGCCGTATTCCCGGAAGAAGCTCGCAGGAACCGATTCACAGAACCCACGCCCTATGGCGACATGGAATGGTTCAGCACCGAGTGCACCTCCTTCGGAAACATGGTTGAGAGCTATTTCGTTCAGGTGGGAAACCTTCCCACGGGCAACCAAGGCGGTACCACCCCCCAGGAAATCCTGGACACCTTCCAGCGCTTTCTGACCTTCCGCCTGGGGGCTCTGGATATCGCCTCCCTGCCCTCGGAGCAGGGGCCCGGCTTCAGCTACCGGGCACGGGTAGCCTCCGCTCGCACCGGCGGCGTCGTGATCACCCGCCGCGGGCGCATCTATCGCGCCCAGGCCACCTCCGGGCGCGACAGGGACTGGGACCAGGGCGGAAAGGCTCAGGCATTCCTGGCTTCCTTCACGGTGGATTGATCCGCCAGCAGGGCTTCCACGGCCTGGACCAGGTGCTCCGCTTCGGCATCGACGCTCAGGATCGGATGATCGCCAGGCACCGCGTCCCCCACGCCCAGGAATGGCAGGCCCGCGGCCATGGCCGCCGCGTGGTCGTGGGGGCGATCCCCCACGTATAGGTGCGGCCCCGGACCATCTTCCAGCGCCCTGAGAATGAGGCTCGCGCGATCCAGATGAGGAAGGCTTCCCAGAAGCCGGACTCGGGGATCCAGGCCCAGGGCTTTCGCCTTGAATTCCAGCACCCCCGGCGTGTTTCCGGAGACGAGCTGGAGGCGATGCCCCTTGTCCAGCAGGTGGGTCATGCCCGAGATAATGCCCTGAAAGACCACCGGCTGACGTCCGCCCGGATAAAAAGCAGCCTGGAACAGTGCGAGGCAGGCGCGGTCGTAGCGTTCGTAATCATCTTCCGCGAGCGGCGTCCCCAGGATGCGCCGGTGCAGCTCGTCCACGATCTCCCAATCCGTACTGCCCTTGCAGGACATCAGATCTTCGACGGTGGGTTCCTGCCCCCAAAGGCTCCCCAGGGCTTGGCGCAGCAGCGCATAGCCTCCTCCAAAAGATCCAAGGGTTCCATCCAGATCAAAGCACAGGGGCATGAGTTCTCGTTCCAGATCCCATGCTACCGTTGGCCGCCTTCAAATTCGAATCGCATCGGATTTTACCGATCACCGAACGACGGAATGAATTAAAGCCGCATCCAGCGGGATTCCAGCAAGACTTGAGCAAAGGCGTTCGATCGCACCCTTCCCTGCCAGGAGGCTCGGGAAAAGGGCTGCAAGGTCGCAGCAAATCCTGTTGATGGGGTGCGGAGCAAGGGGCTACACTCGATCGGATCATAACTTGGTCGAAACCATCTGGTAGCGAACGGTTGAAGGCAGGTCTCAGGGCCTGGCACATAAAGGAAGTTCCATGAGCGAATTGACGCGCAAGGAAGTCATTTTCATCCTGAAATCAGGGAAAAACTTCCAACGGACGGACCTGAGCGGTCTGGATCTCAAGGGCTTCGACTTCTCGGACGCGGACCTCTCCGGGGCCAACCTTGCGGGCTCGATCCTCAGCGGATGCGCCCTGCGTTCGGCGAACCTCTCGGGTGCCGATCTTCGTCTCGCGACGCTGGAAAATGCGGATCTTGAGGGCGCCAATCTCAGCCGCGCTGAGCTGAAAGGCGCAAACCTGAACGGCGTCAATCTCGCCCATGCGGATTTGAGCTATTTCGACATCCTGCAGTATGACCAGGCGACGCTGCCGAACCTGAAAGGCGCCGTATTGAGCGGCGCGGTGTTGGCTGGCGTGAACTTCAGTGGCGTGGATCTGCGGGGCAAGGATCTGCGTCAGGCGAACCTCCAGGGGGCGGATCTTCATCAAACGATTCTCGATGGGGCTGATCTCTCCGGGGCCGATCTGAGCCAGGCGAACCTCGTCGGCGCTTCGCTGATCGGCGCGAACCTGGAAGGCGCCTTGCTCGCCTCCGCCAATCTGGGCGGCGCATCCATCAACGAAGCCAATCTCCGCAGCGCCAAGCTGGCTCAGGCGGATCTTCACTGGGCCAATCTGAATGGCGCGAATCTGGAGACCGCGGATCTGAGCCGGGCCAATCTTCGCGGAACCAATCTCGCGGGCGCCAACCTCGTGGGCGCGGATCTGCGCTTCCTCGACATCCTGAATTACGAAACGAACGATATTCCCAATTTTGCCGGCGCGAACCTGAGCGGTGCCGGCTTGAACGGAACCAACCTGCGCGGGATGGATCTCAGCCTGACGAACCTCAGCAACGCCGATCTGGGCGGGGCCGTGTTGCAGCAGGCCAACCTGGAAGGCGCGAACCTCAGCGGCGCGGACATGCATGGCGCCGATCTGAATGGCACGATCCTCAGTGCGGCCATGCTGACGGGCGCGAACCTCAGTGGCGCACGACTCAGCGGCGCGCTTATGGCCAGCGCCAACCTTCAGCACGCCAATCTCTCGAAAGCCGATCTGCGGGAAATCAACCTGAGCGGCGCGGATCTCAGCGATGCGAACCTGAGCGGCACCAGCCTCAATGGCGCGATCCTGGATGGCGCTGTGCTGGCCGGAACCATCCTGGTCGGTGCGGATCTTCAAGGTGTCGACCTGAGCGAGAAGAACCTCCGCGGGGCGGACCTGAGCCAGGCAGATCTCTCCAGCGCCAAGCTGGACGGGGCCAACCTGAGCGGTGCCATCTTCAAGCAGGCGAACTTCTCGGGAACGATGCTCGGAGGCGCAAACCTGAGCGGCGCGGTCCTCAACGGCGTCGATCTGCGCACCGCCAATCTGTGCGGCACGGATCTCAGCAAGGCCGACCTGAGCGGCGCCGATCTCTCGGGCGTGATTCTCAGCTGCAACCTGAACGGCGCGAACCTCACTGGCGCGCATCTGACCGGTGCCAGCCTGGAGAACGCCATCCTGGTGGCCGTCAACCTCAGCGACGTGGATCTCAATGGCGTCAACCTGGAGGGTGCGGACCTCAATCGGGCCGTGCTTGAGAACGCCAACCTGACCCGGGCGAAACTCGCGGGCGTGGTCTTGAGGGGCGCCAGGGCAATCGGAGCCAATCTGAACCAGAGCGATCTGAGCGGATCGGATCTCCAGGATGCCGATTTCAGCGGCGCCAGCCTGTTCGGGGCCAATCTCCAGAAGGCCAACCTGGAAGGGATCAAGCTCGCTTCCCTGCCGACGGAATCCTGGGGCGAATACCGCACGAACCTCAGCGAAGCCAATCTGGCCGGGGCCAATCTTGCCAAGGCTGACTTCTATCAGGCCAACCTCAACGAAGCGAATCTGCGCGGCGCGGACCTCTCGAACACGAGCCTTGTGTGGGCCGATCTGCGCGGCGTAGATCTGCGCGAAGCCAACCTCGCGGGCGCGAACTTCACCGAAGCCAATCTGGATGGGGCCAATCTGTGCGGCGCGGATCTTCGGGAAACCATTCTGCGCGACACCTACCTGGATGGCGCGAACCTTAGCGGCACGCGCCTGGGCGGCGTGAATCTCACCCGCGCCTACATGCGCTCGACCAACCTCATCGACGCCTCCCTGGAAGGCGCCAACCTTGCCGGGGCCAATCTCAGCGGCGCCAACATGGTCTGGGCCAATCTCACGGGCGCCAACCTTTCGCGCGCGAACCTGGGAAGTGCCAAGCTCAGCGGCGCCAACATGGGTGGCGCGGATCTTCGCGAGACCAACCTGCAGTCCGCGCAGCTGGATGGGGCCAACCTGGCGGGCGCCAAGCGCTGAGCCACAACGTCCTTGCCCATCGAAAAGGCCTCCATTCTGGAGGCCTTTTCGCGTTCATCTTTCCGCTGATGGACGTCAGGACTTCGTGTGGCCGAACTCCTGGGCCGCAGGGGTCACGCCGGGCAGTACGGACCGGTCGTGAAACCGCTCTTCCGCTTTCGCCAGCTTCGCGGGGGCCGTAGCCTCTTTCTCCTTGGCCTTGCTGCTCGTGACACCGCGCCGGGTGCAGCTGCCCAGCAGCGTGCCGCCTTCATCCACGACGAGCGATCCCACCTCGACCTCGCCCTCGACCCAGCCGGTACCGTGGATTTCCAGGCACTCCGAGATCTTGAAGATGCCTTCCACCTTGCCGGTCACGATGAGGTGCTTGGCGTGGATGGTGCCTTTGATGAAGCCCGTGGGCGCCACCGTAACCTCTCCCTCACTGTGGATGGTGCCCTCAACCGTGCCCTCGATCCGCAGGCTGTTGGGCCCACTGTGGATCTCTCCCTTCCACAAGGTATCCGTGCCCAGCAGGGTGTGGATCGCCTGAACGGGTTCCGGGCGCTTCTTTCCGGCACCATGACTCGTTGCGGGTGTGGAAGTGTTGTTGAACATAGCGTGCCCTATCTTTTGAGGGTCGATAACCATTGTCGCTGAAGACGCATGTATGGCTGAGGGTTGACCGGACGTCCGTTTACGCGCACCTCGTAGTGAAGGTGTACCCCTGTCGCAGCGCCTGTTCGGCCCATGGCCCCAAGAATATCGCCTCGGCTGACCCGTTGTCCCGGTCGAACATCGACCCGTGACATGTGAGCATACAGGGTACCCACCTCCGAGCCGTGCTTCAGGATGACCGCATTGCCGTAGCGTTCGTACCACCCGGCGAATTCCACAGTACCATCCGCCGTGGCCTGGATGGGGGTTCCTTCAGTG
This sequence comes from Holophaga sp., assembly GCA_035352715.1. GTDB lineage: Bacteria > Acidobacteriota > Holophagae > Holophagales > Holophagaceae > DAOPYE01. The sequence continues at coordinate 3,163 of DAOPYE010000102.1, read as the reverse complement.
TTCGAGATATCGAAGCCAGTGTGATAGCCCAATAGACCGTCATCCGCCTCGTTCCTGCGCGAGAAAGGGCTGATGCGGAGCCCGAAGCCCGAGCTGAGATAGCCAGCCGTCGGCCAGATGGAGGGTGTATGGTTCCACCGTTCGATGATGGGTTCCATCCTGGCGCGGATGAGCTTGGCCTGAGCGCTGGAGCGTTCGAGATCCGTGCGCAGCTGCATCACCCGATGGCTTCCGCCGCCGGCAGGCGCGCCACCATGAGGCGCCGGAACGGGCGCAGGCTGGGTTCCAGGAGGCGGAGGAAGAGACGGACTGGCGCTCTTGTTATCCAGAACCTGGCCGAGATCGTTCATCTGTTGCGTCAGCCGCCCCAATTCGTCCTGCAACTGGCCGGCTTGATCCAAGGCCTGGCGCAGCTGCAGCTGCTGGGTGCGAGTCTCGCGCTGAAGCTGCGAGAAGCTCATCAGCTTTTTCGTGGCCCAGAATCCGTAGGCGGATCCCATCATCGCCAGCCCGGAAAAGCCAAGCACCAGCCCCAGGGTCCAAAGCAGCGTCTTGCGCGTCAGCGTCCAGCTGAACGTGCGGCGGCTGAACACCAGCATGACTCCGAAGAACTGCTCGGTATCCGGACGACTCAGCCGCAAGGCGCGGCGGGCAGTTGACTTGGTGGACATTTCATCAAGCCTACGTTGGAAGATCCCCGATGTCGATGCCTTTTTCCTAACCCATCAGGCCAGGGTTGCCGTCAACAACCATTCGCATCCATGTCCGACCAGGAAAAAAAGCCCAACCAGGCTGTTCAGCGTGAAGAACGCATGATCCAGATGCTCCAGCTTGCCCTCGCGCATGACCCATTGCTCCCGGACGAGAATCACGGCGACCGCCAGCCACGCCAGCCAAGGAAAGAAGTGCGATTGCATGCGTCGTTCAAAGAGAGCCCAGCAAACGAGGGCCAACAGGTGCAACAGGCGGGAAAGCCAAAGCGCGTTCCGCACCCCCAGGCGCGCCGGAATGGATCGCAGCCCCGCCGCTTGATCGAACTCCCGATCATGGAGGGCGTAGAGAATATCAAAGCCTGCGGTCCAAGCCATGACGCCGAAGGCCAGGAACCACGCCGCGGCGTCGATGCGCCCCGCCACGGCGATCCAGGCCCCCAGCGGCGCCCCCGCTAGCGAGATCCCCAGCACCACATGCGACCAGCTCGTGAATCGCTTGCAAAGCGAATAGCCCAGGATGATGAACAGTGCCAGGGGCGCCAACTTCCAGGGCAGAGGCCCCAGCATCCCCGCCGCAAACCCGAGCAGCGCGCAGGCCATGCCCAACAGGCCCCAAGCAGCCCCATGGCTCACCCGCCCCGCGGGCAGAGCCCGGTTTTGCGTGCGGGGGTTCTGCGCATCCACATCGGCGTCCACCAGTCGGTTGAACGTCATCGCCGCCGTTCGCGCCCCCACCATCGCCAGCAGAATCCAGAACAGCGTCCACCGGGCCGGAATCGTTCCATCCGCCGCCGCAAAAGCCCCTAGAAACGCGAATGGCAGCGCAAAAACGGTGTGCTCGAACTTGATCATGTCGAGCAGCTCTTTGGATTGCTTGAAACAATGCAAGGCGCAGTCCCATGGAAAGATCGGTGGATCCGATGTTCATGGATTCTGCCGCTTTTGCCAGGGCTTCAACAACACCTTTGGTTCGCAGTTCCGAGAGGGCGACAAGAAAGCACCCCAAATCAAAGCGACGAGCCTCATCCACGGCCTTCTCTGATGCCTGGGCGTAGGTTAGGATTTTGACTCTGCCCGGGGGCTAGAAAGCCATCAGCCGCACGGAGTTTCTGTTGCCGCATCCCCCTTGCGCGGAGGGTCTGCGAGGGCCTTCTCGTCCAAGCGGCAGCATCATCTCTGGAGGCAAAAGCGCAGCAGAGATGCGAAACTCAGGGTGGGATCTGCGGGTTGTTCAGTCTCCTGACGTGACTCCAAGAGAACCCCAAACGATCTGGCAGCGATCGCAGTCATTCACGAAATCCTCACGAATTGGTTCAAAGGGACAGAACATGCATCACGAGCGCATCGCCATTCTGGATTACGGCAGCCAGTACACCCGCCTCATCACGCGCAGGCTGCGCGAGCTTGGCGCCTTTGGCCTGGTCTATGGATCCAATGCGACGGCGCGCGAGATTGGCGGCGATGATCTGCGAGGCGTGATCCTGTCGGGCGGACCGAACTCAGTGCTGGAACCGGGCGCGCCTGGCGTGGACCCCGCCATCTTCGAGCTGGGCGTCCCTGTGCTGGGCGTCTGTTACGGCATGCAGCTCATGGCGCGCGATTTCGGCGGCCAGATCCACCGCGCCACCAAGCGCGAATACGGCAAGGCCGACATCCAGGTCACGGACGGCGACAGCATCCTCTTCCAGGGCCTCGACAAGGAACAGCTCGTCTGGATGAGCCATGGCGATCATGTGGAGAAGGCCCCCAAGGGGTTCACCATCAGCGCCCATACCCCTGGCGTTCCCGTGGCGGCCATGGAGGATCGGGCCTTGCGGCGCTTCGGCATCCAGTTCCATCCCGAGGTCACGCACACCGTCCACGGCAACACCCTGCTGGTGAACTTCCTCCATGTCTGCGGCATGAAGCTGGATTGGAACGCTGGCCACTTCATCGAAGAGAAGGTCGAGCACATCCGTCAGCAGGTGGGCGATGGCCGCGTTGTCCTGGGCCTTTCGGGCGGCGTGGATTCCAGCGTGGCCGCCCTGCTGTTGCACAAGGCCATCGGCAAGCAGCTCACATGCGTGTTCGTGGATACGGGCGTCATGCGCAAGGATGAGATGCGCCATGTGCAGGAGGCATTCGGCCCATTCGATATCAACATCCGCTGGGTGGATGCCTCCGTCGAGTTTCTCACCGCCCTGGATGGCACCAGCGACCCCGAGCAGAAGCGCAAGATCATCGGCAAAACCTTCATCGATGTCTTCGAACGCGAGGCCCTGGATGTCCATGCGGATTTCCTGGCCCAGGGCACGCTGTACCCCGATGTCATTGAATCCAGCGGCATCGGTGGTGCCGTGCTGGTGAAGAGCCATCACAACGTGGGCGGCCTGCCCGAGTTCATGAAGCTCAAGCTGGTGGAGCCCCTGCGCGAGCTGTTCAAGGACGAAGTTCGGCGCGTGGGCCTCGCC
>DAOPYE010000101.1:0-8680 GCA_035352715.1 Holophaga sp. | reverse complement strand
GATTGAACCCCGTGTTGATGCCCGAAAGCACCCAGTCGGGACGCCGATCCAGCAGATTGCGCGTGCCGACGAGCACACAGTCCACGGGCGTCCCGTCGCAGGCGTAGCGCTCTCCGTCCAGTTCTTGCAGGCGCAGGATGTTGTGCAGGCTGAGAGCGGACGAGATGGCGGAACGATTGCGATCCGGCGCGACCGTCACCACCCGCCCGAAGCGGGACGCCACGCGCGCAAGCGCGGCCAGGCCCGGCGACCACAGGCCGTCATCGTTGGTGAGCAGGATCAAGCGTTCTTGCATGGATTGAGCATATCGGACCCGACCAAAAATCGCCTTCTGGACCCAACGCGACGATAGGACAGAACGTGCCCAAAGGTCCGGGCGCAACACCCGTCCTGGGACCTCCCGGAGGTCGTGTGAATTCCTCCCAGCTTCCACCCGATTCGGACAGCTATTACGCACCCTCAGGGCGCTCATCCCCGGAAGAACTCCAGCAGGACATCGCCTTCTGCTTGCGCAACCCGGTGATGCACCTGGCGCTCGAACTGGTCGATTGCTCGGCAGTCATCCTCAACGAACAGCGCCAGATCCTGAGCACCAACCAGGGTCTGCTGGACACCCTGGACGCCACCGAAGCCTCGAGTCTCCACGGTCTGAGGGTGGGAGAGGCCATGGGGTGCGTCCATGTCGCCGAAGGGCCCGACGGCTGCGGGACATCCAAGGCCTGCGCCCGCTGTGGCGCCGTGCTCGCCGTGCTGGCCTCCCAGGCGCTGGACGAGCCCATCTCGCGGGAATGCCATCTGGATCGCTACGAATCCGGCCAGTGGAAACCGGGCGATTTCCGGCTGCGCGCCACGCCGATGAGGCTCGATGGCAAGCGCTACACGCTGGCTGTGCTGCAGGACATCAGCGCCACCAAGCGCCTGCGGCACCTGGAAGGGCTATTCCTTCATGAGCTGGGCAACTTGGCGCAAGGGCTTTTCGGATGGTCGGAAAAACTCCTGGAATCCACCGCGGATATCGACACCGCCCGTGATCGAATCCATCGCCTGGCCTCCATGCTGAAGGAGCAGGTCACCCAGCAGCAGCTCCTGCTCCACGCCGAAGAGGGCCGCTTGGCCTGCCGCATGGAGATGGTGCCGGTTCAAGGTCTCTTTGACGCCATGGAGCATGCCATCTCCCGCCTGCCCTGCGCGATGGATCATCGGATCTCGTTCAGCGCCCAACCCGGGCAGGAGATTCGCACCGACGCCTTCATGGTGCAGCGGGTGATCGGCAACATGATCATCAACGCGCTGGAGGCAACGCCTCCCGACGAGATGGTGAAGGTCTGGTTCGAGCACAAGGACGGTCGCCCCGCCTTTTTCGTTCACAATCCGGGCGTCATCCCCGAGGGGGTCCGACCCAGGATCTTCCAGCAGTCCTTCTCCACCAAGGGGCAAAGGGGGCGGGGAATGGGCACGTATTTCATGAAATTCATGGGCGAAAACGTCCTGTCCGGCGAAGTCGGCTTCACCTCGACCTCCGAAAGCGGCACGCGGTTCCACCTGCTGCTGCCCTAACCCCTGCATTCCGGGCCCCAGAACGGGTTAACCTGGGGCATGGCCTCGCCACGCCCCTACTCTTTTTTTTGGGACACCCTCATCCGGTCCTGTCGATTCTTCTATCTGCTCTGGGGCGGAATGCTCCTGGGCTCGCTGGCCTTGACCAATCGCGTGCGCCTTCCGGACGCCCTCTGGAACTGGCCTTCGGTAGCGCGCTTCCTCACGGGGGCCTGGGGCCGGGGCATCCTGCTGGGGCTCGCCGCAGCCATGCTGCTGGCGGCGCTCGTGGAGGTCTGGGAGTTGGTGGACCGGCTTCTCGTCAGGCTCATGCACGACCATGATCATTGATATGCGACCCTCTGCCCGGAATCCCATGCGCCACTTCGAAGCCTTCGTGGCGCAGCGCTACCTGAGCACGCGCAAGAAGGGCGCCTTCGTGCGAGTGATGGTGGGCTTCGCCCGCTGGGGCATCGCCCTGGGGGTCTTCGCGCTGGTGGTCACGCTCGCGCTCATGAACGGGTTCCTTCAGGAGATCCAGACCAATCTGTTTTCCGCCACGGCCCATTTCAACGTGGTGAATGTGTTCTCGGATATCCCGGACACCGACGCGACGCTGGCCCGCGTCCGTGCCATCCCCGGCGTGATGGGCGCCAGCCCCACGCGCCTGGAGCAGGGCCTGCTGCGCCCTAATCGGAGCGATGCGCCCCCCGAAGGCGTGCAGGTGAAGGCCGTGGATCCCGCCACGGCGCACAGCACCTCCTCCATCTTCGATAGCCTCAAGCCTTCGCCGGTGGACGCCTTGAAGCCAGGCGAGATCCTCATCGGATCCGAACTTCAGCGGGCGCTGGATCTGCGCCTGGGCGACGACGTGGCCATCGCCTTCATGCGCCTCGACCTGGGCCTCTCGGGCCTTCAGCCGCGCATGATGGCGTTCAAGATCGCCGGCGTCTTCGAAAGCCACATCAGCGAATACGACAAGCACTGGGCCTTCATTCATCTGGACGACGCCAAGAACCTGGCGGGCACCGACCAGGCCAGTTTCATCGAGGTGCGCGCCAAGGGCGTGGACGCCATCGACGGCGTGAAAGCCGCCGTGCTCAGGACCCTGAACGGACCCGATGCGGCCCGTAACCTGAACCGCGGCCCCTTCGCCGCAACGGATCTGCGGGATATCAACAAGCCGCTGTTCGCGGCGCTGACGGTGCAGAAATGGATCTTCGGCGCGGTGCTCAGCCTCATCGTGATGGTCGCGGCCTTCAACATCGTGGCCAGCCTCGTGCTGCTGGTGACCGAAAAGCGCCGGGATCTCGGCGCCCTGCTGGCCCTGGGCGCCACCCCCAAGCAGGTGCAGCGACTGTTCGAACTCCAGGGCCTGCGCATCGGCGCCGTCGGCACCGCCTGGGGACTGGGCATCAGTGTGCCGTTCTGTCTGATCGCCGATCACTACCGGCTGGTGAAGCTGCCCAGCGCGGTCTACGACTTCATCACCTATGTGCCTTTCCGGCTCAGCATCTGGGATCTGCTGATCGTTGCTGTTTTCCCGCTGCTCGTCTCCTGGTGGGCTTCGCGCTATCCCGCGCGCCGCGCTTCCCGCCTGGACCCCGTGGACGCGCTGCGGGCGGAATGAGGAGAACCATGGCCATCCCCATCAAGCCCCTGAAGCACCCGTTTCTATTCATCGACACCGAGACCGGCGGCATCGACCCCGGACGGCATAGCCTGCTTTCCATGGGCCTGGTGGTGGGAGACGAAGGCAAGGTCCGCCACAGCCTGGAAATCCTGATCCGGCACGACAACTACGTGCTGAGCGGCGGCGGCATGCGCGTGAACCGCATCGATATCGCCAGGCACGACGCCGCCGCCCTGGACGGCGCGGAAGCCCTGGCGGTGCTCGATGTCTTCCTCCAGCAGTATTTCCCCTGCATCAAGGAGCCCATCACGCTGGTGGGGCACAACGTCGCCTTCGACCGCGATTTCCTGGGAGCGTACTTCGCGGAACAGGGCCGCGCGCTGGAGCCCCGCTTCAGTCACCGCCTGGTGGACACGCACAGCATCGCGTCCGCCCTGCGCGACGCCGGAAAGCTGGACTGCGAAAGCCTGAGCTCTGATGCGCTCTTCGACCACTTCGGCATCCAGATCCCCGAGGACCAGCGCCACACCGCGCTGGGAGACGCCCTTGGCACATTCGAGCTCTACTGGAAGCTTGTGGATCGCATCCGATGAACGCGAGTTGGATCGGACAGTCACTGTCCATCAATGCCCTCCACAAGACCTATGCGGGTTCCGAGCATCCCGTCTTCGACGGCTATTCGCTAGAGCTGGAGGCGGGCACCCTGTGCGCCATCGTGGGCGTCTCAGGCGTGGGCAAGACGACCCTGCTGAACTGCGTGGCGGCGCTGGATCACTGGGAAGGCGGCGAGATCCGCGTCGGCGGCGAACCCGTGCCCCAGGGCGATCCCGAGGCGGGGGCGCTGTACCGGCGTCGCCATGTGGGCCTGGCCTTCCAGCAACCCCACCTGCTGCCCGAATTCACGGTCCTGGAGAACCTGACGATGCCCCTTCGCATCGCGGGAACCCTGGAACCCGATAGCGATGCCCGCGCGCGAGAACTCCTGGCGCTCGTGGGGCTAGCCGGCTTGGAGGAACGCCTGCCCTCGACCCTTTCGGGCGGACAGGCGGCCCGGGTGGGGCTCGCCCGCGCGCTGGTGCGCCGCCCCAGCCTTTGGCTGCTGGACGAACCCACCGGCAACCTGGACCCTGCCACGGCCGAGGAAGTCTTCGCGGTCCTGCTGCGCCTGCACGAAGAGTTGCGCCCCACGACGCTGCTGGTCACCCATAACCCGGCCTTGGCAGGCCGCTGCCGACGCGTGGTGCGCCTGGGGCGCGAAGACGTTTAACTCATCCAAAATTCCCCATTGGATATCTGGCGCGACAAGAGGAAACTGGTGGACCCTCTCGAGTCCATCGTGTCCAACGACCCATCCCAGAACGACGCCCAGGCCTCCGCATCGTTGCGGAATGGCATGCGTCCCGAAGGAGAGGACGCCGATGAGGCGCGCTTCCAGCATGTGGCGGAGAACACCGGAGAGTGGATCTGGGAGGTTGATCGCGGCGGACGCCATTCGCGGGGGGGTCGACGCGGAGGGCCGCTACACCTACTCCAATTCCGTGGTGGAAAAGCTCCTAGGCTACCGCCCGGAGGAAGTGATCGGCCACCTGCGCCCCCTGGATCTCGTTCCCCCGGAGGACCAGGAACGGCTGGGGCGGGCCATCAGCGATGTGCGATCAAGACGCAAGCCCTTCACAGGCTTCATCGGCGCGATGATCCACCGCGATGGACGCCGGGTGGTGCTGGAGATGCGAGGGGTTCCGCTCTTCGATGACAACGGCCGCCTGCGGGGATTCCGCGGCACCAAGACCGATATCACGCGCCGCATCAAGGCAGAAAAGGAGCGCCAACTTCTGGAGGAAAGAGTCCAGGAGACCCAGCGGCTGGAAAGCCTGGGCCTGCTGGCCGGAGGCATCGCCCACGACTTCAATAACCTACTGGGCATCATCCTGGGCGAGCTGGAACTGGCGGCCCAGGATCTCGGGGCCCCCCATCCCACCATGCGCCGACTCGTCCGGGCCATGGAAACCTGCGAATCCGCGGCGGGCCTATGCCGAGAGATGCAGGCTTTCTCGGGCCAGGGCCCATTCATGCTGCGCCCCGTGGCCCTCAACGAGGCCCTGCGGGAAGGGCTCCGCATGCTGGAGCTGTCCGTGGGGCACCGGAGCCGCCTGGAGCTGCGGTTGGCGGAAGGGCTGCCGCCCATCCTCGGGGACGCCTCCCAGATCCGCCAGGCCGTCGTCAATCTCGCCTTGAACGCCTCTGAAGCGATGGAAGGCCATGGCGGCATCGTCACCATTCGCACCGCCTACGTGAAACGATCCGAGGCCCGTGAAAACGAGGGCCTGGACCTAGCTCCCGGCGAATACGCGATCATCGAGGTGACGGATACAGGCTGCGGCATGAGCGCAGACGTGCTGCGCCGGGTCTTCGAACCATTCTTCACCACCAAGTTCACGGGCCGCGGCCTTGGACTCGCCGCCGTCCGGGGCATCGCCAAGTCCCACGGCGGCGCGGCACACCTGCGCAGCATCAAGGGTGTGGGAACAGTGGCAACCCTGTACTTCCCGGCCCACCCGGAATGCATCCCTGCCCCGGTGGCTGCGCCCCCCATCCGGGAGGCCTGGAAGGGCGAGGGTCTGATCCTGCTTGCGGATGATGAACCCATCCTGCGAGAGGTCGGCGCGGAGGCCCTGGAGCGCATGGGGTTCAGCGTGGTCACCGCGCGGGATGGCCTCGAAGCCCTGGCGCTGTACCAGATCCACCGCGAAGACCTGGCCTGCATCCTGCTGGATGTGGTGATGCCGCGCATGGATGGTGCCCAGGTGCTCAAGGAACTCATCCGCCAGGGCAACACGGTGCCCGTCATCGTGGCCAGCGGCTTCCCCCGGGCCGATCTGGATGCGTCCCTCAACGACGCCTCCCTGGCAGAGTTCATTCAAAAGCCCTACACCGCGAATGGCCTGCGCTCCATGCTCGCCCGAATCCTGGGCCCCAAGGCCGGCGGTCCGGTCAAGCAAACGCCTCATCCTGCCGATAAATAGGCGTCTGAGGATCCTGCTGATGGATATCACAGCAGCCAGCGCCCTAAGCCTTTACTGCTACCCATCGGCCCTCGCCAGCGCGACGGGTTCGGCATCTTCTGCGACATCCTCATCGTCAACCCTCAGCGCCACCAACGCGGCCGTGCTTCAGACCCTGGCTTCCGCCTACAGCGGCATCACCTCCTCCAGCGGCCCTTACGGATCCACGGATTCCCTTTCGGCCTTGGCCGGCATGAGCGGCGCGCTGGGCCCCCTGGTGAGCGGGATCTACGCCACTGCCACCGCCAATGGAACGGGATCGACGGCGCTCAAAAGCCTGGCGGGCACCTCCACCCGCGCCGGCGGCCTGGATGCCCCTTCGATATCGAGCCTGCTCTCCAGCCTGAGTTCCTCCGGACTGGAGGGGCTTTCCTCCGCCGCGCTGAACGCCAATACGGCGTTGGCCCTGGCCGCCTACAACAACCGCAGCCTGAATGGCACGCTCAACGCGGCATCACAATCCGCCTCCCCATCGACCAACGCCTCCAGCGTGGCCGCCCTGGTCCAATCGGCGCAGGCCACATCGCTCTCCAGCACGCTGAATCTGCTGGCCTAGCATTCCCCCACGGGAATCCTCCGCTCGCGCCGGGTATTCAACAGATCCTGAAGAATGACGGCGGCGGCGGCGGCGTCGAGCTTGGCCTTGCGGTCCTTGGGCTTCACGCCGCGCTGGGCCAGCAGACGCTCAGCCTCCATGCTGCTCAGATGCTCGTTCCACAGTTGCAGGGGCACGCTGGCGCGGGTCGCCAGGTCCTGGGCAAAGGGACGCGCCAGGGCCGCCGTCACGCTTTCCGTGCCGTCCTTGTGGCAAGGCAAGCCCACCACCAGCGCCTGGACGCCCTCCTCCTTGATCAGTCGCGCCAACTTCGCCAGGGTCGCCTCGCCCTGATTGGGCCACACCTCGAAGGGGTACGCGAGGATCTCCAGCTCGTCGCAAAAAGCGATGCCGATGTTCTTCGTTCCGTGATCCAGGGCCATCCAACGCATGGGATGATGTTCCCATGTCCGATCACGGCCTGCACTTCGAGACGGAATTGGGGAGCTGCGCTCTCTTTTGGGGTCGGCGCGGCATCCGGCAGCTGGTAATTCCGGATCCCGTACCCGGCGCGACGCTGGAAGGCGCCCTGGCGCCCGACTGGGTGCACGACGCCGCACGCAGCATCAAGGCGTTCCTGGCGGGAGAACCGAGCGAACTCAGCGGTATTCCCGTTGATCTGGAGGGATTGCCCCCATTCCGCCAAAGGGTCTATGCCGCCCTCTGCGCCACGAATCGAGGCGAGACGCTGACCTATGGCGAACTGGCCCGCCGCGCCGGATCGCCGGGAGCGGCGCGCGCGGTGGGGCAGGCCGTCCGATCCAATCCCCTGCCCCTCCTGGTGCCCTGCCATCGCGTGGTGGCCGCCAACGGACCCGGCGGATTCAGCATGATGGGCGGACTGAAAGCCAAGGAACGCCTCTTGGAACTGGAAGGCGTCGTCCTTCGTCATACTGGACATGATGCCGCGCCCACTCCCCGATGAACTGCTGAGCCTGCCCCACCGCCGGGATGTGCCCTTTTCGCGCCTGACGACGCTGGGCGTGGGCGGACGGTGCCATTGGGTGTTCGAACCCACCACCGAAGCGCAGGTGCAAACCTTTGTGAAGGCCTGTGCCCGGGAAGGCCTTCCCTACCGGGTCATGGGCGGTGGGAGCAATCTGCTGGCCTTCTCCGATATCGAAGAACCTGTGCTCCGCCCGCGGCTCACCTCTGACATCCATCTGGCAGGCGCGGAACTGACAGCCTCCGCCAGCCACGGGCATATCGCCATGGCCGACGCCGCTGCGACGGCGGGCCTTTCCGGCCTGGAATGGGCCGGGGGCATTCCCGGAAGCCTCGGGGGCGGGGTCCGCATGAACGCGGGTGCCAACGGCGGCGAATGGATCCAGGTGCTCGCACGGTATCGGTTCTTGACAGCCGCTGGCGAATTGATCGAGAAGGCCCCCGAACCGGGTGAATTCGCCTACCGCTGGAGCTGGCTCCGCGAAGGTCGCGTCCTGCTGTCCGCCACGGCCCGGCTGGCCCCCAGCGATCCGGACGCGGTTCGCGCGCGCATGGCGACCTATCGGGCTACCCGCAGCGGCAGCCAACCCAAGGGCGCCCGCTGCGCGGGATGCATCTTCAAGAACCCGCCCGGACAGAACGCCGGCCGCTTGATCGACACGGCGGGACTGAAAGGACTTCGCTTCGGGGACGCGGAAGTGAGCACCGTCCACGCGAACTTTCTCGTGAACCTGGGCCACGCCACGCCCCAGCAGTTCAAGGAACTCATGGACGCGGTGCGCGAGAAGGTCCGCGAGATCCACGGCGTGGAACTGGAGACGGAAGTCGAGATCTGGCGCTGAGAGCTTGTCCGTAAATAAGAGTCGCCCGCGACGAGTCCAGGCGGGATGCACGGCAAGGAACGGCCCG
>DAOPYE010000100.1:7313-8826 GCA_035352715.1 Holophaga sp. | reverse complement strand
CGCTTCAGGCCCCTGTCCCAAAAAATAGGAAAGCGATTCGTCCGGGATATCCTTAGTGCCGACATCGCCTTTTTTCGATGAATCGACCAAACGGCAAGGCGGAAACCAAGGCGGTACGCAATCAGGGCGCAACCTGCGCCGCGCGGGCATTGTTGTAGACCGTGGGCAGCCGGGAGATCGCCTTTGCCCCCAGGGTGTCGTAGCCCAGGGTATTGGGATGGGTTTCGTCGTTGGTATAGCTCGGCGAGCCGGTGAACCCATCCTGCATGGCGGGACCGAGGGTGGCCTTGTCTGCAATGACCTCGTGCAGGTCCAGCAACTGATTGCCATAGCGGGCTTTGGCCCAATCCAGCAGTTCTTTCACCAACCACGTCTGATCTCCAACCCAGACTTTGGTGCCATCCAGACTCGGGTTCAGCAGATTCATGTTGGTTCCCGTGATGAAGGCAGGAATGAAGATCCGACCCAGGTCATGGGCGGCGTGCTCCGCAGCCACACAGGCATCTTCCATGGCCCGGATGCGATCCGTGTTGGTGTGTACGCCATCGGCAAATCCGTTGGGCGAATAGATGCTGTAGATCATGGCCGTGGCGCCGAGAAGATCGGCCCGGGCCAGCCCTTTCCAGCGAGCGAGATATTGCTCTGGCGTGAAACCTGATTGGCCAAAGTTGATGAGGGTGTAGCTGGCGTTGGTGCCAGAACCCAGAGCCCGGATGACGCGGCCGGGTACGCCGTCCACATTGACGATCTGATCGTGATCGCCATAACCCTGGGTGATGGAATCGCCCACCCATTCGATGACAGGCAGGCTGCGCGTGGCTTTCCAGCGGTAGCCCAGAATGGGGATGGCCGAGACATTGGGTGAGCCATAAGCATTGAAGATGTTTGGGTCGGGCGTGGTCTGCCAGGTCGCAGAGGCCGCAGGGTTGGTGACGTGATCGCCATCCGCGTAGCCGTAATACATCCAATCCGTGTTGCCCAGCACATCCCGCTGGAACAGGGTCAGGGAACGGATGGCCGAGAAAGAGTCAAAATGGGGAGCTGAGGAATAGGTGCGCGCATAGGGCGCCGTGGCGCGGTTCGGCAACCAGAGACGCCATACGATTTCGCCGTCGCCTGGCTTGAAGTTCGAGGCAAAGCCCACAAGATCCGTCCATGCCAGCCCCGTTCCATCCACGTCGGCGTTGACGGGCAGATCCACTGCGCCGCCCAGTTTCACCTGCACCCAACCCGTGTGGGGATCGCCCGTGATGATATTGCTGGGCGTGCCGTTGTTCGTGGGCAACTGGCCCGAGTTTGCTGGAGAGGCAATGCCCATGAGCATCTTCGCACCCCGAACCTGCTGCTTCGTCAGGTTGCCCAACAGGAATTGGACGCCCAGGACCGCTTCCTTGTTCTGAGGCTTGATGGCACCGCGATAGGTGCGTCCTGCGGCGGGAATCGCGCCCTCATCGGGCTCCGCATCCATCATCATCCCCGAAAGACTGGTGTGGAAATATGGTGCCAGAGCGCC
>DAOPYE010000100.1:0-7213 GCA_035352715.1 Holophaga sp. | reverse complement strand
CCGCATCCATCATCATCCCCGAAAGACTGGTGTGGAAATATGGTGCCAGAGCGCCGATCTTCCCGAGATAGGGCGTAGGCGAAGGCGAAGGCGTAGGCGTCGGCGTAGTCGTGGGAGTAGGTGTCGGTGTCGGGGTTGGTGTAGGAGTGGGCGTGCTGGTTGGAGAAGGCGCGGAAGTTGGCAACGAGGTGTCGACCTTGCTACCGCCGCCCCCGCAGCCCAGGGCTGTCAGCGCCAGGCCCAGCACCAAGCCCGCAAGGCGAGATGGATTCCTCATCGTAGCTCCCGTGACCAGCACCCTGCCCCTGTTCCGCGAAGGCCCGCGAAGGATCGAAACACAGAAATTTGACAGGGATGATGCGTGAGCATATCCAAAGCCCCGTGCATCCGTCCATTTTCAACGGTCGCAAAAGCAGCCGGTTCTTCACGCGCCAGCATGATGAAGCTCGCAGAAACGCCTTGATCGCCACCCGTGAGGCATCCTCAACGGGTGGCGATCAAGGATCAGCGATGGACTCATTGAGGGTGTAAACAGCCTGATTCAGGGCGCCATCGCTTACTCATCGCGGGAAAACGCCGCCTCAAGGCAGCCTGAGCCCCGCTGGGTTGCTGCTACTTCAACGCGGCCAGGGCGGCGTCGTAATCGGGCTCGTTCGTGATTTCAGGAACCAGCTGCTCGAAGACCACTTTGCCTTGTTCATCCACCACGACCACCGAGCGAGCCAGCAGGCCTTTCAGTGGTCCATCGGTGATCTCCACCCCATAGGTCTTCCCGAAACCGTGATTGCGGAAGGTGGAGGCGGGCACGACGTTTTCCAGGCCTTCCGTCGTGCAGAAACGGCCCGCGGCGAAGGGCAGATCCGCCGAGATGCAAAGCACCGTCGTGTTCTTCAGGGCGCTGGCAGCGGCATTGAAGCGCCGGACGCTGGCGGCGCAAACGGGGGTGTCCAGGCTGGGGAAGATGTTCAGCACGACCTTGCGTCCCGCGTAATCGCCAAGCGTGGTTTCAGACAGATCCGTCTTGGTCAGGGAAAGGGCAGGGGCCACCGCGCCGATCCTGGGCAGTTCACCGGAGACGGGAACGGGGTTTCCTTGGAATGCGACCTGGGCCATCGTGTGCTCCTGTATATGCAGCGGTCATCCGCATGTTCATGGGTTGCGCGGAATGAATGGATCGTTACAGATCGATTTGGAAATCGAACGGTCCGCTCAGCGATGGGGCGGGAAGCGGTCCAGCATCTGGTTCACGGCGCGGGCCACCACTTCATCGGCGTCTTCAGGGTTATCCAGGTTGGTGAGCGCGCCTTCGGCGGCGGCCTTCCAGATCAGCTGGTTCGTCTTGAAATCGACGATCTCCAGGATGATCGTGCCTTCCTTGTAGTGACGGTTCCGCACCACCGTGGTCCCCGTGCGGACGCCCCACCAGGGGCGATAGCCCCAGGCGCCGCCCACGTGGGTGGCGGTTTGGATGACGCGGTCCTGGTAGACGGGGTAGTACGTGACCAGGAAGTCGGGATCGCCCTTGGTTTCCAAACTGAAGCCCCGGGTCTTCAGCTCCTTCTCGACAGAGAACCGCACCCGCCGGTCCATGAGCGAGTTTTCCACGCCGTTGGCTTTCTCCTTGGCGTATTTGCTCGCGGCGTACCAGTCGAAGGTCTTGTAGCTGCTGTAGGCCGCGCGGGAATCGTAGTCGTAGTGGATCTGGAACGGCGTGCAGGCGGCCAGGAAAAGTCCAAGTGCGACGGGCAGGATATGAGGCATTTTCATGGGACCTCCGTGAATCGGCTGTGCCATCGGGTTCGACACGTCCCAGCCTGAGCCGGTTGAGCCGTGACCGCAATCCCTACGGGGCACGCTAGACTTGAAGCCGTGACCCGTCTGATTGTCGCCGAAAAGCCCAGCATGGGCCGAGCCATCGCTGCCGCCCTGGGACTCCAGGGCAATGGGCGCAGCTTCATCCAGAGCGGCGATCTGATCGTCACCTGGTGCGTCGGCCATCTGGTGGAAGCCCTCGAGCCCGAGAGCTACGATCCTTCCCTGAAGCGCTGGAACCTGGATCAGCTGCCGTTCTTCCCGCCCGAGTTCCGCTACGGACCCATCGCCCAGACCAAGGACCAGTTCGACGCAGTGGCGCGGCTGATGAACCGCGAGGATGTATCGGATGTGGTGAACGCCACGGACGCCGGGCGCGAAGGCGAGCTGATTTTTGACCTCGTGTACCGCCTGGCGGGGTGCGCCAAACCTGTGCATCGCTTCTGGACCAGTTCGCTGACCGACGAGGCCATTCGCGAAGCCTACGGCGCCATGAAGCCCGGCGAGGCTTACTTGGGCCTGCGGGATGCCGCGCGCTGCCGCCAGGAAGCGGATTGGCTGGTTGGCATCAACTGCACCCGCGCCCAGACCCTGGTGCGGCGGCGGGCGGGCGGCGAGGGCGTGTGGAGCGTTGGTCGCGTGCAGACGCCGACGCTGGCGATCCTGGTGAACCGGGAGCTGGAGATCCGCGATTTCGTGCCCAAGGATTTCTGGACGCTGTGGGCGGATTTCAAGAGCGAGAAGGGCGCGTACCGCGGCAAGTGGTTCAAGAAGGTGCCGGGCGATCCGGGGCCGGATGGAAAGGCCGTCAGCCGGGAACTGGACCGCTTCGAGACCGAGGCGGAAGCCCAGGCTCTGGCCGAGCGCCTGCGGGGCAAGGAAGGCCGCGTGGCTTCGGTCGTCAGCAAGACCGAGAAGAAGAAGCCCGAGCTGCTCTACGATCTGACGGCCCTGCAAAAGGAAGCCAACAAGCGCTTCGCCTTCACCGCCGAGCACACGCTGGAAGTGGCCCAGGAGCTCTACGAGGCCAAGCTCATCAGCTATCCGCGCACCAATTCGCGCCACCTGACGGAAGCCGACGAAAAGAAGGCCGTCCACTGGATCAAGGCCCTGGCCCAGGGGCAGCTTCAGGATCTGACGCCCTTCATCGAGGAGCTTCGGGGGCGCTGGCCCGCCAAGCTGGACAAGCGCTTCGTCAACGACAAGGAAGTGGAAGACCATAGCGCCCTGGTGCCCACCGAAACCCCCGCGCGCACCCTCTCGGGCGACAAGCTGAAGATCTACGAATTGATCGCACGGCGGTTCCTGGCGGCCTATTTCCCCGAACGCATCGAAGCCAAGACCACCATCATCACGGAGGTGGACAAGGAGACCTTCAAGACCACGGGCACCGTCGTTAAGCAATTGGGCTGGTCCGAGGTGGATCCACCCCACGCCCGGGCCCGCAAGGAGACGAAAA
The DNA here is from genome assembly GCA_035352715.1 of Holophaga sp. Classification (GTDB taxonomy): domain Bacteria; phylum Acidobacteriota; class Holophagae; order Holophagales; family Holophagaceae; genus DAOPYE01. The sequence goes on along the minus strand of DAOPYE010000100.1, from coordinate 3,942 downwards.
AGGGCGAAGGAAAGAGCGAAGGGAAGGCCGATGAAAAGGCCGACGAGGCCGAAGGCGAAACTGTGGATGGCGACGACGAGCCGGATTCAGGTGAGCTGCCGCCCATGGCCAAGAAGGACGAGGCCGAGGTGACCGATCTGCGCACCAAGGCTGGCAAGACATCGCCTCCCAAGCGCATGAGCGAAGCCGATCTGCTGGCGGCCATGCAGGGTGCCGGCAAGCAGCTTGATGACGATGAACTGCGCGGCGCCATGAAGGACAGCGGCCTGGGCACGCCCGCCACCCGCGCCGCCATGATCGAAACCCTGCTGAAGCGCGCCTATGTGGAGCGCAAGCGCAACATCCTGCTGCCCACCGAGAAGGGCATCACCCTGGTGCAGTCCCTGCGCGCCGAGGCCCTGAAGAGCCCCCAGCTCACGGGCGACTGGGAGGCCCGCCTGGAGCGCATGCGGCGCGGGGCTGGAGAAGGCGTCGAAGTCCGCGAGGCCTTCATGGAGCAGGTGCGCGGCTTCGTCTCGCAGCTGATCGCCGAGATCCGCAGCCATGCGCCCCGGGCCGTGTTCAAGCCCACGACCCCGCCCATCGCCCCCTGCCCGAAATGCGGCGGGGGATTGCATGTCCGAAGCTGGGAAGGCCGCAGCTACGTGCGCTGCGATGGTAATGAATGCCGCTTTGCCTTTGATTCGGATGAACATGGACAGCCACTGTCCAAATGTTCCTGCGGCGGCCCCATGCGAACGTTCAAGGATGGCGGGCGGGCCTGCGCCGCCTGCGGACGCCGCGGAGGCGAGCCTGCGCCCCCCGAGGCCAAGCCGTGCCCCACCTGCGGCAAGGCGATGCGCGTGATCCCCAGCACGCGACGGGGGCAGTGGTTCCACCGCTGCTCCGACTGCGGCGTGCTGCAGAGCGTCTAGAACCGCACGATCACGCCGAACCCGGCCCCGTTGCGGTCCAGGTTCGCTTCGAGATCATCCGTCAGGGATCCCTTGGGCGCGTCGAAGCTCTCGTTGTCCACGAATACGCGCAGCCCCAGCCAGGGCAGGATGAATCCCCGCACATCGGCTCCCAGATGGGTGTAATTCGCGCCCTTGTAGGTGAGCAGATGGCAGTAGCCTCGGCCCACCAGGCGATCGTCGAAGGCCGTCACCCCCATCGATAGGCCGATCTGGGGGATGGGCAGCGGGAATTTCTGGTGGGTGTCGACGGCGATGCCGGTCATGGGATTGGGGGGGGTGACCACGGACAGATCCACGTCCCAGACCCTCGCCCCCAGATCCACGCCCACCCATACGGGCTGGAACTGCATGAATCGGATGGTCCAGTTGAAGGTGTAGGCCGTCACCTTCATGTTCGAGTTCACGTGGGTGCCCACCAGGATGTGCTTGCCGTCGATGCTGATGTCCTTTTGGGCGTATCCCGCGCCCCTGTAGGTCTGCGGATCCATGGCGAACTCCACGCCGAAGCGCGGTCCCTGATACTCGGCCGCGAAGCCCAGCTTGCTGCCGTCCTTGTCCAGGCTCAGATCCTGTTTCAGATCGACGTTCAGCGCCTTGCCATCCTGGAGGCCCTGGAAATGGCCTTCCATGCTCGGGGAATACTGGTGGACATCCAGGTAGAAGGCCTTTTCGTGGGAAGGCGTCTGGGTGAGCAGGGGCGCGCAGAACAGGAGAGCAGAGGACAGGGAAAAGGCGAGGTGTCGCATGGATCCCTCCGGGCGTGACCGTCTCATCGGATATCCCGTTGGATCCCATGAATTCCTATGTGGATCTCTGGAATATTCCGAGATGGATCGGGCGCCGGGCTTCAGCCGCGTCGGGCGATCCAGGCAGCGGCCAGTTCCTGCAGCCGATCGGGCGCATTGGTGGCGGGATCTTCCAGCACCTGATCCAGCAGATGGTTCTGGAGTTCGCTCAGCCAGGGGCCCCCGGAGCGTTGGGCGATCCGCATGAGTGCGTGCCCATCCAGGGCCAGTTCCTTGACGCTCAACCCCGGCGCCCGGAGGGCCTCCAGGCGTTGGACGGCCCAGGCGCCGGCCTGAAGGCGGGAGGCCCACCACTCTGATCCTGTGCGACCGTCCGGCAGGCGATCCAGGGTCGCCCATCCCTTGCCGAACTGGTCCGCCCGCTGAAGGCGCTCCCAGGTCTCAGGCGCGATATCAGCGTCGTTCAGTCGTTTGAGCAGGCGCCGGAACGCGGCGTCGGTCCATTCGGGCTCCGGGTGGATGCCATGCAGCGCGATGAGCGCGGTCACCCGGGCGCGAAAGGGGTTCGAGGTCTTCAGGCGGCGCAGGATGGCGTCCGCCATCTCGGTGGAATGGCCCTCATGGCCGTAGAAGTGGCGGACGCCCTCCTCGTCGGTGGTCATGGCGCCCGGCTTGCCCACATCGTGCAGCAGGATGGCCCAGCGCAGATCCGATGCGCCCGTGGCTTCGGCCTCGAACGCGGCGAGCGTGTGTTCCCATACGTCGAAGCGGTGGTGGTGGTTCTGCTGGCAGGCCACCATGGCGCGCAGCTCCGGCAGCGCGAGATCCAGCAGGCCGCTTTGCTCCAGCAGGCGCAGGCCTTTGGCGGGATGCAGGCTGCAAAGCAGCTTGTTGAGCTCCACGAACACCCGTTCCACGGCCACTTTGCGGGAGACGTCCAGGCGCAGGGGCACCGCCGCCAGTGTCTCGGGCTCCAGTTCGAAGTCGAGCTGGGCGGCGAAGCGGCAGGCGCGGTAGGGGCGCAGGCCGTCCTCGGCAAAGCGCTTCAGGGGATCGCCGACGGCGCGGAGGGTGCCGCGTTCCAGATCCCGCTGGCCGCCGAAGGGGTCCACGAGCTGTTGCTTCCACTCCGGCGAATGCAGGGCCGAGACGGGCAGGGCCATGGCGTTGATGGTGAAATCGCGCCGCGCAAGGTCTTTTTCCAGGGCCACGCCCAGCTTCACGCTTTCGGGGCGGCGTCCGTCCAGGTAATCACCGTCGCTGCGGAAGGTGGTGATCTCGAAGCTCTGATCGCGCGCCAGCAGGGTGATCGTGCCGTGCTTCAGCCCGGTGGGAATGGCGCGAAGACGCCCCTTGGCGCGGTCCATCACCTCCTGGGGCAGCAGTGGCGTGGCCAGATCCACGTCGCCGATGGGGCGGCCGAGCAGAAGGTCACGCACGGCCCCGCCCACGGCGAAGAGCTCGTCGCCCAGCACGGATTGAAGCTCCCCCAGGGCATCCAGCGGCAGCTCAAGCATGGGGATCCGTTGCGGCCTGGGCCATGGCTTTCAATGCGTCGCCCTCCACCCTGCAGGTCAGCCATTCGGGCAGGATCTGGGCGCCCATGGCCTGGTAGAACGCGATGCTGGGCGCGTTCCAGTCCAGCACCTGCCAGACATAGCGCGTGCAGCCCTGCTCGACCGCGACGCCCGCGAGGTGGCGCAGCAGCGCCTTGCCGATGCCCTTGCCCCTGAATGCGGGGCGGACGTAGAGATCCTCCAGATACAGGCCCGGTTTCCCTTCCCAGGTGGAGAAGTTGTAGAACCACAGGGCCCATCCGGCCGGAAGGCCATCCCATTCGGCCATGACGGCGAAGGCCAGGGGCTTATCGCCAAAGAGATGGCGCTGCAGATCCTCGGGGCGCGCCACCGCTTTTCCCGGGGCGCGTTCGTAGTCGGCCAGTTCCTTGATGTAGTCAAGGATCAGGGGAACGTCTTCCGGGGCTGCGGGGCGAAGTGCGAGCATGCCTGGAAGTCTACCGGCTCCTGTCTTCAACATGGCGTGAAGTGGCTTTGGCAGGCCATGTGGCAATGGGATGGGGCTTCTCTGACGGATCTCATGCGGAAGTGCCGAGGATCCGAAAGATAGTGACCTCGGGGGTGTGAGACATGAGACGTTTGTTGAATAAATTACGCATTCAAGGGAAATTCAATTTTGTCCTTCTTCTTCAGTTCTTCTTTTTGTTGCTGGTGGCCGGGGTG
>DAOPYE010000099.1:0-9043 GCA_035352715.1 Holophaga sp. | reverse complement strand
GTGGAGCCCCTGCGCGAGCTGTTCAAGGACGAAGTTCGGCGCGTGGGCCTCGCCCTGGGATTGCCGGACGACATGGTCTGGCGGCACCCCTTCCCGGGCCCCGGCCTTGCGGTGCGCATCCCGGGCTCCGTGACACCAGAACGGGTGAAGATCCTTCAGGAAGCGGACGCCATCTTCATCGAAGAGCTGAAGAACAGCGGCTGGTACAAGCTCAGCTCCCAGGCCTTCGCGGTGCTGCTGCCGGTGCAGACGGTGGGCATCATGGGCGACGAGCGCACCTACGAAAACATGTGCGCCATCCGAGCCGTGACCAGCGAGGACTTCATGACCGCCGACTGGGCCCGCCTGCCCCATGAGCTGCTCGAGAAGGTGGCCCAGCGCATCGTCAACGAAGTGCGCGGCATCAATCGTGTGGTCTTCGATGTAACGTCCAAGCCCCCCGCGACCATCGAGTACGAATAAGCGCGAAGGCGGAATCCAGGTTTCCAACACGCATCCCATGAGACTCCGCCAGATGCTTCCTTTCCTCCTCATCGTTCTCGCCATCGTCGGAAGCCTTTGCTGGTACATGGCTTCCCGCACCCTCGCGCTGAGTCCGCTCTTTGCGCGCCATCCAGCCTGGGTCTACGGCTTTTTCATCGCGTTCCTGGGACTGCAGTTCTGCACCCCGCTGATGCACCGGATCCCCTTCCTGACCCACCGCCTGGATGGGCTCTACTGGATCACCTACGGCTTGATGAGCCTGGTTTCCATGTACTTCGTTTTTCTGGTGGGCAGCGATCTCGTGCAGTGGGTGGCGCGCCGATGGTTTCACGCGCCGACGGTCTTTGGGCAGTACGCCCTGTTCGCCGCCATGGCCCTCGCGTCCCTGTCGACCCTTCTGGGCCTCATCTATGTGCTGATGCCCGTGCCCCTGCACCGCGTCGAGGTCCCCATCGCGGATTTGCCCCCCCAGTTGGATGGCTTTCGCATCGTCCAGATCTCGGACTTGCATCTGGGGCCCATGGCGCGGGAAGACCAGGTGACGCGCATCGCGGCCTTGACACGCGCCCAGCGACCGGATCTGGTCGCGATCACGGGCGATCTGGTGGACAGCGAGGCCGACGGCACCCGCGCCAAGGCTGCGCTGCTGCGTGATCTTGGAGCGCGCCACGGCGTCTGCTTCATCACGGGCAACCACGAGTACTACTCCGGCGCATCAAGATGGCTGGAGCTGTTCCGCAGTTTCGGTTGGCATGTGCTTCAGAATGGCCATGAAGTGATGGATCACGACGGCGCATCCCTCGTCGTCATCGGAATGCCGGATCCCGCCGCACGCTTTGGGCGCGCGGGCTCGGGGTCCGGCCCAGATCTGGATCTTGCGCTCGCGGGCGCGCCTGCCCAGGGCACCCGCATCCTGCTCTTTCATCAACCTCTGGGGTACCGCGAAGCGGAGGCTGCGGACGTGAAGCTCCAGCTATCGGGGCACACGCATGGCGGCCAGTATTTTCCTTGGACCCTGCTGGTGCGCAGGATCTTCGCCCATCCCGTGGGGCTCCACGCATTCAAGCGCATGTGGATCTACACCAGCCCCGGCACGGGATTCTGGGGCCCCCCCAATCGCTTCATGATGCCACCGGAACTGACACTGCTGACCTTGAAGCGCATAGACTGAAGTCGCCATCCAACAGGAGAAGCGCCATGTCCTATGCCCGAGCCGCCTCATGCGCCTGCCTAGCCGCAAGCCTTTCCCTTTGCGCGTTGCTGGCTGAAGCCCCCAAGCCCATCCCCCTGCCCGCCCCCGTGAAGACAGGCGGAATGCCCTTGATGGAAGCCTTGGCGCTTCGGGCCACCTCGCGCGACTTCGCGCCGACGCCATTGAATAGCCAGCAGATGTCGAACCTCCTGTGGGCCGCGTTCGGCATCAACCGGAAGGATGGCAAGCGCACCGCGCCTTCCTCCATGGATCGCCAGGAAATCGAGCTGTGGCTGCTGACGCCCGAAGGCGTGCAGGTCTATGACGCAAAGAACCATCAGCTGGTCCCTGTCCTCAAAGAGGATCTCCGCGCCCTTGGAGGCCGTCAGGCCTTCGTGAAGGATGCCCCGCTCACGCTGGTATTCGTCGCGGACCATGCCCGCTTGGGATCGGGCCAAGACGCCGAGAAGGAGCGCACCGCCGCCATCGACACGGGCTTCATCTCGCAAAACGTCTACCTGTTTTGCGCTTCCGAGGGCCTTGCGACGGGCGTTCGGACCTGGGTCGACACGGAGGCCCTCGGGAAACGCCTTGGCCTTTCCCCCCACCAGCACATCACGGCGGCACAATCCATCGGCTTTCCCAAGAAGAAGTAGATCCAGACCAGCGCCGACGGGCGCTGCTTTTCGGGTCCACATCTTTCCAGATCCAGTGGTACCTTCATCCCATCGAGGATAATGGATGCGGAAAAGACCTTGGCGCCAAGCCTGCGAGACGATGCTGCGGGAATCTTCGGAGGCGGACTCCATCCGCGCGTGGGGCACGCACCGCGAGGTGGAAGGCCATCCCAGGGCGATCTTCAACTACCGGTTCGAACACACCCTCGCGGCCGTGAAAATCGCCCGGTGGCTGGCCGCGCGCACCGGCGCGGATCTGGAGATCGTGGAATGCGCCGCGTGGCTGCACGACTGCGCCAAGCACCTGAACGACCCGAAGGGCAAGGACCATCACGCGCAGGAGGCTTCGCTCCTGGTGGAAGGCATCCTGAAGCACACCGATTTCCCGGTGGCGAAGATTCCTGCCGTGCGCCACGCGATCGAACACCACGTGGGGCTGCGCCTGGAACACCGACTGGAGCCGCTCGAGACCGCCTGCCTGTGGGATGCCGACAAGCTCAGCAAGATCGGCGCGGCAAGCCTGGTGCACTTCGGCTGCATCAGCGGCGCCTTTCAGCCTGTCGACACCGCTTCCATCCTGGATCGGGGACGCCACTGGCTTTCCCTGGCCCACGGCATCGTCTCCAGCTTCAACACCGAGGTGGCCCGGATCGAAGGGGCGCGCCGCCTTCGCTTCATCCAGTTGCACTACCACCAGCTAAGCCGCGAATGGAACGATCCCATGGAGGAATCGGAACCATGAACAACTTCCTCGAGCTGGCCCAGACCCTGCAAATGGCTCTCAAAGCCCTGCAGATGTATACCCCGGCGCATCCGCGTGCCGTAGCCACCGTCGAGGCCCTGGCCACCTCTTTGGGCGGCTGGCTGCAGGAACAGCCTCAACTCCATATCTCCACCAGCGCGGGCAAGGTCTTCGCTAATGGCTCGCCGGTGGAGGGACTAAGCCTGCACCTCCAAGCCCTCGCCAAGCAGCTGGGCGAGCGCCAGATCTCGGGCCTAGTGTTCCAGCGCGGCGTTGATGCTTCCGAGATTCTGGCCGTGCTCCAGACGCTCATCCTGAAGCCCTCCAAGATCGAAGAGCAGGGCGGCATCGCCCGCGTGATGGAAAGCCTGAACCTGCACCGCGTCAGCCTTAGTCAGACCCAGTATCGCGAAGTCCGTGAGGGCGATGGAGACGGCGCGGATGCCGCTCCGCTGTCCCTTCAGGGGCAAGCGATCCCAGCCTCTGCCATGTCTGCGTCCGCGATTGAAACTCTTGAGGCGGAACAGCTCGGCACCATCCTGCGCCAGTGGCGGGTCCACCTTCTGGCCGCCAGCGAACAGCTCGGTTCGCCCACGAACGAAGCCCAGAGCGCCGAGCGCATCCTGGGGCGCATTCCGCAGGTGGATCTCTCCGGCCTGGGGGCTTTCGCGCGCGAAAGCGGGTGGACCGATGGCACGCCTTCGGAAAGCCAGATGGCAAGCCTTCGCCAAGCCCTGCAAAGCCTTCCGGCCGAAACCCGGCTGGGTGTTCTCAAGGGACTGGATTCCGCCCCTTCCACCCCGGCCGGGTTGCGCCAGGGACTGGAACGCCTCGCTCCGGACATTTTCGGCGAAGCCTCGACGGAACTGCTGGCCCAGGGCACGGCCTGGCGCAGTTTACGCGAGAACCTCTTCGAGATCCTGCGGCAGCTCCCGCAACAGCAGTCATCCATGCTCGAGGAACTGGAGCGCCACGCGCGTCGGCAATCCATGGATATCCGTGGCATCCAGGATCTGTTCCATCACCTGGAATGGGAAAACGCCACCCTCGACACCCAGCTCCGCATGACGCTGGAGCAGGGTCGGCTCTGGGCATTGAGTACGGCCGAGCGCCTGGAGTTCCTCCGAAAGCTCCTGGACCAGAACCGCCTGGAGCCCTTCCTCAAACTGCTCGAAGAAGTCACGACCAATCTCACGGCCGAAGATCCACCCACGCGGGAATCCGCGGCCCAAACCCTCGGGGGCGTCACCCAGTGGGTTGCGGATCCGGGCCTTCCCCCCGAAGCGGAGAGCCTAGTGCAGCCCGCGCTGACCGCCCATTTTGGCTGGGAGCCCATCCTTCAGATCCACCGCCCGACCGAAGCCGCCATCCAGGTCCTGCTGGGACATGCGCTGCACCAGGGAGATCCCACCCATGCCCAGGGCATCATCCAGGAACTGAGCGGGCTCTGCGCGTTCCTGGAGGACGAACAGCCATGGCGCCGCGAAGCCTTGGAGCGCCTGGAAGGCAGCCTCGCTTCACCTGACTTGCTCGCGCAGACCCTGGAGGGCCTGCACGGTGCCGCGCCCGAAGCGCTGCTGAACGTCTTTCTGCCATATTTCGAATTCCTTGGAACCTCGGCGGCTCGCTTCATCGTCCAGGCTCTGGGAGAAGAACCGGACCGCAAGCGCCGAGGCCGCCTGCTGGAGTTGATCCGCCATCTGGGTGCCTCGGCGCTGAGCGCATTGGAAGAAGGCCTGCATTCAGAACGCTGGTATCTGGTCCGCAATACGCTCAACCTGCTCTCCGAAATGGGCGACGCCAGTCTGCTGGAAGATGTATCGCGCTGCCTGAATCACGAGGATGGACGGGTACGCCGCTCGGCGGTGCGCGCCGTGTGGAAGCTGGGCGGCCCCCCTTCGGGGGCACGGCTGCTGAACGTGTTTCCGACGGCCGATCCCGAAACCCAGCTGGAGATCCTGTTCGGGCTCAGCCAGATCCAGTCTGCGGCGGCCGTGCCGGTGCTGGGGGAATTCGGCAAAAATCCTCAGACGCCTGAGCGCCTGCGCCTGAAGGCCATCGAGACCCTTGGCCATATCGGAAACGCGGCAGCCATCCCATTCCTGATCGACATAACGCGCCGGCGCGGGCGGATTTTCACGTCCGCCGAACCCCTGGATGTGCGCCTTGCGGCTGCCAATGCGTTGAGCGCCCTGGGCTCGCCGCAGGCCCTGGAAGCGCTGAGGCTGTTGGCGCAGGATGAACCCAAAGGCAGGGAAAAGGAGGCACTCCTCGCCGTCCTGAACGCTCCGAGGCGCGCATGATCGCCCCCCAACCTCAGCAATTGATGGAAGCCTTCGCCGCCTTCACCGAGGCGTCGGAGCAGCTGCAGCGCCGCTACGAATCCCTTCAGGCCCAGCTCGGACGCCTTCAAAACGAGCTCCAGACGGTCATCGAAGCGGTTCCGTTTGCCATCTGGGTGCTGGGCGAAGACGGAGAGCTGCGCTTCTCCAACCGTCCCGAAGGTCTGGGAGGCACGTTCCTGGATGGCCTTGACCCCTGGCATCCGGCGTCTCCGATCGGCGTTCGGCCTTTTCGGGATGTGAAGGGGCGAGAACACTTCCTGGAGCAGGAATCCCGCCCCACGGACGCCGGGCGCATCGTGACCCTGCGCGACGTAACAGAAGCGCATCTGCGAGCCCAGCAGGCCACGCGCGAAGAACGGCTCCAAGCCATGGGGCTCATGGCCGCAGAACTGGCCCACGAGATCCGCAACCCCCTTGGCAGCGTGGCCCTCTTTGCTGGAATTCTGGCCGATGACCTGAAAGACATGCCAGCCCAGCTGGAACTGGCGCACCGCGTCCAGGAGAGTGTCCAGCGCTTGAACACCCTGGTGACCAATACCTTGATGTTCAGCCGCGACATTCTGCCGAAATGCGAGGCCATTTCGCTTCGCACATTTTGGGAGGAAGCTCGCACAGCTTCCGGCCTGCCTGAAACCATCGCGTGGGAAAACGAGATCCCGCATGATGCGACCTGGTCCGCTGACCCCGGCCTGCTGCGACAGGTGGCCGTGAACCTGCTCCAGAACGCCTGGAAGGCACTGGAGGACCGCCCCGCCCCACATCTTCAACTGGAGGCAACCGCCGAGTCGCTGGACGGCAGACCCCACTGGCATCTGACACTGGAAGACAATGGCTGTGGCATCCCTGCTGACGCCCTTTCCCGCATCTTTGATCCCTTTTTCAGCACCTTCGGTGGAGGCACCGGCCTTGGCCTGGCGGTCAGCCACCGCATTCTGGTGGCCCACGGAGGCCTGCTCTACATGGAGAGCAAGCTCGAAGTAGGCACAAAGGTTCACCTACGATTGCCCGTGGCAGGCTAGGATATTCGTGCGATGGAAATTCCCAAGTCCCTGACATCTCTTGCCGAGTTGCTTCACCGAGCCATGAAGGCTCAAGCTCACTACGCCCAAGATCACCCGCAAACCATCCAGTCCATGGACGCGACCATGGAGCATCTGTGTGGTCTGCTCAAGCAGAGCAGCCCCCTGATTATCACCAGTTCCAAGGGACGCCTCTGGTTCCAGGGTCGCCCCATCGTGGGAGCGCCGAACGCCACGCAGGCCCTGTCCAGCGAAATGGAGGCCCGCGATATCGCTGGGGTGGCCTTCTACGACGGACTGGATCACGACGAGCTGCAGCTGTTCTTCTTTGCGCTGCAATTGACGCCGGCGCGCCTGCACGAGATGGGAGGCCCCAAATCTCTGCTTCCCGAAGGCAGCAGCATCCAAGTCCTGGAATCCGAGCCTGCCCAATCCATCCCCATCGAGCGATCGAACAACGACGCGGAGCTGCTGAGCCTCGATGATGAGGACTTCACGAAGAAAGCTCTCCCCGGAGCGCCCTATCCCGCCATTGAACTGAACCTCTCGGCCCTGCCGGAACCCCTTGCGGAAGAAGACGCCCTTCCCGAACTGCCGCCTTCTTCCATCGAGCGAGCGGCCTCGTCAGCTGCCGCAAGCTTGGTGGACCGATTGGAGGAAATCCTGCCCTCCGCCGACGCGGCACCTTCGCCTGCCGCCTTGACGCTGGATCTGCGCACCCTGTTCACGGCGGTCGTTCAGATGACTGCCAAGCCCCCAGAGCCCTCGATTCACATGCCCTGGTCCGCTGAACAGCGCGAGATGTTTGAATCCGTGGGCCTCCTGGTCCCCGATTTCTCGTCGCTGGTGGGCACAGGCGCGCAGCTCTCCCTGGGACGCATGGATCCGACAACGCTGCGCGCCACCTTGCGCACGGCGCTCTCGATCCTTGAGCCGCTAACGCAGGGTTCGGTCCTGCTGGGGCTTCCCACCTTCCCCGCAGAAGAACAGGCCCTGCGCCGCGCGCTGGATTATCTCGCCCCGGAATTCCTGGCCCAGGCCGTGGCCGATGTCCACCTCAAGCGCAACCCCGGGCGTTTCGAACTCGCCTTACTGGTGGCTGGTTTGCTCCAGTGCGTCAAAGACCGCGAGCTGGCCCTGGAAGCCATCCGCGGGCGACTGCAATTCGAAGGCTGGAGCCTTGAGGACCTGGACAGCCTGAAGGACGCCATCCTGTGGGAATGCCACGGCACGGACACCAAGCTGCGTCTTTCCATTATGGATCGCGGCATCTTTGAGCTGGACGCGCATCAGGTCATGATCCTCAATCGCCAACTGGTCCACGGCAAACGAACCGAGGGCATTCGCGATCTGCTGGCCCAGCTGGAGACCGGCTTTGCCAGCCCAGAGATCAACCGCCGACGCCACGCAGCCGAGATCGTGGCCGATCTGGCGGAATGCCTGGAAGAACCGGGCCTGCCCGCAGACATAGAACAGAGTCTGCTCACAACGCTACACAACCACATCGGCACCGAGAACGACCAACAGGCGCTGTTATGGAGCTGCCAGGCCATGGAAGCCCTGCTGGGCTACTGGATCCGGAAGCAGAACTTCGATGGCGTCTACAAAGAAATGCTGTCCCTTGCGGAGTACGTGCTCGCAGGGGCGCGGACGCCGGGCTGGAAGGCCCAAGCCGTACGCGATCTGCTGGGTCGGCTCGCTAGCCCCTTGAACATGGCGTCCATGACAGCCCTCTTGCACCAGCGCGATCCGGAGATCCCCACGAGCCAGATTTATGCGCTGCTCGCACTGATGGGCCGTCCCGCCGCACAGTATCTGGTCAGCTGCCTGGAAGTCGAAGAGGACCGAAATCGCCGTTCCCATCTGCTTTCCGCCATCCGGGCCATCGGAAGGAATGCGGTTCCTTCTCTTCGCGAAGCCCTGGCGTCGGACAAGTGGTTCATGGTCCGCAATGCCGTGGTATTGCTGGGAGAGATCGATCACAAGGCGGCCTTCGAAGACGTTGCCCTGACATTGGGTCACCGAGATGTCCGCGTGCGTCGCGCCGCCATCCAAGCTGTTTCGCTGCTAGGCGATCCGGACGAAGCCGCTGCGGTGCTGGTGGAACACCTGCCAAGCATGGAGGCATCAAACCAGCTCGATGCCCTCGCGGCCATGGGGGAATTGAAGTCCACACGCGCCGTTCCCGCCGTGGCGGAGCTGCTTCAGAATCCGAAGGGTTCGACCGATGAGGCTGCCCGGATCCGCTTGCGCGCCGTCGAGATCCTCGGCCTCATCGGATCCCCAGAGGCCGTGGACCCTCTCCAGGATTTGTTCCGCAAAAAGGGGTTCCTGGGCGGACGCGAGAGCACGCCCATGCGGCTGGCCGCAGCGAAATCCCTGGCCGCGATCAATACCCGCGAATCGCGTGAAGCACTGGCACTCGTCATGGACCAGGAATCCCAAGAGGATGTCCGCAGCGTGATTCGTCAATACCTGGTGGGCGATCGCAGCTGATCCAGTTGCCTGGAATTCTCGCCTCCCCATCGTCTTATCGAAATCAGAACCCTATGTATAAGCACGACAAAGCCCCCACAGAATTTGTG
>DAOPYE010000098.1:6808-9047 GCA_035352715.1 Holophaga sp. | reverse complement strand
AGCGTCTGGCCTGCCAGACCTGGATCCAGGGCGCCCCGGGCGAGGTGCGGTGCAAAATCTAGACGGCCTTGCGTGTTCCATCCATGTGGAGGTCTCATGAGCCAAGAACAACTGCCATCCACTCAGCAACCTGATCTGCCGGCCCATCCCCTCCATGGCCTGAAACGGGTCGAGCACTACACGCTCTACCTACTGGGGGGCATGGCGGCGGCGGGCAGCGCGAACTTGACAGACGGGGATATCGACTACGCCATTGACGTGGCCGAACGCCTGCTGGATCGCCTGAAGAAGCGGGGGCATCTCCCCGATCAACCGTGATCCTGCGGACCCCGGTGGATCCGGCCTGCCCGCGGCCCATCCTCGGCCTGACGGGCGGCATCGCCGCAGGCAAGTCCCACGTCGCGAACCTGCTGGAAGCCCGAGGTTGGATGATCCTGGACGGCGACCAGATCGCCCGTACCGTGGTCGAGCCCGGTTCGACCGGACTGGCCGCGCTGGTTGACGCCTTTGGCCCGGGCATCCTGAATGCGAATGGCAGCCTGGATCGCGCGGCGCTGGGGACGATTGTTTTCAGCGACGCCGAAGCCCGCGCCCGCCTGGAGCGCCTTCTGCACCCGCGCATCGAGGCGGGCTTTCGCGAGCGCCTGGGCGCCCTGCCTCCCGAGGCCAAGGGCGCGGTGCTGGACGCAGCCCTGTGGGTCGAGCTGGGTCAGGGCCATCACTTCGATGCGCTATGGGTGGTGGAAGCCCCCATGCAAGTCCGCCTGGAGCGCCTGATGCAGCGCGATGGGCTGGCCAAAGCGGAAGCCCGGCGCCGCCTGTCCGCCCAATGCGAGGATGCGGAGCGCAACCAGCACGCCGATGTCCATCTCCAGAACGATGGCCGGGATCTGGCTTGCCAGGTGGAAGCGGCCGAGGCGCGCCTTCTGGCAGACTGGAAGACGCTGCGCCACGCGCGCTGGAGTTTCGCCATGGAATGCCCCTTTTCAGCCTCCCAATTCCAACAGATTCTCGCGAACCTGCTTTCGCGCGGAGGGGACTATGGTGAAGTCTTTGTCGAACAGCGCCGATCGCAGGCCCTAGGCATGGATGACGGCCGCATGGAGGATGTGCTGGCCAGCGAGACGTTCGGCGTAAGCTTGCGGCTGCTGGATGGCGAGACCACGCGCTTTGCGGATCTCATCGCCCCCACGGCCGAAGAACTGCTGGAAGCTGCGCGGACGCTGGCGGCCCCGGGATCTGGATCCCCCGCCGAGATCTCCGAACCGCGCCTGGTCCAGTTCCCCACGCCCAGTCCCGCCCAGCGGGATCCTTCCCAGGTGCCCCTGGCCGAAAAAGTCGATCTGGTGCGTCGAGCCGAAGCCATGGCCCGCCAGAAAGCCGAAGCGCTGCAGCCTGGCGCGCTAAGGCAGGTCTCGGTGGGGTACGGCGACACCACACAGGATGTGTGGGTGGCCGCAGTCGAGCGCGTGGACTCCGGTTTCGATGCCACCGTGACGCGCGATCGGCGCATCCAAAGCGTGCTGCGCGCCAGCATCACGGCGGGCAGCGCAGGCGAGGACGGCGATCAACTTCAGACCGGGTACCAAGCGCTGGGCGAGACGCGCGGTTTCGAGTTGTTCACCGACGAGGCCGTGGCGCGGACCATCCACGAAGCAGTGCGCCTCGCCATCCAAGCCCTGACCGCCCAGCCCGCTCCGGCGGGCACGTTCCCCGTCATCCTCTCCAGCAGCGCGGGCGGGACCATGATCCACGAGGCCTGCGGCCACGGACTGGAAGCGGATCTGGCCCTGGCGGGCATGAGCGCCTTCGCGGGCAAGCTGGGCGAGAAGGTCGCCGCGGACGGCGTGACCATCATCGACGACGGCACCCTGCCCCATAAGCGCGGATCGAGCGCCAGCGATGATGAAGGCCACGCCTCACAGCGGGTGGTCCTCATCGAGAACGGCGTGCTCAAGCAGTACCTCCAGTCCCGCAAGACGGCTCGCCGGATGGGCGTCCCACCCACGGGCAACGGTCGGCGAGAAAGCTATCGGCACATCCCCATCCCCCGCATGCGCAACACCTTCCTGGCCCCGGGCAGCGACCAGGCGGAAGCGATCCTGAAAGACCTGGACCGCGGCCTTCTGGTGAAGGCCATGGGAGGCGGCCAGGTGGATACGGTCACGGGGAATTTCGTCTTCCAGGTGCGCGAGGGCTTCTGGGTCGAAAAGGGCGAAGTGAAATACCCGGTCAAGAA
>DAOPYE010000098.1:0-6708 GCA_035352715.1 Holophaga sp. | reverse complement strand
TGATCCAGGATGTCCAGCCAGCCGGGCTCGTCGCACACCAACGATAGCCCGCCGCGCCCCAGGCGCAGGGCGGGATCGTCGTGCTCGCAGAACACCAGGACGGGGACCTGATTCCATTCGGCGCTCTCGGCTTCCAGCACGCGCAACGCAGCCAGAGGCTCGTCGGAGTGCCCGGCCAGGGTGAGATCCACCAGGATCAGCTCGGGACGCCGGAGGGCCGGTTCCCGGCGCGTGGCGGTCCGGAGGGCGGCAAGATCGTTCAGCGGCTCCACGCGGGCATAGCCTTCGGCCTTCAGCCGTTCGGCCAACTCCGTCTGGCGCGAACCCGGCGCAGCCGCCAGTCCCAGGCGCAGTGTTCTTCGCGCCAAGCGCCGCAGGGTGTTGATCTCGGAGGGCGGGGCATCTGATTCATCCTCTTCGGGTGGCAGCGGGGCGTCTTCGTTGTCGGACCCCGCAATCGCCCGGGGAGGACGCGGCGAAGCCGCCACGGAATGACCGCCGCTGCCCCCCAATGCATTCCCGCGGCTTGGACCTCCCACCTGGTTTTCCCGAAGGGCCAGCGCCCGGGAAAGGGCCTGCGCATCCTCATCCGACAACTGGATGAACTCAAAAGCCAGGATCAATTCGCCCCCGGGGCGAGACAGTGCGTGGACCACGCGGGCCCGAGCGTTCACATGTGGCATGCCCGGCAGATCCTGGATGCAGACGATGGGAAAGACCCTCCCCCGATCGAAGAGCGCCGTATCGGCATGCAGGCGCAAGCCATCATCCAGCCGCACGATACGGTCGACCCGCAGCGCGAGCCCTCCCTGTGAAACGTTGACCAGGGGTCCGGCCACCCCCAGGCCGGGAAACCCGCCGTCCTGGGCCACCACGAAGACCTTTTCCCGGGGGCGGAAGGGATAGCGCTTGTGCACCCGGCGTTCGGCGCGCTGAAGGGTTTCCGGCCAGTCGAACCGGTAGCGCAGGTATTCCTCGCGTCCGCGGAAAACAATGTTGGCGACGTACCGCTCCTTTTCCGCGTTGAACTCCATGCGGAAGAGCGCACCCACGGCCAGTTCGTGGGGCAGCGGGCGGATCAGCCTCAGCAGAAGCCCGCTCTGCTCGACGTCGAGCCCCGCTACGACCGAGGCGTACGGCGTCGTGTGCGCCCCCGCCACCTGGATGGGGAATTCCTCCTGGCTTCGGAGCAAGGCTTCCAGCGCCGTCTTCACGGCCGCCCTCATTGCGAGGGCGGCTTCCGACGGATCTGTGGACGGCGGTTCGGCCAAGACATCGCTCCATGCCTTGGTCCAATATGCATTCATTGTTCAGGGGCGCTAGCGATAACGGGCTAGACGTTGAAGAGGAAGTTCATCACGTCGCCATCCTGCACGACGTATTCCTTGCCCTCGGACCGCATGCGGCCCGCTTCCTTCGCACCCTGCTCTCCGCCCAGGCGGATGAAATCTTCGAAGCCGATGGTCTGGGCGCGGATGAAGCCCTTCTCGAAATCCGTGTGGATGACGCCCGCCGCCTGGGGCGCCGTCGCACCAACGGGGATCGTCCACGCGCGAACCTCCTTCACGCCCGCCGTGAAGTAGGTCTGCAGCCCCAACAGGCGGAACGACGCGCGGATGAGCGTGTTCAACCCAGGTTCCTTCAGCCCCGCTTCTTCCAGGAACATGGGCCGCTCGTCCACGGGCAGTTCCTGGATCTCCGCTTCCAGCTTGGAGCAGATGGGAATCGCCGGGCAGCCACGCTCGGCGGCGATCTTTTCCAGGGCCGCATAGTGGGGATTCTCGGACGGATTGGGGATATCGCCCTCGGCAATATTGCCGACCAGCAGCATCGGCTTCATGGTGATGAGGCAGAAGGGTTTGAGCTGGGCGCTTTCTTCGCGCGTGAGATCCAGCGTGGAGGCCCACTGCCCGTCATTCAGCGCATTGTTCACTTTCTCAAGCACGGCCACCAGGGTCTGGGATTCCTTGTTGCCGCTGCGCGCGGTCTTCATGTGTCTGTCCAGCGCCTTCTCGACGCCTTCCATGTCCTTGAGGATCAATTCGGTGTCGATGATGCCCAGATCGCGCGCGGGATCCACAGCCCCCTCGACGTGCGTGATATCGCCGTCCTCGAAACAGCGCAGCACCTGCACGATCGCATCCGTTTCGCGGATATTGGCCAGGAAGGCGTTGCCAAGGCCCTCACCTTTGCTGGCGCCGCGCACGAGGCCGGCGATGTCCACGAATTCCTGCGAGGCGGGCAGGATGCGCTGGGGCTTCACGATCTCCGCCAGCTTGTCCAGCCGGGCGTCGGGAACATCCACCACGCCCGTGTTGGGTTCGATGGTGCAGAAGGGATAGTTTGCCGAAGCTGCGCCCGCCGAGGTCAGCGCATTGAACAGGGTGGACTTCCCGACATTGGGGAGCCCCACGATGCCGCACTGAACCGCCATGATTCCTCCAAACCAAAACTCCAGTGTGCCCAAGGCTGGTACCGGGTCAAGGCTCCGGAACCATCGTCACGGCATACCGATAGGCCCTACGCCCCCCCACCGGGATGAGGGTGACGCCGGGGCGCTCTGTGAATTCACCATCCACTTCCGCATCCCCGGGCTTACCGCGCCAGGGCTGGATGCAGATAAAATCGGCCCCAGGCTTGCCCCACACGGCCAGATGCTGAAAGCCGTCCCAGGAGATTTCAAGCATCAAGGATCCCGGCGCGTCGTAGCGGATCTTGCGGCTGCGCAGGTTTTCAAAAACCAGGGTATCGTCCAGAAAAAGCTCGTCACGCAAGGCCATCGTCCGGTCTTCAAGGGCGCCCAGGCGCTTGGATTCATCCAGGAAGCCATCCACCAGACGGCCCACGGAACCCGGCTCGGGCAGCTCGAACTTGATGCGATAGGCATCCTTCGAGACGCCGGGTTCCAGCGGCCAGCGGAAGGCCGGCATGGCTCCCAGATTGGCGGGCAGCGGCTCGTCCCCTCGGTTGATCAGCTCGTAGAAAACGCGGAGCGAAGGCCCTTCCAGAGCGATATTGATGCGCAGTTCGAAGGCGAAGGGAAACATCGCGCGGGTGGTTTCATCATCCCGCAGCACCAAGGTGCAGTCCTCGCGCGTGAGGCGCACCATCTGAAAATCCAGACCGCGCGCGAAGCCATGGGGCGGCATCCGGTATTCCTGCCCCTGATGCCGGAAGATATCGCCCTTCAATCGGCCCACCAGCGGGAAGAGGTGTGGCGACTGTCGGGGCCAGATGGCCGGGTCGCCGTCCCACAACAGATCCACGCCGGTCAGCGTTTGCAGCCCGCAGACTTCCGCCCCCTTGGCCCGGATGGCAGCCTTCAGGTACAGGTTTTGAAGTACGCAGGAGTCCATGCTCGAAAATCTCCGCTCAACCAGCTCAGGCAAGCCTAAATCATAGCGCGAGGCGCTTTTTTACGGGCGTTCCGTCAGCACGCGGTCGATGATGCCGTATTCCACAGCCTCTTCGGCGCTCATGAAATAGTCGCGATCCAGATCCTTCACGACCTTCTTCAGGGGCTGACCCGTGTGCTTGGAGAACGTCACGGCGAGGTTGTCCTTCAATCGCTGGATCTCGCGATAGGTGATCTCGATTTCCGTGGCCTGTCCCTGCGCGCCGCCCGAGGGCTGGTGGATCATGATGCGCGCGCTGGGCAGCGCAAAACGCTTGCCCTTGGTGCCCGCAGCCAGCAGGTGCGCCCCCATGCTGGCGGCCTGGCCCACGCAATAGGTCACGATGTCGTTCTTCACGAACTGCATCGTGTCGTAGATGGCCAGCCCGGCCGTCACGCTGCCGCCGGGGCTGTTGATGTAGATCTGGATGTCCTTGTCCGGGTCTTCGCTCTCCAGAAAGAGCAACTGGGCCACGATGGCGTTGGCCACGCTGTCATCGATCGCGGTGCCCAGAAAGATGATGTTGTCCTTCAGCAGGCGCGAATAGATGTCGTAGCTGCGCTCCCCGCGAGGGGTTTCCTCGATGACGATGGGCGGATAGTAGGCACGTTCGTTCATGGGACTCCTCAGCTTTCCAGAATAACCGGCCAGCTCAAACCTGGGACCAGCTCTTCGCCTGAACGGTTGGACACCAACTGGCGGATTTTCATTCCATCCATTTCGTCACGATCTCCAGGCTGCGCTTCGCGGGCCCGCTGCCCACCCTCGAGGGATATCCCACAGGCACGATGGCCATGAACTCGCCCTGGGGCTCGCCCAGGAATTCAAGCACCTCGGCCTTGATGAGGTACATGATGCCGAGCCACACGGTGCCAAGCCCCAGACTAGTGGCGGCGAGCAGCATGTTCTGCACGGCGGCGGAAGAACTCTGGATCTCCATCGTGCGGAAGAAATCCAGCGAGCTTTCCTGATCGATCTGGAACAGCGAGGTGCCGTGCTCGATCAGATCGCCGGTGTTGGCGATGGCGATGACCACGGGAGCGGTGGCGATGGTGCGGCTAGCCATGCGCAGCAGCACCGCCGAGGCCTTGGGGAAACCGCTGGCGCGGTGGTGCAGCAGATCCACGAGTCCCTGCTTCTTTTCCCCGCGGATCACGATGAAGCGCCAGCTCTGCTGATTGTGCGCCGAGGGCGCCTTGTTGGCGGCCTCGAGCAGGGCCTGGATGTCTTGGTCGCTGACGGGATCGGGCAGAAAGGTCCGGACGCTGCGCCGTTCACCGATGACCCGGAATACCTCGTTGCGCGGATGGCCTTGATCTTCAGTGTTCGTCTGCATGGGACCATTCTACCCGCGCAGTTCGCGTTGCGCGGCCTCCCGCAGCTCCCGAAGCCAGACCTCCCAGGCCGGGGCATCGAAAGGCAGGACACCGAAGGAAGGCCCGGCGGACAGATTCGCGCGCAGACAGCGGAAGGCTTTCAGGGCGGGGGCCCAAAGCGTTTCCGGAAGCCCGGCCGCGGCTTCGGCGCAGGCCTGGATGCCTTCCAGCGTCTGGCAGACCAGCAACGCCTGATGCCCGGCCTCCAAGCAGCGGCGCACGCGATCCGGCCAGGGCCAGGCGGCGCACCCCCCCATCTCCAGATCATCCGGCAACCAACGCGCCTGGATGCCCCAAGGATTCTCAGCCACCGTGCCCCGGTGCAGGCTGGCGGGCAGCCCCTGCGTGAACGGCGTTTTCAGGTGCGCCACCATCACCAGGCGATCCTCGTGGGCCAGGGAGAGAAACGGCCCAAGGTTCTTCGAGATACCATCCGCGTCATCCAGCTCGGGCAGCCCCTTGTGGCTATCGATGCGGGTGCCGCCCAGGCCCGGAAAGTGCTTCAGGCATCCGCGAACGCCCTCGGCTTCCAGCCCGGCCATGAACGCCCCCGCCGCCTGGGCCGTTTCGCGCGGATCCGCACTGGCGGCGCGATCGCCCAATCCGGTGCCCTCGTGACCATCGAACAGATCCGCCACGGGCGCAAAATCCACGTTGATGCCCAGAAGACGAAGCCCCCGCCCCCAGCGCTTTCCCCAGCGTTCGCATGCCTGCGCTCCACCCAGCATCCAGATCTGGTAAAGCGTCGGCGTCGGGCCGGTCCACACCCGCAGGCGGGACACCGCCCCGCCCTCCTGGTCGATGGCCACGGCCAGCGGCGTCTTGCTTCCCCACCGGGCTTGAAGCCCCTGGATCAGCGCGTGGGCCCGCGCCGGTCCCCGCTCGGGATCCGCATCCAGGTTGCGCGCAAAAAGCACGATCCCGCCCGGTTTGAACCCCAGTTCCACCTCAGCCGCATCCAGCCCATGGAATCCCGTCCAAAGCAGCTCTTGCGCATCCGCGTTCATGCAGCCTCCGTCTCCAGCCTACCGGGCTTCCTTGCGCGTCACCTCGATGAGGAAGGTGGCGGGGCCGCGACCGTGCTTCCAGTAGGCATCCTCGGCCTGGAGACCCGAAGGCGGAAGCGCGAAGGTGGCGCCGAGTTCCGCGTGATCCTTGTCCAGCACGCGGTAGCGGTAGGGTTCGCGCGTCACGGGGTCCAGTTTGCAATCAATGGCTGTGCCGGGGTTCACGTCACAGGCGGCCAGATCCCGCGGCAACTCGCCGTGTTCGTCAACGTATTGGATGATGCTGCTGCGAATGGCCCGCAGATCCTGGAGGCGCTGTTCATCCTGATGGTACAGCCGCGCCCGCAGCGGACTTCCGACGTTCCACAAGGCGATCCCGAGGATCGTCACCACGCCCAAGGACACGGCCCAGCGCCCCCAGCTCCGCAGGGCGATTTGACGCTCTGGTTCCTGTTCGTCGCGGCGCAACTGGCGCAGGTAGTGCCCGAAGGCGGGCCCCGAAAGCAGTGCCACCACCAGTGCCTTGAGCGCGAAGCGCAGCGTAATCTCGCCCCCCAGGAAGGTCAGGATGAGCGTGATCAGATCGCTGACGATCGCCGTCGCGGCCGCAAAGAGGGTCAGATACGTGAGCCAGCGCCGGATGGGCGAGATGCGCTGGCCAGGATCGCGCTGCAGTTCCCGCCTGGCCTGCTGATCCAGGAACAGGAAGAGCGGAAAAGCCACCACCACGGACGCAATGCCCGCCCGCAGGGAGGTGATCGCGCGACCAAAGTATTCGCCGACCTCGGGCATCCCCAAGTTCAGCAAATCGAACGCGACGGTGCCCAGCGCGAACATCCAGGTGTAGAGCGCGGAGAAGAGCATCAGGAACAGGAAAGCCTCGCGCGGGGACATGGAGGCCCGCTTGCGGGGCACGGGCAGCGGGAAGTT
>DAOPYE010000097.1:0-9115 GCA_035352715.1 Holophaga sp. | reverse complement strand
TCGCGCACCATGTGGCCCTTGCCCACCCCGCCGATGCTGGGGTTGCAGCTCATCTGGCCGATCTGATCCAGGTTCAGCGTCAGCAGGGTCGTATTCATCCCCATGCGCGCCGCGATGTGCGAAGCCTCGATGCCCGCGTGTCCCCCACCGATGACGACCAGATGCATGCCTTCTCCCCGATCCCATTCTACGGGAGGCGAAGAGTTCTGCTCGTGATCGAAGGCCCCACGGAATTCGAAGCGACATTCATGACATCCCCCGCCATGCCTTACACTGGGACGATGCGAAAGCGACTGACTCCCGAAGAACGCCGTGAACGCCGCCGGAGAGCCGTGCAGAAGTCGAAGTTCGCACTGCCGTCGGCGCTGACCCTGCTATCGATCCTCTGCGGATTCTCCAGCGTCGTGATGTCCATCAACGCCGCCAGCAACGCAGCCGGGGATGACCCCAGCTCCTATTTCCGGATGGCGGCCATCCTGCTGCTGGCTGCGGGCATCTTCGACGCGACCGATGGCCGCGTGGCCCGCGCCACCAACACCGCTACCGAATTCGGCGTCCAGCTCGACTCGCTGGCGGACGTGCTGAGCTTCGGCATGGCACCCGCCATCCTGGCCTACCGCTACGGGTTCTTCCAGCTGGGGCTGGCGGATCATCATCTGCGGGCCGTGGGCTGGGCCGCGAGCTTCTTCTTCGTGGCCTGCGGTGCGCTTCGATTGGCACGCTTCAATGTCCAGGTGGGTTCCGTGGATGCGCGGTTCTTCGTGGGCCTGCCCATCCCCGCGGGCGCGGGCGCCGTGGCGGCCGTCATCCTCTGCTGGCCTTCGTCGCCCCAGACCGCCTTCAACGCCTATCTCTACGCCGCGGAACTGTTCGTGGTGGGCACGCTCATGGTTTCCACCGTGCGCTTTCCCAGCTTCAAAAAGCTGCCCGCAACCCCCAGCGCGCGCTTGGTCATCACCCTGGCCTTCATCGGCTTGCTGTCCCTGCTGATCGTCTTCCCGACGGAATTCCCCTTCTGGTTCTTCCTGGTCTACATCGCGGTGACGCTGGCGCTCAACGTCGCGTGGCGCCTGGGCTGGCGCGGCATCCAGCCGCCCATGAAGCACGCCCACGTTGAAAGCCACGAGCCCCAGGAAGAAGACGAGGACACGGAAGCCTAGAAGAAGCATGCAAACAAAGGCAGGATCTCTCCCCAGGATCGCCTCATGCATTCAAGCCCTTCATTTCCGCTGCTGCGCCGCGCTTGGAATGTGCTGGCATCCCCGAAGCTGACCCTCCTCCTGCTGGGATTGATGATGGCGCTGGTGCTGCTCTGCACCTTCGCACAGGTGCGCATGGGGACCTTCGCCGCGGTGAACCTCTTCATGCGCCCCTTCTTCGTCAAGTGGACGCCCAGCGGCGCTCACTTGGGCCTCCCCGTCTTCCCCGGCGGAGCACTCGTGGGGTTGTTGCTTGCGGTGAATCTGATCGCGGGCTGCACCCAGCACCTGGGACACGCGCCCCGCAAGGCCGGGCTGTGGCTCATCCATGCGGGCATGGCGCTGTTCCTCGTGGGCGAATTCGTGACCGGCGCATTGCAGCAGGATCTGCGCATGCGGCTTCAGGAAGGGCAGAGCCGGGATTACGCCGAGAACCCGAGGGCGTGCGAACTGGCGCTGAGGGACGCATCGGGAAATGCCTCGACCGCGATCATCCCCGAGCACCGCTTGCGAAGCGGCCTGGTGCCGACGCGGGATGCATCCATCGGGATCCGTATCGAACGGTTCATCCCCCACGGCGAACTGGTGCCCCGATCGCCTGGGGACACAGGGAATCCTGCCACCGCCGGCGCGGGTCTGGATTGCACAGCACGCGCCGTTCGCCCCAGCGATGAAGCCCAGCCCGCGGCCTGGGTGGAGCCCTTCATCAATGGCCAGAGCTGCGGCGTGTGGCTTATTTCCACCGATATCGAAACTCAAACCTTCACCGTCGGCGGTCGCACGTTTGAACTGGCCCTTCGCCCCCAGCGAGTCGCCCTGCCTTTCGCATTCACGCTCACGCACTTCCAACACGAGCGGTATCCCGGCACCGATATCCCCAAGAGCTTCGCAAGCCGCGTGCGCCTGAATGACACCAAGACGCGAACCAACCGCGAGGTGTTCATCTCCATGAATCACCCGTTCCGATACCAAGGCCGCGCCTTCTACCAGGCCGGATTCAGCGGCGACAAGGTTTCGGTGCTGCAGGTCGTATCCAATCCCGGATGGCTGCTGCCCTATGTGTCCTGCGTCATGGTGAGCCTGGGCCTGCTGATCCACTTCGCGCTGCGCCTTTCCAGGCAGGGCCGCGCCACGGGAGAGACCGCATGAGCGCGCACACCCGCTGGAGCCGGTGGACCCCCGGGTGCGTGGCCGTCTTCGTCACGCTTCTGGCCCTGAGCGGCCTGTATCAGCCGGCTCGAGGCCCCTTTGATACGCGGGGATTCGGCTCCCTGCCGGTGCTGGAGAGCGGCCGCGTGAAGCCCCTGGATTCCGTGGCCCGCAACGCCCTGATGGCGCTGCAGGGAAAGCAAAGCGTGAAGGGCCCGGAAGGATCCATGGATGCCGACGCATGGATTCTGGAGACGCTGTTCCGCCCGCGACAGGCGGCCAAGCTGCCCGTCTTCCTCATCGACGATCCCGAGGTGCTGGGCCTGGTGGGAATCACCGACAGCACCCAGCGGCGATTCAGCTTCGAGGCGCTGATGCCGCATCTGCAGGAAATCGCCCGCCAGGCCGAGCCCGCCATGGATCTGAACGCCCGATCCCGGAGCCGGTTCCAGCAGGCCGTCGTGAGGCTGTACGAACAGCTGGCGCTCTACCATCGCCTGATGTACGCGATCGAAGCTCCGGGCATGTCCTTGGCGGACGAGCTCCAGGCGAACACCCTGCCCGCCCGCATGAATCCCGAGGCCATCCGACGCAGGGAAGCGTTGATCCAGATGGCGGCGTTTAAGCCGCTGCCCCCGCTGCCCGGCGTCAGCCCGGAATGGCGCAGTGTGGGAGAAGGACTGCAGGCCGGATCCCCCCATCCCGTGCTGCCGCTGCTGGCCATCCTCGGCGGCGCATACCGCTTGGGCGACGCGGCGACCTTCAATCGCACGGTGGGTGAAATCCAGGCGGGGCTGCGCGCCGTGACACCGGCCGCCAGCCGCCATGCGCGCCACGAAGCGATCTTCAACCGCGCCCAGCCGTTCTACGCGGGCATGATGCTGTACGTGGCCGCCATCCTCGCGTTCTTCGTCTCCCGGCTCTGGAAGCGCGAAATCCTGCAGCCCACGGCCTTCGCGCTGCTTTTCGCAGGCGTCCTGATCCATTCCCTGGGCCTAATTGCACGCATCGCCCTGCAGGGTCGGCCCCCGGTGACGAATCTGTATTCCTCGGCCGTGTTCGTGGGCTGGGGTGCTGCGGCACTGGGCCTGATGCTGGACGGGCCCATGCCATCGCGCACGAAGCGCGCAGGGCGAGGCTTCGGCACCCTGGTCGGCGCGGTGGCCGGTTTTGCGTCCCTGCTCATCGCGCACCATCTGGCCCACAGCGGCGAAACGATGGAGATGATGCGCGCCGTGCTGGATTCGAACTTCTGGCTGACCACCCACGTCCTCACCATCACGCTGGGCTACAGCGCCATGTTCCTGGCGGGCACGCTGGGCGCCGTCTACGCCATCCGCCGCCATCTGGGACGACCGATGGAACCTGCGGCTGAGGCCGATCTGGGAAGCAAGGTCTACGGCGTCGTCTGCTTCGCGCTGTGCTTCAGCTTCATCGGCACCGCCCTGGGCGGAATCTGGGCCGATCAGTCCTGGGGGCGCTTCTGGGGCTGGGATCCGAAAGAGAACGGCGCCCTGCTCATCGTCCTGTGGACCGCCATCCTGCTGCACGCGCGCTGGGCGGGCTATGCGAAGACGCGCGGCGTCATGGCCATGGCGATCTTCGGCAACATCGTCACCGCGTTTTCCTGGTTCGGCGTGAACATGCTGGGCGTGGGCCTGCACGCCTATGGGTTCACCGCCAGCGCCTTCCGGATGCTCGCGCTTTTCGGGGCGAGCCAGGCCGTGCTGATCGGCTTGTGCCTGTGGCCCACGCGTCCACGGGATGCGGCGATTCGGGGCGCGGCTCAGGGTTTGGCCGATTCCCAGCGGACTTCCAGCACCGAGGAATAGTCCGTCTCCCCGGCCAGGTTCACGCCCTTGATGCGATAGAACCAGGACCGGTCCGTCGGTACGTTCTCGTCGTGCCACAGCGCCAGGGGAAATGCGGATTCGGGCGATGATTCAAAGGTCTTCGCGTCGGCCACGACGCTGTCCTCCAGATCCGTAGCGACCGCCGTCCAGGGCCCTGCTGCGCTCGTGGCCCGCTCGATGACATAGCTCGACGCCCCCGTGGAGCCCCGCCACGTCAGGCCGCGATCGGCTCCCTTGCCGGTGCGCGCCAGGACGGGCGCGGGACTGGGCTTTTCGATGGGCGGCAGGGCCTGGCCGCGCATCGCATACGCGAAGCCGCGCAACTGATCCAGCACGCGCGTCTCGTCGTAGGCGAAGCCCACGCTGAAGCCCGGATGATGGTAGCTGTTCACGGGCGTACCGCCCTCGTTGTGGCAGTACCATCCGCCATCCCGGCGATGGCCGCGCATGGCCCACAGCAATCCACCGGCGATGCCGGGTTCGCGCAGGATCATCCGCATCAGCCGCTGCTGCGCGGAGGTGCGGGCCAGGCCGAATTCATCCACCATCAGCGGCTTTTGCCCTCTGCACTCGGCCAGATCCCGCGCCGCCAGCGTCTCCAGATCGCAATCGCCGCCGCCAAGTCGGCACCAGTATTCGTAGAGGTGCGTGCTGATGAGATCGATGTTGGGATCTGCCAGCAGCGCCCGGCGATCGCATCCACCGGCTTCCGCCAGGAGATGGTTGGGATCCACCCGCTTGATGTGGGCGGCCATCTCTTTCGACCAAGCCAGGATCACCGGGCTCCAGGTTTCTAGATTCAGCTTGCGATCGATGGCATAGGCGTTGAATTCGTTGCCCAGCTGCCAGGCGAGGATCGCGGGGTCGTCCTTGTAGCGCACGCCGCTGACCGTGTTGCGACGGTTCAGCACGAAATCCAGCAGGTACTTGAAATCCGCCTTCACCGCTTCATCGGTCCAGAAGCTGGAGCCCGGCTTGCCCGAGAGCTGCGCGAATTCATCCACCCCGCGAATATTGGGGAAGGACTGCGAGGCGATGAAGGGGATGATGACGCGGACATCGTATTCGCGCGCCAGCGCCAAGACCCGATCCAGACATTGGAAGGCGGCTTCGTTGTACTGGCGGCGACCGCTGATGTAGGCGGGCACGGCCGAACCACCGCCCTTTTCGCCCAGCCGATCCTGTGGGCAGGCGACGGTGAGCGCAAAGGTTCGCGTGGCGCGACATCCCAGGCGATGCAGCGCGTCCAGCTGATCGCGGATCTCGAATTCATCAGGGAAGTGGTTCGAAGCGTCCGGCAGCAACTGGTTCTCGTTGGCCAGGAGATTGGGCGTCGCCAGCCCCATGAACCGGAACGGCGTGCCTCCCTCAAGGATCCGATCCCCCGTGCGCGTGAGGATGGGCCAAGCTTTGCCCCCCTGGGCGTTCGCCATCGGCTGGGCCGACAGGAAGCTCCCCAGCATCAGACAAATCCCCCATCGCAGGATTGCCTTCTTCATCCCCGCCCCTCAAACGCATTGACGCGGGCCTCAGGATACCTGCGGCCCGCGTCAATGGGGGGGGGGACACCGATGGGCGTCAGAGCTTCTTGAGGCTCACGGTGGTTTTCGCCATGTCCGTGAGGGGCACCATTTCACGGGTTGAGCTCAAGCCCACGACCTTGTAAGCGAGGAAATTGGATTGGGCCGTCGTCGCAAAGCTGTACTCCGACAGATTCACGCCATCAGGAATGGCGAGATTCAGTTTCGCAAACTCGCCGGTCCAGCTTGTTGTCGCGGCCGCACTCAGGCTGAGAACGGCCTGCTGCTTGCTCGCCACATAACGCCCCGTGATCAGGTTCGTTCCTTTGACAGCGCCCCCAACAGACAGCGCCGAGGCCAGGATCTTCCCATCAGCATCTGTCGCCACGGTGACTCCTTTGGGAAGTTGCACGGTGAGTTCCAGACCGGTCACCGGCGATGGCGCAGCAGAGGCATCGACCGAGAACACGAGCTGGTAACTCCCCGATGCCAGAGCACGATGATCGGGAATCCCGTCGTTGTTGGTATTTGAACTGCCACCGGTGCAACCCAACATCAGTAGGCCGATCACACCAGCCCCGCCCATCAACAACTTCTTCATCATTCGTTCGTTCATGTTGGGCCTCGATTTCATATCCATCTCCAACCTCACAGGCTCTGGCCAGAGGCCAGCCACAGCACCAGGGTGGCGTCCTCCAGGCTGATGAGGCCATCCGGCGAGGAGCCTCCGCCAACACGTGGCGCCAGATCGTACTTCGCCAGATCCTCGGCGGTGGCCGTGATCAAGCCATTGGCGATCTGAAGCGCTCTCAGGGCATCGGCCATCGTGTAGAGGGCCGCCGAATTACTGGAAGCAGTCACCAGATTGCGGACCACTGTTTCAGTGCGGTTCTGCGCGTCCGTTGCCGTGACCACAGCGGCCCAGGTCTGCAAAGCATCCAGCGGGATCAGTTGTTCGAAGGTTCCCGTCGTCATGTTTTGCGCGACATCAGCCCCGCCGGCAACCATCGGTGCAGCCGATGGATTCCACAGAGGAGTGTATGTCTGTCCTCCCACCTGAATACGAAGGGTGACCGGTGGCGCAGTCGTAACCACCATACCTCTCAAGGTGTAACTATTGGCTGTCAACAGCAGATCGTGCGCGGGATCCGTCACAGTCAGCGCCGATTCGCCGGAACTCAGAGTCACCGTTCGGAAGACCTTCGCTGTCTTGCCTGCCGTTGTCGTGGCGGTTACTTCCAACGTGTTGCAACCAGCAACCAAATCCATGGGGAAGCTGAAAGCACCATCAGCCAGGGTCGCGTTCTGACTTGTTCCACCATTCACCACATAGGTGACGGAAGCCACGCTATCGGAGTTCTCCGTGTTTGGAGCCACCGCCACCGAACCAGAGGCGGTCTGGGGCGTTGCCAGGAACACAGCGCCATCCACGGGAGCATTCAGGGTCAGCGTTGGCGCGGTCATATCCAAGGTGATCGTTCGTGTAACCGTCGTGGTGAGTCCCGCCTTGTCCGTGGCGACCAACGTGATCGTGTTCGGCCCCGCTTTCAAACGCGCCGGGTAACTGAACCGGCCATTCGAAAGCACGGTCACCGGAGCGCCGTCCACGGCCAGAGAATGCAGGCCGTTGGTCGTGCTGACCGAACCCGCAACGGTCAACAGCACGGAAGACGTGGTGGCACCATCGGATAGCGCATCCACGGTAAGGCTCGGCGGCTGGTTCGCTTTGACGGTGATGTTCACCTTCGCAGCGCTCGACGTGCCATTGGCGTTGGAGGCGGTGTAGGTAAAGCTATCCGCACCCCAGTAGCCCGTGGCCGGCGTGTAGGTGATGTTCAAGCCATGAACCGTCGCAGTGCCATGGGAAGCGGCGCTGGTAAGGGAAACGCTCGTCGCCGCATTCGTAATATCCAGCGCAATCACGTTATCCACACTGTCGTGGTCCACCGTTGCGCTTGCGTCGTGAGCCACGGGAACCAGCGTATCCACGGTTGTTCCGGCAGAAGATCCGCCCGTGTTCCCCGCAGCATCCGTCGCCGTAACCGTCAAGGTGCCTGTATCGTTCATGGGCAACGTGTAGGTCCAATTGCCGCTCGCATCCGCGATCGCCGTGCCCAGCAATGTCGACCCCAGGTAGATGCTCACGGTGCTGTTGGCTTCGGCCGTGCCGGTCACGGTGGCGCCGGAAATCGAGGAGACGATGGGAGCCACAGGCGCAACAGCATCCACGATGACGCCGGTGGTGATGCCGATATTGTTCAGCATGACGCGGGCTGGGAAACCATCAGCATCCCGAACGCTGGCTCCAGAGGTGAGGTCCAAGGCGGAACCCAGTGTGAGCACACCGTTGTCGCCAGCCTTCACGGTATAGGTGAAGACCAGAGCGTCTGAACCACTGCCGCTGGCATAGGATCCAGCCGCCGACTTTCCACCCAGGGTCAAAGGCAGGGCAGGAACGCCAGTAACGTTCACGAGCGCACTGGTGTGAACCGTGAAGGTGAGGACGGAACCCGCTTTGTAGTTGCCTGCACTCGGCACATCCACGCTCAGAACCGTGGGTGACAACTGACCCGTGTGCGTCATGTCATTCACAAGATTGGCGAGGAAGGCCTTGGAAGATGCATCCGCCGCACTCTGCATGAAATCCGCATTGAACACCGCGATCAGTCCGCCCGCAGGCGCAAGACTCAAGGTGCCCGGCGCCCAGACCACCGCCGAAGACACCGTTCCATCATTCATGATGGACGCGCCATGACCCAGATCCGAGGCGCCCGAAGCCCCGTTATACGTGAGGTTCGCCAGGGCGATAGGCCCAGTGAAAGGCGATTGAAGTGTTTGCGTCTGGTTCCCAGGCGCGGCCAGCGTGAGCGTTCCTCCGCCGGCGTTGCTGATCAACTGCACCAGCGAAGCATCCCGCGCGCCACCGAGAGGTCCACCCACCAGGAACAACTGACCTCCCTGCTTCAGGAATGCCAAGTACGCCGTCTGCTCGGAGCTGGTAAGGGCATCCACATCCTCAAAGCGCACATCCCAAATCTGGTTGTAGCCATCCAAAATCGCCGGCTGGCCGGTAAAAGCCGTGACCGTCTGGCCATTGCCATAGAAGGCCTGGGCGCTCAAATGGGAAACAATGTCCGTTTCCGTGCTGCCCATCGCTGCATCGTGAATGATGAGCATCTGGCCGCCAGGGCTTGGGATAACGAAGTCCGAAGCGGAAGACGCCGAACTCGTGCCGATGTTGTTCGTAGCCGTGACCGTGAACGTATAAGCCACGCCGTTCTTTAATCCGTTAACCACAACGGGACTGGCGGTGCCTGTTCCTGTAATGCCTTCGGGATTCGACGTCACCGTATATCCCGTGATCGCGCTGCCACCATGATATGGAGCCGAGAAC
>DAOPYE010000096.1:0-9327 GCA_035352715.1 Holophaga sp. | reverse complement strand
AGGCGTATTTCCTTGGCGGATTCGCAGGTCGGCACGATGGTGTCTGATATCCCATGCCATCCCGAGGCCGGAAGCCAATAGACAGCGTCTGTTTTCGTGATGTATTCCACCACCTGGTTGTTGTTTCCTTCGGCTAGCCCGCCTCGATACGTTTCATCTGTTCCGGCCGTGCCGGGCGTTGCGCCACAAAACTTCTTTATCTTCTGAACGCGATCCAGGTAGAAAAAGGAAACCCCAATCCAGATCTTTCCCCGCTCGGCTTCCCACCGTTCATCGGTGCGGATGAGCGGCTTGGTCTGTCCAAACGCCGGTTGCTTGGCCAGCCATTTGGGGTCCTGGGCCGAAAGGCCGATGGCCGCAAACACAAGAAGAGCAGCGATCTTCAGCGGGTGTTTCATATCCGATCTCCGGCACCAGAGACATCACGATGGGAAACGGTCTTGAGCGTAGGGTTGCCATAGGGTCGCGCAAAACGTGAGGAGGGACACCCGATCATCCTCCAGAATCGCCAAGCCGCCCCCGCCGGACGAACCATCAGAAACCGAGGGCTCTCCGGTTGGCTTCATGAAGATCCCGCGCATTCCGGGGATCCAGCCGACCGGATTCGATCTCCAGGGCCAGGCGCGTCAAGACCATGCGCGTCAAGGCCACGCGCAGGGTGCACTTGCCCAACCTCTGGTGCGCCCAGCTGGACTCGAACCAGGTTTCGCTTCGCTCAACCCGCACCGCTGGCTGCGCACGGACCTTCCGCTTCGCGGAAACGGTCGGAACGCATGCGTTCCTCCCTGGTCCTACCTGCGCGCCATCGCTGATCGCCGGTCCGAGTCTGGTCGACCACCGACACAGGCTCGTGCGATAACCCACGTACCCCACCTCTGGTGCGCCCAGCTGGACTCGAACCAGCGACCCTCAGCTTAGAAGGCTGATGCTCTATCCACCTGAGCTATGGGCACCCAGTCTGGTGATGAGTCAGTGTATCTCAGGGCGTGGGCTCTCAACAGGCTGGCGAGATTCGAACTTCGGTTCGCTGGCGCTCACCCCGCGGCATGGGCTGCGCACGGGCCTTCCGCTTCGCGGAACCGGTCGGCACGCCGTGCGTCCCGCCCTGGCCCTACCTGCGCGCCCATGCCGATCGGAAGTCCGAATCTTCTGACCCAATAAGCGAAGGGGAGAGACCGATGAAAGTCTCTCCCCTGCTTCGTTTCTTTGGTCGGCGCGAGAAGATTCGAACTTCCGACCCCTACCACCCCAAGGTAGTGCGCTACCAGGCTGCGCCACGCGCCGTGAATCATTGAGTCTAGGACTGAACCTCGTTGGGGTCAAGGATGAATGCTGGAGAGGATGCGGGCGAAGCGGCGCGGGGCGGCTGGGATAGCCGGGCGGCGAGGCTGCGCAGGGCCTTGATGACGGGGGCGAGTTCGGGATGGCGGGGGCGTTCTGCCTGGACGTCAGATGCCGTAGCGGTGGCGGCGACGCGGTGCATGGCGGGCCGCCTGCGCTTTGGCGGTGGGGCTTCGGCGGGCAGCGCATCCATGGGCGCCGCGATCCCGGCCGGGGCTTCCGCCTCCTCAAGTCCCAGCAGCGGCCTCGTCAGTTGGCCGGTCGTGAAGAGCACGCGGCAGTCCGCCACGGTGAGGCCTTCCGTGATCCACTCACGCACACGCCTCAGGCGCGGCAACTCATCCACGTGGTAGTAGCGCAGGTTCCCGGAACTGCGCCGGGGGCGAAGCTCGGGGATCACGCGCTCCCAATAGCGCAATTCCTTCGGCGAGGCTCCGATGGCCGCTGCGGCTTCTCCGATCTTGAGCCAGACGCGCTCGGTCATGGCTCTCTCACTTCGACGCCAAGGGTCTTCAGGCGCTTGTAGAGGTTGGATCGATCCAACCCCAGGCGCTCGGCCGCACGGGTCATGTTGCCGCCCTGGAGACGGATCTCGCGCTTAATGTATTCGCCTTCGAACCATTCGCGGGCTTCCCGGATGGAGGGGAATTCCGGGAAGGCGAAGGGATCCATGTCGCCGCTGGCGCGCACGGCCAGGGTTCCCAGATCGGGGCTGGTGATCTCGACGCCGCGGCTGAGGATCAGGGCGCGCTCCATGAGGTTCTTCAATTCGCGGACATTGCCGGGCCAGTCATGGCTCAGCAGGGTCGCGCGGGCATCCTCGGATAGGCGCTTGGCGGGCTTGCCATAGGCACGGCTCAGGCGATTCAGGAAGGCTTCCGCCATGGAGATCAGCTCTTCGGCGCGCTCGCGCAGGGGCGGCAGGCGCAGCGGCACGACGGCGAGCCGGAAGTATAGATCCTCGCGGAACCGCCCGGCGCGGATCTCTTCTTCCAGATCCTTGTTGGTGGCGGCGATGACGCGCACATCCACGCTCACCGCGCCGCCGCCGCCCACGGGCTCGATGCGGCCCTCCTGGAGCGCCCGCAGCACCTTGGCCTGGGTCTTCAGCGACATGTCGCCCACTTCATCGAGGAACAGGGTGCCGCCGTTGGCCTCGCGGAACTTGCCCTTCTGGTCGCGGATGGCGCCGGTGAAGGCGCCCTTCACGTGGCCAAACAACTCGGATTCGATCAGCTCCTCGGGGATGGCGGCGCAGTTCACTTCCACGAAAGGTCCGGTCTTGCGCAGGCTCTGGGCGTGGATGATGCAGGCGACTTCCTCCTTGCCCGTGCCGTTCTCGCCGGATAGCAGCACGCGCCCTTCCGTGGGGGCGACGAGCTGGATATCGGCCAACAGGCGCTTCATGGCGGGGCTCTCGGCCATGAAGAAGCGGTCCTGGTCCACTTCTTCCTGCAGGCGCCGGTTGTCCTGCTCCAGTTTGTGTTGCTTTAGCCCGTTTGAAATGACCAGCAGCAGGCGGTCCAGATCGATGGGCTTTTCCAGGAAATCGAAGGCTCCCAGCCGCGTGGCCTGCAGGGCGGTCTCGATATTGGCGTGCCCGGAGATCATCACCACGGGCAGATCCGGATGCAGCTTCTTGGCGCGCTGGAGCGTCTCCAACCCATCCATGCCCGGCAACCACACGTCCAGCAGCATCAGACCGATGGCGTCGCTATCCGGATTCTCCAGCAGTTCCAGGGCGTGCTCGCCCCGCTCCGCCTTGAGCACGGCGTAGCCTTCGTCGGTCAGGGAATCCCCCAGGGATCGTCGGATCCCGGGTTCGTCATCCACGATCAACAGGGTCTTCAGAGGCCGCATAGATCGAGCATAGCGGCAATCCAGCGCACCTTCTGCCATCCTGAGCATGGAGATTCGCATGTTGGTGGATGCCCATTGCCATTTGACGGGCCACGAGGAAGACGGAGACGGACTGGAGGCCACGCTGGAGCGTGCCAGGGCCGTGGGCGTGGGCGGATTCATCACCGTGGGCACCGATCTGGAGGATTCCCGCGCGGCGCTGGCGCTGGCCCAGGCGCGCCCGGAGATCCGCACAAGCCTGGGCCTGCATCCCCACGAAGCCAGCCGCTGGACGGCGGAGTTGGCCTCGGAGTTGGAAGCGCTGCTGGCCGCGCCAGAGGCGCTGTTCGTCGGCGAGACGGGCCTGGATTGGCACTACGATCTGAGCCCCCGGGAAACCCAGGAGGCGGTGTTCCGCGCCCACATCGGCATCGCCCGGAAGCTGCGCAAGCCCCTGGTCGTCCACACACGCTCTGCGGCAGAGGCGACGCTGCGCATCCTGCGCGAGGAGCACGCGGGGGATATCGGCGGCATGATCCACTGCTTTTCCGAAGATATGGCGTTCGCCCGCCAGGCCCTGGAACTGGGATTCCATCTGAGCTTCTCGGGCATCGTCACCTTCAAGAAAGCCGAAGCCATCCAGGCCGTGGCCGCCTGGGCCCCCGAGGATCGGATCCTGGTGGAAACGGATAGCCCCTACCTGGCGCCGGTACCCCACCGGGGCAAAACCAACGAACCCGCCTTTGTATCCCTGGTGGCAAATCGCGTTGCCGAGCTTAGAAACACCCGCCCGGCGCACATCGCGGAATGCACCGCCCGCAATCTGGAGGCCCTGTGCGGCTGGCGCGCGTCCTGACTCTGGTGGCCCCCCTGCTCGGCCCTGCCCTGGGCCTGATGGCGGCCACCGCCACCTCGGCCGCCGCCGACCTGCCCACCGCCGGCGCGCCGTGGCATGCGGCACCCATCCCCGCCTGGAGGCCCTGCGATCCGGCCCCCGAGATTCCCCCATTGAAACCCGCCCAGTCCCGCGAGAGCCCCCTGCGCGTCAACGTGAATTCCTCCGGCGTGCTGCGCGTCGTCGACGGGCTGGGGCGCGTCCGGCTGCGCACCGGCCTGCCCGGCCGTCCATTGCGCCTGTGGCGGGATGCGGGAACGGCGCTCCAGGCGGCGGAGGCTCCCTTCGCCTTTCCTGCGCAGACGCCCCTTTCCACGAGCCAGAGCCTGGGACCGGACTTCCGCCCCAATCTGGAAGGCCTGCTGTGGATCCTGGACGACAGCGGGCGGTACCTCACCCTCGTGCATCCCGCGACCAACCGCGTGGCCTATCTGCCCCTGCCGGATCCCTCCCGCGAGGGGCACATCGAGCCGCGCTGGTTCCCCGATCATCTGGAAATCCGCATCCTGCCCTCCGGCGACGCCGCCCCGCGGACCGCAGGGTGCTGGTCCATCCCCTGGATGGGGCTGGTGCCCCAGATCCTGCAGCTTGCGACCCCGGCCCCCGAGCCTCCGCCTGGAACGGCCCTCCTGCCCTTCCCCAAGGAATGACAACTGGCATGGAACTGGCTATCACCCCTTTCAGAACCGATCCTTTAGCTGTGGTTCAAGCCCCTCTTGCCATGATAGGGAGAAGCCATGATTCGACCCTTTGATTCACGCGCACTGCGAGGAATGCCAGCCCTCCTCCTCGTCCTCGGCCCCGCTGCGGCGCCCGCCCTCCACAGCGAAGAAGCCTCCGACGAGACCTACATGGGCGAAGCGCCGGATCGCTATGCCCAGGTGAAGGTGCTGGAAGGCGATATCCGCATCCGCAAAGGGGATGCGGAGGAAGCCCTGGTCCGAACCATCCCTGTGGCCGAAGGGGATGTGGTGGAAAGCCGTGGCCGTGGCGTTCTGCAACTGGGCGATGGCTCCAGGATCGCCTTCGGCGAAAACACCCGCTTCCAGGTGGCCGGCCTGTTCATGGACAAGAACGCGGAGCGCCAGGTGCTTCTGCGCCTGGACAACGGGCGCATCCGGATCGGGATGGCCAGGGAAACCGACGCGCGCATTCGCGTGGACACGCCTTCCGGCGTCGGGGTGATGACGAGCGGCAGCGCCAGCTTCGAGGTGACCGCGGACCACACGCTGCGCCTCCGCGTCCATACAGGCCGCGTGAACGTGAACAACGAGAGCGATCACGCCACGATCGGCGCGGGAGAGCGCCTCACGGTCTACGGCGATCACGATCAATTGGATCGCATCCGCAGTTTCAGCACCTACGATAACGATGGCTTTGACACATGGTGCGAACGGAACCTGGCGATGCGCCGCGGCGAAAGCTATGACCGGGTGCCTACCGAGATCCGCTACTATGCCGACGATCTCGATGGCCAGGGCGACTGGACCTACATCGACGACTGCGCCTCCTGGTGCTGGCGGCCCCGCGGTGTCTCCGAGGAATGGCGACCTTACTGGAACGGGCGCTGGGCCAGCTATCCGGGCGGCATGACATGGATCGCGTCCGAACCCTGGGGCTTCGTCACCAGCCACTTCGGCCGCTGGGGATGGCGCGCGAGCTTTGGCTGGTACTGGATCCCCGGCGCCTTCTATTCCCCCGCGTGGGTGGCGTGGCACAGCACGGATGAATACATCGGATGGGCCCCCATGGGCTACTACAACGCGCCCTGCACCTGGGGCTTCGGCGCCTGGGGCGGCGGCTTCGCCTGGAACGTGGTGCCCTTCGGAAGAATCAACGTCCACAACATCCACAGCTACGCTTACCGGGATCCCGGCGTCATTCGCCGCTTCAACCCCGGCCCCTGGCCCAGCGACCCGGGATGGACCCATCGGCCCGGCGGCCGGCCTTTGACGCCGCCCTGGAAGCAGGGCCCCCTGATCGTTCGCCCCGACGAGTTCCGCAACCCCAGCCTGGTGCAGCACGTCATCCAGGATCGCGTCACCGTGGGCCAGCGCTTGCGGACCTATGAGGACGTTTCCCGTCGACAGACCGGACGCACGATCTTCCGCCAGGAAGGCCCCGCTCCGCGGCCCCTGGTGCCCGGCTTCAGCCGCCCCACGGCGCCAGCTTCGGGACCTGCCTTCGAGGACCGCAGCCGCCTGAGGCCCGGCCCCCGCTCCACCGTGCCTCCGGGCAACACCGGCCCCATCCCGCCCCATCTGCGGGATCGCGAACCCATTCGGCCCCCTCAAGGACGCCCCGCGCCGCAACCCGACCGCCGGATCGAAGCCCGACCCGAATTGCGACAGGAAGCCCCAAAGGAACGCCCCCGCCAGGTCCAACCCGATGACCGACGACCGGTTCAGCGACAGGATGCACCGCGACAGGAACCACCCCGCCAAGAACCACAACGCCAGAGTCCACCCGTGGTGAGGCAGGACAGCCCCCGGGAACGTCCGCGCATCGAGATGCAGAATCGCCCCGAACCGCCAAGGCAAGCACCCCGGGAAACACCTCGGGAAGCGCCTCGGGAGCGGCCCCGCGTAGAGGCCCGGGACGAGCCTCGCAGAGAAGCCCCAAGAGAAGTCCAGCGCCCTTCCGAAGTGCGGCGCGAAGCCCCGCGAGAAGCGCCCCGCCAGATCGAAACCCGTAGGGAAGCCCCCAAGGAATCGCCCAGGGAATCCCCTCGGGAAGCCAAGCGGGAACGCGATAAGCGTTGAGTAACCAAGCAACAAAGGAACGGGCCCCGGATGGGGCCCGTTCCTTTGTGTGCGAACCAGCGATCAGTACTGCGCGATGGGGTAGACGCCTTTCTCGATGAACTGGGCGACGATGCGTCCGCGCAGCTTCGAGGAGGCGGTGGGGATGAAGCCGTCGAAGGCGGCCAGATCCTTGAGCGCCGAAGCGAGCGCGTCGCCTTCCAGCACCTCGGCCAGTAGCAGCTTGGCGTTGGCCTGGACCTTCATCCAGCTCTCGTTGACATAGACCGTGGCGAAATCCTTGGCCAGCTCGGCCCAGCGATGGCCCGCCTCGATCATCTTGTCGGCGCGCACCACGGCGGATTCCATGGCGTAGATCTCGGTGAGCATGTCCGCAACACGCGCGGACGCTTCCTGGTTCTCGATGAGCTTCTGCCCGCAGAGCTCGATGCCCGTCGCCGAAGCATAGGCGACCTGGCGCTTGCTCAGTTCCACGGCGGCCTTCAGGCTGGCCAGGGGACCGCTGAAATTGGCGGCCACGGGCACATTCTCGGTGCTCTTGGGGGCAGGGATGCTGCCGTTGCCGATGCGCTTGAACAGGGCGCCCGCGGCGATCATGCGATTGATCTCGTTGGTGCCTTCGAAGATGCGGTTGATGCGGTTGTCGCGGTAGATGCGCTCGGGGGGGTATTCGGCGGAGAAGCCGTAGCCGCCGAAGCACTGAACGGCATCGTCGGCCGTGTAGAAGAGCGCCTCGCTGCCCCAGATCTTCGTCATGGAGGCTTCCATGACGAACTCATCCATGATGTCCATCTTGCGCTGGGCGGCTTTCTCTTCGTTCCAATCGATGGCGGCCATGCCGTCGTTGATGTAGCCGATGGTGCGGTAGTTCATGGCTTCACCCACAAAAATGCGGGTGCCGATATCAGACAGCATCTTCTGAACCAGGCCGAAGTTGTTGATGCTCTTGTTGAACTGATGGCGTTCGGCGGTGTATTTCAGTGTGTATTCCAGCACCATTTTCCCGGTGCCAGTACAGCCCGCGCCCAGCTTGAAGCGGCCGATGGTCAGGATGCCGAAGGCGATGCGATGGCCGCGGCCGATCTCGCCCAGCAGGCGATCCTTCGGGATGCGGACGTTATCGAGCACGAGGGCGCGGGTGGAGCTGCCCTTGATGCCCAGCTTGTGCTCCTCGGCACCGGTGCTGAAGCCGGCGTCGCCCTTCTCGACGATGAAGGCGCTGAACTTGCGGCCATCAACCTTGGCGAACACGATGAACACATCGGCAAAGCCCGCGTTGGTGATCCACATCTTGGAGCCGTTCAGCACCCAGGTGTCGCCATCCAGCACGGCGGTGGTCTTGGAGTTCATGGCGTCGCTGCCCGCACCGGGCTCGGTCAGGGCATAGGCCGCCAGCATCTCGCCGCTGGCCAGCTTGGGCAGGTACTTCGCCTTCTGCTCGGGCGTTCCGAAGTAGACGATGGGCAGCGTGCCGATGCCGGTGTGGGCGCCGTAGCTGACGGAGAAGCTGGCCTGCTTGCCCAGTTCTTCCAGGATCACCAGCGTGGTCTTCTTGTCGAGGTCCATGCCCTCGTATTCCTCGGGGATCTCGGCACAGAGCAGCCCCAGTTCGCCCGCCGTCTGGAGAAGCTGCTTGCTCAGCTCGGGCTGAAGCTTCTCGATCTCGGCGTCCTTGGGAAGCACTTCGCCGGTGACGAAGTCACGCGCGGCTTCGCCGATGGCCTTGGTCTCATCGCTCATCTCCTCGGGCGTGTATTGCGCCTGCGAGCAAATGGGGGCCAGCAGGAAACTGCCGCCGAAGATGTTTTCACTGGTGCCGCTTGCCATGAAGCCTCCACGTCTGGAATGGAAATGCGTTTTGAGGTCAAACCACTCATTCTACTGGAGGCGCGGCATTACGCGTCGAATGGAAATTTGGGAGGAATTGCGCCATGCCTTCAGGGGCCAGAATCCAGTCGATGTTCAGCGGCATCGCCAAGCGCTACGACCTGTTGAACCATGTTCTGAGCCTGGGCTGCGATCTCTACTGGTGGCGCCGCATGGCCCGGGCCTCCCGCGCGAAGCCGGGCGATCTGATCCTGGATGTGGCCGCCGGCACGGGGGATTCCACCCTGGCGCTCGCAAGGGCCGGAGCCACGGTCATCAGCTCCGATTTCACCCTGGACATGCTGAAGCTGGGCCCCCCCAAGTTCCGACACGCGCGCCATGGACGCCGGGTGCGCGCGTCCATCGGGGCCGACGCCCAGCATCTGCCATTCCAGGCCGCCAGCTTTGATGGCCTGACCATCTGCTACGGCGTCCGCAACCTGGAGGACCGCCCAAAGGCGTTCCGGGAATTCCACCGGGTGCTGAAACCTGGCGGAAGGCTCACCATCCTCGAATTCAACCAGCCCCGATGGGCCTGGCTGCGCGCCCTCTATGGCCTGTACAGCCGCTTCATCCTGCCCCGCGTCGGCGCGTGGATCAGCGGCAGCGCCCAGGCCTACGAAT
>DAOPYE010000095.1:0-9470 GCA_035352715.1 Holophaga sp. | reverse complement strand
CCCGCACGCCGCTGATCATCGCGGGCTCCAGTGAAGAGGACACCTCGAAGTACTATCGGATCGATGGCATCGTCGGGAAGCTGAAGATCGACGTCGATTACAAGGTCGATGAAAAAGACCGCCAGGTGATGCTGACGGACGACGGCATCCGCCACGCGGAAAACCTGCTGGGCGTGGCGAACCTCTACGACCCGAGCGCCATCGATACCCTGCACGGCCTGAACCAGGCGCTCATGGCCCGCAATCTCTACAAGCTGGATGTGGACTACATGATCCGGCCCAAGGAGGATGGCCGCGGCAACGAGATCGTCATCGTGGACGAATTTACCGGCCGTATGATGCCGGGTCGCCGCTGGTCCAACGGCCTGCACCAGGCCATTGAGGCCAAGGAGGGCGTGGAGGTCAACGCCGAGAACCAGACCCTGGCCACCGTCACCTTCCAGAATTTCTTCCGCATGTATTCCAAGCTGGCGGGCATGACCGGCACTGCCGAGACCGAAGCCAAGGAACTGCTGGAGATTTACAAACTCGAAGTGGTCATCGTTCCCACCAACAAGCCGATGATCCGCCGCGACTTCGCGGATGTGGTCTACGCCACCAAGAAGGGGAAGATCAAGGCCATCGTCGACGAGATCAAGGAGCTTCACGAGAAGGGGCAGCCCATCCTCGTGGGCACCGCCAGCATCGAGAGCAGCGAAATGCTCTCCGAAGAGCTGAAGATAGCCAAGCTGCGCCACGTCGTGCTGAACGCCAAGCACCATGAGAAGGAAGCCGAGATCATTGCCCAGGCCGGTCGCAAAGCCGCCATCACCATCGCCACCAACATGGCGGGCCGTGGCACGGACATCCTGCTGGGCGGCAATGCCGAAGGACTGGCCAAGCTCGAAGCGAAGAAGCGCAACATCGAGTTCTACGACGAGGATGGCCGCAACACGCCCGAATTCGACGCCCTGATCACGGAGATGGAAGCCCAGACCAAGGCCGAGCACGAGGAAGTCGTCACCCTGGGCGGCCTGCACATCCTCTGCACCGAGCGCAACGAAAGCCGCCGCATCGATAACCAGATCCGTGGCCGCGCCGGCCGCCAGGGTGATCCCGGCTCCAGCCGTTTCTACCTGAGCCTGGAAGACGATCTGATGCGCATCTTCGGCGGCGACCGCATCAAGGGCATGATGACCACCCTGGGCATGAACGACCAGGAGCCCATCGAAGCCGGCATGGTCACGCGCGCCATCGAGCGCAGCCAGAAGCGCGTCGAGACCCACAACTTCGAGATCCGCAAGCACCTGCTCGAATACGACGATGTGATGAACAAGCAGCGCATCTTCTTCTACGGGCTGCGCACGGAAATGCTGAAGGGCAACACCAAGGACTACATCCTGCGCGTCGCCGGTGAGATCATCGAAGGCCTCGTGGTGGACTACCTGCCCGAAAAGGGCGTGCGCGACACGGAGGGCTTCCGCGAGCGCTTCGAGCAGCTCTTCGCCACCCAGCCCCAGGATCTGGACAACCTGATCTCGGGTCCCCAGGCATCCATCACCGAAGCCCTCACCCGCCAGGTGCAGACCCTCTACCTGGAGAAGGACGCCCGCCTCGAAGGCAGCGCCATGCGCGACTACGAGCGTTGGTCCATCCTCCAGATCATTGACTCCGCCTGGAAGCGCCACCTGCTGGTCATGGATCACCTGAAGGAGGCCATTGGCTTCCGCGGCTATGGCCAGAAGGATCCCCTGGTCGAATACAAGCGCGAATCCTACGAATACTTTGAGCAGATGCGCTTCGGCTACGAGGACGAGATCATCAGCTATCTCTTCCGTGTCGAGCCTCAGCCCGCCTACATCCCCGACGAACGGCAGGATCTGAGCTTTGCTGAGATGGGACCGGACGAGGATGGCGACCCCATCAGCCAGAGCAACGACGGCATCCACCGCGTTCTGCGCTTCAGCGCGGGCGGCCTGGACGAAGAGTAGGCATCGGGGCGTCGATGGAACTCGTCATCGTCACGGGTCTTTCGGGAGCTGGGCGCCGTTCGGTGCTCAGCGCCCTGGAAGATGCAGGCAGCACGGCCATCGACAACATTCCCGCCAGCCTGCTCCAGCCTCTGCTGGAAATCGAGGCAAAGCTCAACCCTCAGCGTCCGAGCTTCGCCATCGGCATGGACAACCGGCACGAGGATTTCGCGTCAGAATTTGCGCCCATGCTCCAGCGCCTGACCGATGGTGATATTCCGGTGCACGTGGTTTTCGTCGAAGCCGATGATCACACGCTGCTGCGCCGCTACTCGGAATCCCGGCGCCCCCATTACCTCGCAGGCACCAGCGGCGACCTGGCGGAAGCCATCCGCCGCGAGCGCGCGCTCCTGGCGCCCATTCGCGCGCGCGCCTCGGCCATCATCGACACCAGCCGCCTTACGCTGTCCCAGATGCGGATGCGCCTCTCGGAAGTGCTGCCCACCCTGCCCTCACAGTCCAC
The DNA here is from genome assembly GCA_035352715.1 of Holophaga sp. GTDB lineage: Bacteria > Acidobacteriota > Holophagae > Holophagales > Holophagaceae > DAOPYE01. The sequence continues at coordinate 6,998 of DAOPYE010000095.1, read as the reverse complement.
CACGCTGCGCCTGCTCAGCTTCGGCTTCAAGTTCGGCTTGCCCGAGGACGCCGACATGGTGCTGGACGCCCGGTTCCTGCCCAATCCCTATTACATCCCGGAACTGCGCCCACTCACCGGCAAGGATCAGCCCGTGCGGGACTACCTGAACAAGTCCGATGCCTTCGGCACCTTTCTGGCTCTCACCGAGAACTGGGTGCATTGGGCCTGGCCTTACATCCAGCAGGACGCCCGCGCCTACCACACCGTCGCCATCGGCTGCACCGGCGGCCAGCATCGCAGCGTTGCTCTGGTGGAACTCCTCGCCAGCCGCCTGCTGACCCAAATTCCCGATCTGGTGGTGCAGCATCGGGAGCTGAAGGGTTAACGCACTTTCCCCGTATCCGATTTCCGGTTCTCGACCGCCTGGATGGACTCCATCAGCTTCTGCGCGCGTGCGTCGGACGGATTGCGCTGAAGGGGCACATCACAGAGCTTCTGGGCTGCATCAAAATGCCCTCGACGCAGCTCAACCATAACCAGGCCAAATTGGGCATAGCGGTTATAGCTTTTGGCCTGGGCGCTTCGGAAGAGGGACTCGGCTCGATCCAGTTCGCCCAAATGCAGGAAGGTGTCGCCTGCGCGCGTGAGGACTTCCGGATTGGATGCATCCAGCTTCAGGATCGCCTCCCAGTAGGGAAGCGCCTCGAGATGCATTCCCTGACCTTGCAGGGCGTCGGCCATCCCGAACAGCGCAAAGCGATTATCGGGCTCCACCGCCAACACCTCCTGGAACCGAGCGACAGCCTCGGCCCATTCCTTCCGCTGTCGGTGCAGATTCCCGACCATGGTCAGGATGTTCAAGGGCTTGGGATTCAGCGAAAGCAGGCGTGTGTAATAGACCAGAGCCTCTTCTTCTCGATGGGCCTTGTGGAAGAGATCCCCCAAACCCATCAGCGCAAAGCGGTTCTCGGGTTCCAGGGCCAGGGCTCGTTCGTAGAAGGACTGCGCCGATGGCAAGCGCCCCAGCTTCCGACAGGCGTCACCGGCACGCACCATCACGTAGGTGTTTTGCGGCTCCACGTCCATGGCCAGTTCCCAATGGCTCAGCGCAGCGGCATGATCCTTCGCGCCGCGACAGGCATCCGCCATCCCGCGCAGGGCGCGCGCACTTCGGGGGACCTGTTTCAGGGCTTCGCCATAGCATTGGCGGGCCTTGGCATATTCGCCAAGCTTCCGAAACACATCCCCCTGCTTGATAATGTCCAGAGCTTCCATGCCCCATCGTCTCAGCCTTCCCAGAAGGCGTAAACGGATCCGCTATGGATAGTTCACGCTGACCACAAAGAGGCCTCGGTACTCGCCCCGCGTTTGCCCAGGCTCCACTTGCAGCCCCGCGCCCACGTTGAAATCCAGCCCCGCGCTGGGCAGGACGCCATTGACGGGCGTGTTGATCTTGAAGCCCTCAACGCGCATGGATCTTCCCGGTCCTACCAACTGGATGCTGGTGGGAAGCTGGATGCTGTAGCTCGCCCCGGCCGGCCCGCGCAGCGAGAACGCAGCGGGATGGGGCACTCCCTTGAAAAGCATCGCCCCCCCAGAACCATTCACGCGGTACCCGCCTTCCGGCAGCACCTCGAAAATGCACGATTGTCCGCCGGGCACCAGCACACCGAAATTCAGATCGGAGTGGTTGGTCAAGACCAGGGGTGCCCGCAACAGGACCGAAAAACCGATGGCCGCGTTCGCAACCCCTCCGTTGCTATTGGATGAACCCGACACATTCAAGCGAAGCATCACCGTGGATGCGCGATACCAGCCCGTCGGCGCATTGGCCGGGATCTGCAGCCGAGCCCCCAGCTTGAACTCGCAGAGGCCCGTGACATCGAACGTGCCGCGGAACCCCGGCAACGAACAGAAGAGCTCCGAAACCCGAAGGCTCGCGCCGGACGGACCCGAGAGGATCGGAAGGGTAGGATCCACCTGCAGTTCAAAGCCAGTCTTGGCCGGCCCCGTCAAACGGATGCGCGCCTCCGAGGCAGCCGGCAGACTCCCATGGCTAACGCCCCCTTCGGGAATCAGCGTTCCGTCGAAATTGAGGCTGAGGGTTCCGCCTGCGGGATTGACGAGAACCCCTCCGAACGAGAGCGGCTGAATGACAACAACCTCTGCCCGGGAATGGCTGTCCTGGATGGGATCGGACGCATGGCCGAACATCGAAACAAGCATCAGGATGGGAAGAAGAAGCCCGCGCTTTTGCATGGTGCCTCACTGGGTCGAAATCAGGTTGGGACTGCTTGCGGTTGGAATCGGAACGGGGGTTGGCGCCGGCTTTGGAGCTGGCGTATCCGGCTCCAATAAAGGCTCTACGACGAAATCCTGGCCATCGTACAGATTGTTGTGGAGATCGACCCGAAGACGCTTCGGCCGGGGTGCCTTGATGCCGATGCGCGCGGCTTCCTCGGCGCTGACCTGAAGCACGTATTCTCCGATCGGCAGATCCTGGATCTCGAAGAACCCGTCGAAAGCGGTCCGAAGGACCTTGATTCGGTTGCCGGAAGCATCCAGCAGCTCCAGCTCGAGCCCGCCAAACGCCTCGACCCGTCCCCCTCGGCGGAGGCGAGTGGTACCTGTTATTTCCACAAAAATGGAAATAGGGAAATCGATCCGCGTGAAGTGACCGGACCTTGGAAGCACTCGGAAGGCTTTCACCGTAGCCTGCTGGGCCGGATCCTCCAGGCTGGATTCATCCAACTGGACCAGGGTCTCCTGGCCCCGGGAGAGATGGGTCTGGCACATGACAGAAGGATCTTCGCTGTTCTCCTGGAGCGGGGTATTGGCGATCTTGCACCGCGTGCCTTCGATGACGCGCTCGCCGGAATCCCGGACGCCATTTCCATTTTCATCGAAAAAGGCAATGGCAGAGATCGCGCCTTGACCCGCCATGGGACGCGCATCATTGCGCCAACGTCCCTTCCGGGGCTCCCGCCCAAAGGAGGTCTGAAAGCGCAGCGATATCGAATATCCGGCGCTCTTGGAATACTGGAATTCGCTTCCATAGGCGAAGCGCCCGACCAGCCGGTTGGCGCTGGCCAGCAGCGTCGTCCCACTGAGCTGCGTGCCCTGGGTCTTCAATGCGAGCCGGTAGCTCCAATCCGCGTGTTGGAAATTCGTCAGTAGGGACAGGCTGGATACCTCGATACGCGAATCGAGCTTGCGAAGGTTCAGTTCACCCTGCACCCACACATCCTTGAACGCGGAACTGGCCATGAAGCTGCCTTCCCACAGGGCCGCCTGACCGCTCAGGCCATCCACAGATCGATAGATGGCCTCGGAAAAGGTCCACTGGCGGAAGTTTTCCGAAAGCTGGAACCGATCGCGGACGGAATTCCCGCCATCGGCGTAATCCAAGTTCTCGCGGGAGAGCATCATGCCCATGGGCGTTCCCCGGAGATGAAAGGAACCCGAGGCTTCCACGGAAGTATTGCCGCGGAGTTCCCGCGGCGTTCCCCCGAACCCAAAAGCGTCTGTCCGCTGGAATCCCCGCCGGTACTCGGCTCGCTTGTAGGTCAGGGACGTGAATCCGTATCCGGTGCGCAGCACTGTTTCAGCCGCAAGCCCGGGCGTCTTGCCATTCGTGCTGTCCTGGGCGCCCTCCACCTGCATGGAAAGGTATGAGAAGAGACCGCGCAATCCCGCGACGCTGTAATTGTGATATCCCGTGGGAAGCGCGATCCGGGTGAAGCCCGCATTCGCCGAAAGCCACTTCGTCAGCCCATAGTCCGCTTCCGCAAAGCAGGCGCTGTGCTTCAGGACCCGCAGGTCTTCAACGCCAAGCGAGGCGGGGTCGGTGATGTCCTGGTAATTCGGCTCCATGCCGGCGATCCGGTAGTAGAAGGCCCCAGGCGGGGGCTGTTCGCTGGCGATGTCCACGCGATAGGTCTCCTGCCGTTTTTCGCCAAACGGCCCATGGAAAACCAGGCGAAATTGGTTCAGCCCAAAACGCAAAAGCACATCCCTGAATTCATAGCGCCCATCCCCGCGGGAACGCTGGAAAGCCATCAGCATATCGTTCTGGAAAAATTCGACGGACCAGCCTTCTGGAAGCTCTCCCTGAAAGGTCCTGGCCGCAAAGCGCGAACGAAAGGAAATGGGGTAGCGGTCGATCGAGATGCCTCGTCCCTGGGGCAGGCTTCCCACCAGATCGAATGACAGCCCTTGCTGGAAATCCCCCAGCACGACGCGGCGAGCCTGCAGCGGTCCCAGAAGTCCGCCATTGGGGTCTTCCCGAAATAGCGTTTCACGCACTCCCCGGGTGGCCCCAAAGGCATCGCGCGAGGCGTAGAAGTTGGAACTCATCCAGAGCAGATCCCCGGAGATGCCCAGCGCGCCCTGCACGGGGGGCGTATTCCGGTGCTGAAGGGTGCCCCAGGAAAGATTGACGTCCACCATGGGAACTTCAGCCAATTGGTATGGATCCTCCACGCGCTTCCCCGACGGAGTGTCCGACAAGTCAGAGGCCAGTCCTCCCACCGATCCGTATTTCCGATCGCGATCCCAGGCATCCTGGATGGGCAGCCGCTCCATTGGCTCAAGGGTGACGCGGGCCGCTTTCGGGTCGATCGCCACCTTCAGCGGAAACCACGTCTGCAGCAATCGGACATCTATAAAAATCTCGCCACCGAGCACACCGATTTGGTCCAGAGGAACCGTCAGCTTTCGGCCCTCCACCTCGACCTGCCGCTGGGTCAGATCCAGCAGGAACCGACGCTTGGGCGAGATGAAAAATCCGGAAGCGCCCTTGCCGCCCCCATCGAGGCTGATGCCCAGCTTCAACAAACGGCACAGTTCGCCCAAAGGCACCAGGGACCTACCGGACCAGGCGAAGACCGTGATCGGGTCCCCCACCGGCACGGAACCGAGATAGACCTGCAAAAGGATGGGATCCACATCCTTCAACGCCTGGGAACCATCCTGAGACAGGACGGCACAGCCAATCCCCGCAAAAACAGCGGCCTTACAGACAAACCATAGGGCCGGAGCGCATCTCACGACGGCAGATCAAAACAGGCCGTCACCGGCGCGGATTTGAAATCGCTGGGAGTGAAGGTCACCTTGATGCGCGCTCCCTTAAGGCTTCCATTCATCGCTTGCCACAGCGGCAGATGCACATTCCGAAAAGGCAGGTTGTGGTAGATGACCACATTCTTCCGTTCGTAGAGCACCGTGCCCTTCTTTAGGGTTCCACCGGATTCAACGCTGGCCGCGAAATCCCCCGTCAGGCTGCGATTCCCCGTCCGATTCATATGGAAGCTGAGCACGGGGGCAGAATCGATTTGCTGAGGCCGCCAGAAACGGAAGTCCGAAAACGAAACCGATCCACCCACCGCGCCGTGCCGGACGATGACCGGAATGGAAATGGCCATGACCGTCGTGATCTTGAAGGAAAGGCGCTTCTCGGCGTCTTCATCCAAAGGGGCCGCGGCTTCAGCAGCAGGGATATTCTGAAACATGAAGTGAGAGCGGTACTCGCCATCCGCAAGGCCCTCCGGTTTGCGAACCTGGATGCGAACCGTCTGCACCTCGCCTGGTGCCAGTTCAACCTGGCGTGGGCTGTAACGAATCAGATCAGCGGCGCTCCGTTCACCCTCTTTACGGGGACGCTCCTTCAACTCTCCATTCTCATCCATATCCATTTCGCAGAAATAGATGCGATAAGTGGCGTGTCCATGACCAATGTTCTTGAGCATCACTTCCGTGGATCGTTGTCGCCCCTCCAACACCACGCGGGCCGGGAGAATAGAGAGATCGCCAGTACCCCGTTCGTTCTCTGCCGGGGCCTTCACAGGCAAAGGCCCTCCCTGCCCCCAAAGCATCGAAGCGCAAAACAAGGCGTAAGCAAACCATTGAAATGTCATTTAGAACCATTCACTCGGAAGGGCCTGAGGCCACCCTGAAAACAAGGCGGCCTCAGGCAATTGCAATGATTCAAAAAAGTTACTTGTAAGCAACCGTCACTTTGATAGTGCCGTTCTTCTGACCAAAGGCGCCGCCGGGGATATCCAGGGTTCCGCCCACGGAGAAGTGCTTCGCCACCACGCCATGAGGGTTGTGGAAATAACCGCAGGCATCGGCCGGCAGGTCATGGGTCGTGGCCAGCTTGACGTCGGGACCCCTGCCGCCGGACAGCGTCACCAGGGGATCAATGATGACGTTCACGTTTTCATAGCGCTCATCGCGCTGGAAGTGGAAGAACGCGGCGGTGGCATCAATCTTGGGACCAGTAAAAATGGCGGTATTCACAAAGTTGGTCAAGGCAGCCTTCGGCTCGGAGTTGGGACCAACCGTCGAGGCCAGCGTCACCTTGCCACCCTTGTCATAGGTGTCGACCACGATGTTTCCAAAGTTCATGTCGCTGGTCGCGATCAGATTCAAGGGAGCCACGATATTGACAGAGGCCTTGGCCGTCGCGCTGGCGGAGTTTCCGTCAGCGAACAAGGCGGGAGAAGCGACAACGAGGGCGAGAGCGATGAGATTTCGCACGGTACTGCTCCTGAATTAATCTTCGAAGCCCTAGACGACACGAAGTCGACTGCCCGAAGGATGTTTGGGGGGGGTTCCAGGACGGTTGCGCCCTGGGCGTGGGGTCCAGATGAATCACCTTCGAACGCCCCGGGACGCCACGATGAAGGGAACCACCTTTCCCGAACAAGACCGCAGGAGCCATGTTCCATCAAATCCAGCACAAAACAAGCATGGCTTTGGTTAAAAAAATGTAACCATTCATACAACAGACGCATTAATGAAATAATCCATTCAAGAGGCTTTGTACCCGTCAGAGGCAAACGTATCCAATTCCCCGAACCGTCTGAATGCAAGAGGAGACCGCGGAAACGCTTTCGATCTTCTCGCGAAGCCGACAGACACATACATCCAGGGCCTTCTGGGCGCGGAAGGGGGTTGCCCCCATATGCGCTAACTTAGTTGACCATTAAATCAAAGCAAAGCAGACTACCTCC
>DAOPYE010000094.1:0-9792 GCA_035352715.1 Holophaga sp. | reverse complement strand
ATCGTCTCCAGCTTGTGCAGCGCCTGGGTCTTGGTGGCGTCGCTCATCCATGGGGCGCGCTGGAGGCTCAGCTTCAGTGCTTCCCGGTGGAAGCGGACCATCTCCAGGACCTTGGCCTTGGCTTCCGGGCTGAAGGCCCGTTTCACGAAGGCCTGTCCCAGATCCTCGCCGATGCCGCGATCCACGGCGAAAAGCACCCGCTTCCAGCGCGGGAACATCTCCTTCCGTCCCCGCAGGGTCTTTCCATAGAAATCGAAATCGGCGGATTCCAGATCCTTGCCCAGGTATTCCGCGGTCGCGTTCAACAGATGCCAGCGCAGGTAGGTTTTCACATCCTCCAGGGGCGCGGTTCCCGTCAGGCGCGCGAAGCCCTGCAGGAATTCCGGCTGGCCCACGACCAGCCGCTTCTCGCCGTCGGGAAGTCCCAGGGTGCGGAAGTAGAGGGGCCAGCCAAAGCCCGGCGCCATCTTGTCCAGGGTGCGGCGCTCCATCTTGTGGTAGTTCGCCTGGGGATCACGCAGATCCACGAGCTTGCGCGAGACTTTTGCCAGCTTGGTCTCGAAGACGAGCAGGCGCTGGGCGGCCTTTTGGGCCTTATCCGCCGGATCACCGGCCAACTCGAACATCCGAGCGACGTGCTGGACATAGGCCTGGCGCTGCTCGCGCGTTTTTCCATCCTTCCGGAAATAGAACTCGCGCTCGGGAAGTCCCAGCCCGCCCTGGTAGAGCTTCGCCACGATGGCCTTGCTGTTCTTGTCGTCCTGGCCCACGCCAAAAGCAGGGCCGGCGTTGATGCCCTGCGCCTGAAGGCGCGCGAGCAGGGGGGCCAGGTCCTTTCGGGATTTCAACGCCTGGATCTCGTGAAGGATTGGTTCGATGGGTTTCAATCCAGAAGCTTCAATTTCGGCGGTGTCCATGCCGCTGGCGTAGAAGTCGCGCAGCCGCGCGCTCACGCTGCCGGCGGGCGCATCCTTGGCACTGAGGGCGTCTTCAAGAATCTGCTTCAGGATCGCTTCGTTGCGCTCGTTGATCTCCTCGTTCACGCCATAGGACGCATAGGCGGCGGGGATCGGCGTGGCGTCAAAGGTGCCGTTGGAGAACCCATACAGATCCTTGCACGGGGCCTGGGCGCGATCCAGGTAGGCCGGATTGACGCCGGTTGCCGGGGCCTGTTGGGCAGGGCTCTGGGCGGCCAGAGCCACGGCCACACAGGGGAGGGCGAGCGCGATTCGAAGCATCCTCATGGCGTCTCCTACCAGATCGTGGGGCGCAGCGCGGCCGGACGGACCATGGGAGCGTTCTCGCCACATCCGAAGGCCTGGAAGAACTCAGGCATATTGGACAAGGGGCCCAGGACGCGGAAACGGGCGGGCGAGTGGGGATCTGTCATGACGCGCAGGCGGGCGGATTCATCCCGGGCGGTGAAGCGCCAGGACTGGGCGTAACCCAGGAAGAACCGCTGCTCGGCGGTGAATCCATCCACCGGCGCGGGCTTGGCCTTGCCCTCAAGGGATTTCAGGAAGGCGGTATAGGCGATCTTCAGGCCGCCCAGATCGGCGATGTTCTCGCCCAGGGTCAGCTTGCCGTTGAGCTTCAGGCCCGGCAGCGCCTCGTAGCCGTCGTACTGCTTCACGACCAGTTCCGCGCGCGCGTCGTAGGCCTTCGCGTCGGCTTCCGTCCACCAATCCTTCAGGTTGCCGTCGGCGTCGAACTGGCGGCCTTCGTCGTCGAAGCCGTGGGTCATTTCATGGCCGATCACCAAGCCGATGCCACCGTAGTTCACCGCGTCGTCAGCTTCCGCATCAAAAAAGGGCGCCTGCAGGATGCCCGCCGGGAAGACGATCTCGTTCATGTTGGGGTTGTAGTAGGCGTTGACGGTGGAGGGCGTCATGCCCCATTCGCTGAGGTCCAGGGGCTTGCCCAGCTTGTCGAGGCCGCGCTGGAACTCGAACTCGGCGGCGGCCACGCTGTTCAGCACATAGGATTGGCGCTTGATGTCGAGCTTGCTGTAATCGCGCCACGTGTCGGGATAGCCGATCTTCACGCGAAACGCGTCGAGCTTCTGAATCGCCTTCACCTTGGTGGCTTCGTTCATCCAATCCAGCTTCTGGATGCGATCCCGCAGTGCGGCGCGGAGGTTCGCCACCAGGGTCAGCGCCTTCTGCTTGGCTTCGGGCTTGAACGCCTTTTCGACGTAGAGCTGACCCAGGGCCTCGCCCAGCGCCTGGTCGGTGGCCCCCTGGATGCGCTTCCAGCGCGGGCTCAGCGCCTGCGTTCCGTTGAGCGTCTTGCCGAAGAAGGCGAAGTGCTCGTTCACGAAGGGCTTGCTGAGCTCGGTGGCGTTCGCGTTGATCAGGTGCCAGCGCAGGTAGGTTTTCCAGTCCTTCAGGCTCACTTCCTTGGTGAGTGCGCCCAGTTCCTGGAGGAACGCGGGCTGGCGTACCAGCAGGTCTTTTTCAGAAGAGGGCAGGCCGACAGCTTCAAAGTAGGCTTTCCAGGGCGAGCCGCCCTGCTCGATTTCGGCGCGGGTGAGCTTGTGGTAGATGGCGTTGGGGTCGCGCTGCTCCACGCGGGTCATGGAGGCCTTGGCCAGGCGAGTCTCGAAGGTCATCACGGTCTTCGCGTGCGCCTGGGCGGCGGCGGGCTTGTCGCCCAGCAGTTCGAACATCCGGGTCACATGGGCTTCGTATTTCGCGCGCAACTCGACCGATTTGGCGTCGTCCTTCGTGTAGTAGTCACGATCCGGCAGGCCGAGCCCACCCTGCGCGATCTGGGCGATATAGTGCGCGCTGTCCTTGTCGTCCTGGCCCACGCCGAACCCGAAGGCCGCGTTGACGCCCTGGCGGTGCAGGATCGCGATCTCGCGCACCAGATCCTTTACGTTCTTGATCTTGGCGATGCGCTGGAACGCCGGAGCCAGGGGGCGGATGCCCTCGCGTTCGATGCGGGCCTCATCCATGCCCATGGCGTAGAAGTCGCCAACCTTCTGCTGGATGGAGCCCTTGGGCCAATCCGAGCGCTTGGAGACGTCCTCCAGGATGACCTTCAGGGTCTCCAGGTTGTGCTCCCGGATTTCCATGAAGGCTCCCCAGTTCGCGTACTCGGCGGGGATCTTCGTGCGATTCAGCCAGCTGCCGTTGGCGAACTGGAAGAAGTCGTCGCAGGGCTTCACGGCGGTGTCCATATCGGCCGGGCGCAGGCCATGGCCGGGCTTCGGCAGATCCTGGGCCGTAAGGCTGGAAGCCACCAGGCAGGTCGTCAGAATCCCAAAACCAAGGTGCAGAAAGGATGAACTGCGGCTCATGGATGGCCTTTCATCTGGAGGCGGCTGAACAAGCGCCGAGAGCTTTTGGGAGCGCTCAGCAAGACCCTGGACCCATGCCTCCCGCTTCGCGGCCGGGATCTATGGACCGTCATTCTGACCGGGAAACTCATGAAAATGGGGCAAGCTGGGGCGACCCGCACGAATCCTGGGGCGAATTTGGCGTGTTTAGTGGGTGTCGGCTACCAGGCCAGGCCTTGTATTCCCTCGAGATGGAAAATCTCATCAAGCAATTGTGATTCATCACTGGAAAACCCATTGAGCATGGGGCTATCCAGATCCAGCACCGCCCGCAGGCGTCCCGCCGAAAAGATGGGGATCACCAGTTCGCTGCGGGTAGCCTCATCGCACGCGATGTGGCCCGGAAACGCATGGACATCGGGCACCCGCTGGATCTGTCCGGTGCGCGCCGCAGTGCCGCACACGCCCCGCTCGAAGGGGATGCGCAGGCATCCCATGGCGCCCTGGTAGGGGCCCACGGCGAGCATGCCGGGCGCGACGACCCGGTAGAAACCGCACCAGTTGGTCTGGACCAGGGTGTCCCAGAGCAGACGGGCCAGGGTGGCCTGAACGGCGATGGCATCCGTCTCGCCTTCCACGGCCGCGAGGATCTGGGGGATCGCTGCGCGCAGACGGGCCTCCCGCGCCGCTTCGGTCAGCAGCGTGGGGCGTGGGAGCTGTTCCAGCAGGATGCCTTCGGACATGGATTCTCTTTCGATGCGAGTATCCACGGGAATCAGAGAGGAAAACGTCACAGTTCTTCATCGCTGAATCAGGCTTTTTGGGGGCGCGGCGGGTTCGTCCCCAATCGTTGAATGCGCGATGGTTTCGGTAGACTGTTCGCAACCGTGTGTTGCGGCTTTTGAGGGATATTTATGACTAAAGTGGCGTGGCTGTTTCCCGGACAGGGCTCGCAGGCGGTGGGCATGGGCATGGCGTTGGCCCAGGCCGAAGGCGAAGTCGGCTCGAAAGCCAAGGCCGTGCTACAGGAAGCCGATGGCGCGCTTGGCTTCGAGCTCTCGGCGATCATGGGCCAGGGTCCGGACGAGGCCTTGAAGCTCACGGAGAACACCCAGCCCGCCATCCTCACCCATTCGACCATGGTCGTCCGGGCCTTCGAGGCCCAGTTGCCGCGGCCCGATTTCGTTGCGGGGCACAGCCTGGGCGAATATTCGGCCCTGGTGGCCAGTGGCGCGCTGGAATTCGCCGACGCTGTGCGCACGGTTCGCCAGCGCGGGCGCGTGATGCAGGAGGCCGTGCCCGCCGGTGTGGGTGGGATGGCCGCGATCCTTGGCATGGCCGTGGCGGATGTGGAAGCGGGCTGCCGCGAGGCCTCGGAGCGCACGGGCAAGACCGTCGTGCCGGCGAACTTTAACGGCGCGGGCCAGATCGTCATCGCGGGCCATGCGGAAGGCGTGGACGCCGCCATCGAGGTCCTGAAGGGCAAGGGCGGACGCAAGATGATCAAGCTACCGGTGAGCGCCCCCTTCCACAGCCCCTTGATGGAACCCGCGCAGACGGCCATGCGCCCGGTGCTGGACGCCCTGGCGTTCCGTGCGCCCATCTGCCCGCTGGTGAACAACGTGGACGCCAAGGCCGTCGTGGATCCCGAGGAACTCCGCGCGGGCCTCGTGCGCCAGATCCCTGGCGCCGTGCGCTGGGAGGCCACCATGAAGCTGCTGCTCGAAGCGGGCGTCACCACCTTCCTGGAACTGGGCCCCGGCAAGGTGCTCGCCGGCATCGCGTCCCGCATGGCCAAGGAGGCGGGCGTCGAGATCAAGGCCCTTTCCATCGGCGCGCCCGAGGATCTGGCTGCGCTGTAGCACCTGCTCCTGCGCAGCCAGATCCGCAGGGCGGATCAGCCCTTTCGATGAACCCAGGCCCCGGTCGCATGTTTCCGCCGACCGGGGCCTGGGCATTTGGTGTCGATGGGGTGGATTCCGATCGTGCCAAGCCTAGTCAACAAAGGTGGTGATGCTCTTGGCGGGCAGGTTGGCCGTCCACTGGCCTCCGTTGATGGATACGGGCGCGAGCGCCTTCATCGTCTGGCTAGAGGTGGTCTGGTAGGGCGTCAGCGAGGGGAGGGAGTGGGGAAAAATCTGGATGGGAAGGGTTACATCTGAACTGCTCGAATTGATCGCCACGATCACGTAATGTCCTCCTCCGCTGAAGGCGGAGAGTCGGACATTCGGCATGGGCAGGGCGGTCGCATCGCAACGCACGTAGCCGGGGCGGATGAATCGAGAGAAGTGCTGAAGGCCGATGCCGAAGAACGTCGGCTGCCCCTTCGAATCGATCAGGCCCGTGGGCTGGTTGTCGTTGGAACAGACCATCCACCACCAGACATAGGCGTTGTACTGTCCCAGGGTCATGGCGGCGTGCACCTCCTCGGCGATCGCCAGCGCATCGGCAAAGGTGGTCGACCAGGATGAGGCGGATGAGGTTTTCGAGGTGGAATCCAGGTAGTGCTCGGTCATCCAGACTTCCTTGTCCAGCGATTTGGCCACCACCGGGTAGCTCGGCGTTGTGCCGTAGAGATGGCCGCCGAGGATGGAGATGTTATTGGCGGCCTGGGCGTTGTTGAGCGCGGGATCGGATGCGGCGGCTCTGAATCCAAGGGATTCGGGCATCATCAGTTTGACCGAGGTTCCGGCCGTGGGGATGGCTCCATAATTGGCGACCCAGGTGGCGAGCTGTTCCCCGGACCAAAGACAGGATTCGTAGTCTTGTGGATCCCAATCCGGTTCGTTCTGCATGGAGATGGCGTAGAGATTCACGCCCTTGCTGGTCGCGTGATCGACATAGGCCTTGAGGTAGGCCGCGTAGTCGCCGTATTTCCCTGGGTCCAGCATCCCGCTCCAGGTCTTGTCGGAACGGCTCGCGTTGTTGATCTTCATGCTGGGCGGAGGCGTCCATGGGGAGGCGAAGATCGTGGCGCCCATATCCTGCGCGGCTTTGGCGTTGCCCAACTCGGCGTCCCAGGCGCTGGTTCCGGCGGTCTTTGCCGTGGCGTCCCAGGTGGCGGGAGCGATGCGGATTCTCATGATGCTCAGTCCCAGATCGCCAGGGCTTGTTCCGAATAGCTTGGAAATCTGTGTCGCTGGCATTCCCGAGGACCACGCTTCGGAGCCGCCAAAGCCACGGATGGTTTGTGCCGATCCATCGAAGTCGATGGAGGCCACGCCCGCCGAAGGGAGGACGGTCAACACCGTCGCGATTTGGGTTGTCGCATAGGCCTTGGTGTCGGTCGGTATGAAGATGGCCGTGAGCACATGGGTTCCAGGATTATTCATGACTTCGCCGAGGCGCGGCACGTAGCCGAAGAATCCGCTGACGCCATACTGAACCGTCGCATTCAGCTGTTTGGCATCCAGGGCGGTGCCCTGAACCACCGGTGCGGGCGTATCCCATTTCAGCGAGGGTGTTCCCTGGGTCACCTGAAGGGTCACCTTGGCCGTGGCGGTCGCGTAACTGGCCGTGTCCTTCGGCGTGAATATGGCGGACAGCTCGACGGGCCCCAGCGTGTTCATCTGGGTGCCAACGGCGGGCGCATAGGAAAAGGTGCCGGGCACATTGGCGACTGCGCTCAGGGCGGCGGCGCCCAGCCAGGAGCCGTACGTGATCGGCGGAGGCGTATCCCAGGTGATGGTTGGCGTTGTCTGGGTCACCGGCGGGTTCGTTGGGTTTGTCGAAGTCGGGGCGTCGGACGAGCTTCCGCCCCCGCATCCCAGCATCGACGCGGCCAGCATCAGGGAGCCGCACGCCATCCAGAGCGAGGGCTTGGAGCCAAAAGGCGAGGGAACAATCATGCGGAACTCCAGGGGGGAGACTCGGCTCGTGTCTGCGTGTTGAGAAGGTTGGCGTTATTACAACACAGAAGAAAATGCCCCGGTCGACCCATCCCCCTCTCTGGCCTGATTCCGTTCTGCGGCCGTTTGATGCGCGCGAGCAGCCCTGTGCCGGAATCCGGCATCACCAAACCCCGTACGCCAATGCGAAGTTTCTGGGGCCCGTTTCTGGGCGGGTCATGAACGGTGTTCTCCCGCCCATGGTCCACGACGTGTTGTACGCATCGGCCGCGAACCGACGCTGAAGATGAACGGATCAGCCCCAGGGAATCACCCAGCCCATGACGGCGACCACATGGGCGGCGCTGCCCGCGAGCACGAATAGGTGCCAGATGGCGTGGCAGTAAGGCGGACGGTCCCAGGCGTAGAAAATGATGCCGACGCTGTAGAACACGCCGCCCCCGAAGAGCCAGAAAAGGCCTCCGGCGGGCATGGCGCGCCACAGTGGCGCGATGGCGATCACAATGAGCCAGCCCATGGCCAGGTACAGCAGCGTGGATAGGATCTCCCAGCGGGGGCCGAAGACGGCCTTGAAGGTCACACCCAGCGCCGCCAGGCCCCAGACGATGCCGAAGATGGTCCAGCCCCAGGCCCCCTGCAGCGTCACGAGGCAGAAAGGCGTGTACGTCCCCGCGATGAGTAGGAAGATCGCCGAATGATCCAGGATGCGGAAGACCTTCTTCACGCGGGGGCTGCGGAAGGCGTGGTACAGCGTGGACATCATGTACATGATCACCAGCATCGAGCCGAACAGCGTGACGCTGGTGACATGACGGGCTTGGCCCTCGATGGCCGCAAAGACGATCATCACCACCAGGGCGGCAATGGCCAGGGCAGCTGCGACGCCGTGCGTCAGGCTGTTCAGCAGTTCAGCCCAGGGGTGGTCTTCAGATCGTGCGGGAGACAGCGTCACGGCGTTCCTCCATACGACATGATCCCATGCTCTGGATATAAAAACGTCCCGCGCGGTGGCGGGACGTTCGAAAAGAGTGGTGACCGTCAGAACGGGATATCGTCGTCGTAATTTCCGCCGGAAGCCGGGGGAGGCGGCAGCGGCTCGTCGAAACCGCCCGCTCCACCGCCGGAATAGCCCGCGCCGGATCGGGGCGCTTCATCCATGCGGCCCAGCATGACGAAGTTGTCGCAGCGGATTTCGGCGGCGGTCTTCTTCACGCCAGCCTGATCCGTGTACTCGCGATACTGGATGCGGCCTTCGACCAGCAGCTGCTTGCCCTTGCGCAGGAACTTCTCGGCGATCTCAGCCTGCTTGCCCCACACGACGATGTTGTGCCATTCCGTCTTGGACTGCTTTTCGCCCTGGGGATTCTTCCAGGTTTCCGTGGTGGCCAGGGAGAACCGCGCCAGCGCTTGGCCGCCGGGGGTCATCTTCAGTTCGGGGTCGCGCCCCAGGTTGCCGATCAGGATGACTTTGTTCAACGATCCAGACACGTTTCCTCCTCCCGGTGGAGCTCTCCACCGATCAAGACCAGCTCAGCCCATCTGAACAGGTAGTAGGGTGTTCATGATGAGGCTCGCCAAAAACCTGTCAAGGATCCTTGTGACCTGTCGCGACAAGGTGCGATTGCAGGCGACTTACGTGCCCGCCTTGCGGCTGGGGGGATGGGACGGCCCGCTTCAGTTGGTCGCGCCCGAGGACGGCCCCCCCGATCTGGAAGGCGTCGTAGGGGTGCTGCTATCCGGCGGCGGCGATATCCACCCCCGCCATTGGGATCCCGGCGAGCCGGTGCATCCTTCGGCGGAGGTGGATGCGGCGCGGGACGAGTTGGAGCTGCCCCTGATTCGCGAAGCCTGGGCCTGTCACCTGCCCATGCTGGGCATCTGCCGTGGCGAGCAGGCGCTGAATGTCGCCCTGGGCGGAAGCCTGATCCAGGACATCCCCTCGCATTTCGGATGTGCGGCGGATGCCCACAGCCATGGCACGCCGGATATCCCGGAGGTTCGACATCAAGTGTCCATTGCCGACGGAAGCCTGCTTGCCTCGGTTCTGCTCGCGGACCCGGTGTTCGTGAACAGCCGCCATCATCAGGCCGTGAACCGCCTGGCTCCCGGTTTTCGGGCCGTGGCCTGGGCTTTGGATCAGCGGGGGATCATCGAAGCCATCGAGCCTGAAGATCGGACGCGATGGGTCCTGGGCGTGCAGTGGCACCCCGAAAACCTGGTCCAGCGAACGGATGCCGCTGGCGAGGCGGCTCGACGGCTTTTTGTCTCTTTCGCAAAAGCCGTATTTTCAAACATTTCGAATTTGTCCCGCTGAAGATATCCCCCATTGCCTCAATCCCTGTTTGGCGAGGCGATCCGGGCATGGAATCATCGATGCACTTTCAAAGCGCGAGGTGCATATGATGAGGCGATTCCCGGTCCTGGGATGGGCGGTTTTGCTGGGGTGCCTGACGATCGCGTGCGGCGGGGGCGGTTCCGGTTCCAGTTCGGATGCGGCGACACCCAACGCCAGCACCCCCGGTACGACGGTTCCCGTGGCCGTGACGCCCACCCTGGTGGATATGGGCATCGCCGACTATTCCAACGGCGCGAAGAGTCCCTTCGCCCGCAATCCCTGGGACATGACCTATTTCGATGGCCGGATATACGTGGCCCAGGGCA
>DAOPYE010000093.1:0-9936 GCA_035352715.1 Holophaga sp. | reverse complement strand
TGGTGCGCACGATGGCCGCGGCCGCCACGGCGCTGGAGGTGTCGCCCTTGGGCGCGTCGGGATCCTTGCGCTCGGAGCAGAACACGCCGTAGATCCAGCCATCCTCGTGGGCCGTCAGGCGCATGTCGTAGATGTTCGTATCCGGCTCCGAGGTCTCGGGCGTCAGGATGGGCTCGGCGTCGAAAGTCCAGCCGTGGATGCCGTCCTGGCTGCGCGCCACGGCGAAGAAGCTCTTGCGATCCCAGCCCTCGGTGCGCACCACGAGGCAATATTCGTTGCCCAGCTTGATGGCGCCGCTGTTGAACGCCACGTTGATGCCCAGGCGTTCCATGAAGAATGGATTGGTGGCCGGATTGTAGTCGTAGCGCCAAGTGGGAGGCACATGGGCGCCGGTCAGGATCGGATGCTTGTAGCGCGTGAAGATGCCGTTGCCGGGTAGCACCGGCTCGTTGCGCCGCGCCATCAGCTCCGCGTACTCGCGTTCGACATCCGCGCGGCGCGCGGCATAGAGGCTCTGCTTGCTCATGGGTGCTCCAGGGGAATCGCGGGGAAATCGCCGGTCCTTTCGTATCGTAAAGGCTTTGTATTTGTTTTGTTTCCGAACATATTTGGGTCCCGTCAGAACCACGGGATTCATGGTCGCGATAGATCCGGTGATGCGCGTTTCGAAAGGAGTGTTAGTTTCTGTTCATGAGCGTCGGATCATTTCTTGGAAATTCCCTGCGCCGGGGGCGCACGCTTTGGCTGATCTTGGTGGCCCTAATCGCCTCGTACGCGGTCACGGGCTTCCTGGTCCTGCCGCTCGTGATCAAGGCGCAGGCGCCCAAACGGCTGAGAGCGCTTCTGGGGCGCGAGGTGCTTCTGCAGCGCGTCCGCGTCAATCCGTTCGCGCTCTCGGTCACCCTCGATGGCTTTCAGATCCTGGACCCCGATGGCGGGACCTTTTTCGGATGGGATCGCCTCTACGTGAATGCGCAGTTGTCGAGCGCTTTCACCCATACGGTCTCGTTTTCGGCCATCCATCTCGCCCATCCCTACGGCCGCGTCGTGCTGGGAAAGGGCGGGCGCATGAATTTCTCGGACATCCTGGATCGCTTCCCCGCACAGGCCCCCAAGACAAACGTAGATGCCAGCGAACCTCGCCAGATTCGCATTGGGGCGCTGGCCATCCAGGGGGCCGAGATCACGCTGGTGGATCGCAGCCTCGACCAGCCGTTCACCACCACGCTGGGACCGCTGTCCATCAGGCTCGCGGATTTCTGTACGGCCCCGGATAGCCGCAGCCCGTACACCTTCTCGGGTCGCACCGAATCTGGCGAGACCTTCTCGTGGACAGGGCAATTCTCAGCCGATCCCCTGAAATCCGAGGGCCGGTTCGCGATCGAGCATCTGCGCTTGCCCAAGTACCAGCCCTATCTGCGCGATCAGGTGGCCTTCGATCTGCGCGAAGGCGAGCTTTCTGTTCGCGCGTCTTACCGCTTCGAATGGACCGCCGGTCATCACGCGATCCTGCTTCAGGATGGCGAGGTGGATCTGCTGAAGCTCGCGCTGGCGGATCCCCAGGCCCGGGCAAATGCCGTGGTGTTGCCGGTGCTGGAGGCCCGCGCCATCCAGGCGGATCTGCTGGAGAATGCCGTCGAGATTGGATCCCTGCGCCTGAAGGATGGCCATGTGGATCTGGCGCGCTTGAAGAATGGCGAGATCGATCTCGCCAAGCTGCTCACGCCCAAGCCCCAGCCCAAGAAGGCGGAGGCGAAGCCCTTCCATCTGACGCTCAAGGAGCTGGGGTTATCCGGTTTCAGCGCCTCTTTCGAGGATCGCGCGGTGCCCCGTCCCGTGAAGCTCCAAGTTTTGGATCTGGGCCTGACGCTGCGCGATTTCAGCCTGGATCCCAAGGCCTCGTCGGATCTGACGCTGGCAATGCGTATCAATGGCGGCGGTCGGCTTCAGGCCGAGGGCCGCGTGGCGCCCCTGAAGCCGACCGCGGATCTCGCCATCGAACTCTCGGAGCTGGATCTGCCGGTTTTGGACGCCTACCTGGAGCCCGCGACGGATATCCGCGTGAACCGTGGCTCGCTGAGCCTGAAGGGCCACCTGCGGGCAGCTTTTGAAGGACGTTCCTCGGATGCCATCACCTTCAAGGGCGATGTGCGCCTTGCAAATTTCGAGGCCATGGATGGCGCCCGCCGGGAGCCCTTCCTGCGCTATCGCGCGCTGCGCCTGACCGGGCTGGATCTGCAGACGAATCCCAAGGTCGTGACGCTGGCCAATGCAGAACTGATCGAATCCGAAAACCGGCTGGTGATCTCCAAGGATGGCAGCAGCAATGTGGAGCGCGCTTTGAAGCTGCAGCCAACCGCGACGTCGGTGGCCGCCATGGCGCCCGCGACACCGCGCGCGGCTCCGGATGAAGCCTTCCGCGTCAGCATCGGTCAGGTGAAGATCCAGAACAGCCGCCTCACCTTCATCGATCGCAGCGTCGAGCCCAACGCCGCGCTGACGCTTTCGGATCTGAACGGCGTGAACCGGGGGCTCTCCACCGAGGTCACGGACAAGGCTTCACTGGATCTGAAAGGCCTGGCGGGTGGGCTGGCGCCGCTCTTGATCCAGGGGCGGGCCATGCCCTTGCGCCACGACAAGGACACGGATGTCACCGTGAAGATCAGCGGCGCGGATCTCACGGATTTCACACCGTATACAGGCAAGTTCCTGGGCTACACCGTGCGCCAGGGCAAGCTGGATGTGGACGCGCGGTTGCGCATCCAGGACCGCAAGCTCCAGGTGGAAGACAAGGTGCGGCTGAACCAGTTCTACCTGGGCGACAAGGTGGATAGTCCCGACGCCACGCACCTGCCCGTGAGGCTGGGCCTGGCCCTGCTGCGCGATCGCAAGGGCGTCATCGAACTGGACGTGCCCGTGGACGGCAGCCTGGATGATCCCGATATCCACTACGGCCGCATGATCTGGAAGGCGCTGCTCAACGCCTTGAGCAAGGTCGTCACCTCGCCGTTCACGCTGCTCTCGCATCTGTTTGGCAGCGGCGAGGATCTCAGCTCTGCAGCCTTCACGGCGGGCCATGCGACGCTGGACGCCAGCGAACAGAAGAAGTTCGCCACCCTCGCGAAGGCGCTCCACGAGCGGCCCGAGCTGCGCCTGGAAGTGGAATCCACTGTGGATGCGGCTTCGGATGGCGCTGCGCTGCGCCGTGCCAAGCTGGAGGATCTGCTTCGCCGCATCAAGGCCAGCGCCGAGAAACGCGAATCCGTGGCGGTCCTTCCAGCCGACGAGCGCGAACGCTGGCTGCGCGTGGCCTACGACGCCGCGTTCCCAGCCCCCAAGGGCGTCAAGCCCGTGCCCCCGCCCATCGCCGAGGTCGAGCAGCGCCTGCTGGGGACCCTCACCGTGCATCCCGACGAACTGCGCGCCCTGGCCGATGCGCGCAATCGCGCGACGATCCTGGCCCTGCGCCAGGAGGATCTGGTGGAATCGGACCGCATCTTCGAAGTGAACGGCGGCGACGCCGCCAAGGCGGGCGGCGCCAAAGTCTATTTCACGCTGAAATGATCGCCGTGCTTCCCCTCATCGCCTCGCTTCTGCTCGTGCCTCCGGTGGTGGCGCCTTCTGCTGGGCAAACTCCGGTATTGCAGGCACCCGTTTCTGGTCCATCGGGAGAAGTTCAGATTCACGGCCAGGCCTATGAAATCCCCGCCCTGCCGCGCACCTTGGAGGAAGCCCGGCGGGACTTTCCGAGAATCCGGGTGCGCACCGACGAGGCCCTGCGCGAACTCGAAAAGGATCTTCAGTCCACCTACCGGGCCGCGGGATTGGAGGCGTTTCCCCTCGCCTCGCGCATGGTGGTGGTAGAGCCCTCCCAGGCCCCCGAGGCCCAGTACCTGGCCACCTTCATCCGCGATTCGGAACACCTGATGCTGGAAAGCGATCTATTCGAGCGCTGGAGCGAATGGCAGGTCCATCTGGTGGGGCTGGGCATGAACCACGAAGACACGCAGGCAGGGTGGGCCATCTCCACAGGGCTGCGCTGCTTCCCGCCGAGCTACGCGGATCACGGGAAGACCGCCCAGGGCGGAAAGATCCAGATCTATGCCGCGGGGCAAGATCTCGAACGCTTGCCCATGGAGGAACTGCGCTTCGAAGGCCTGTTCGGGGGCGGATTCTACGCCGTTGAAGGAGTTGACTACCGGGGGACATCCCGCGTGACCCGCGAGGCGGCGCAGATGGCGGAAGCGCGCGTGCACCTGCTGGCGGACCCCTGGGAGAAGCTGACGAGCCGCATCGCCGCCCGGGCCGACGAATACCTGCGGCATGAATACGATCACCCCGAAATCCGAGATCCCGGCATCAAGTGCCTGCGCCTGAAGGCGCGCATCCAGGTGCTTGAGCGCACCCGGTACGCCTACTGGTTCTGCCAGTTGATCTGGGCCCACATGGCGTCCAAGTCCCTTCCGGTTCTCTACCAAGCGTTCCCCGGGGTCTATTGAGGCTTTCCGGGGCCGTTGGCTTGATGGCTCCAGTCCCGATAGGCTGGAGTCGAAGGGTGTGTGTCATGCCTCAATTCCAACTCTTTGATCTCGTTCGCTGGATCCACATCGTCGCCATGGCCATGGGCGGAGGTGCCGCCGTTGTGGCGCTGCTGCTTTCCGGCCTGGAGGACGAACGCGAAGACCTGCGGGGGCTCTCCGCCTCGCTGTGGAAGCTGTTCATCGTCTGGGTCATCCGCATCGGATTCGCGGTGGGCGTCGTGCTTCTGGTGATGCAGGCCCATGCGGGCGCGCATCCCTTCGACGCGCGCTACCTGCTGTTCAAGCTGCCGATGGCGGTGCTGATGCTGGCCGTCTCTGAAATCACCGCGCCTTCCCTGGCGCGGGCCCGGCGCGGAGCAGCGCTGCTGGTGGTGCTGCTGTTCCTGCTCGCGAGCTTTATGGCCGTGAACGGCGAGGCCTTTGGCCGCAAGTTCCGACCCAGCGCCCCGGCACAGTTCACCATTCTTCCGGAGGCCAAATGAGCCCGGAAGTGGAAGTGCCATCACCCCGCGAGGAAGCCCAGCGCCTCGCCCTCAAGGCCCGCCAGACGGACAAGTCCGCGCAGGCCCTGGAACTGGCCCGTCAGGCGCTCGCACTCGATGGCGAATGCACCGATGCGCAGGTGATCCTGGCCCAGGCCGAACACGCCTCGCCCCGCCTGCTCGCGCGCGCCCTGCGCGTGGTCGTCGAGCGCGCGGAGGCCCGCCTGGGCGCGCCGTTCCTGCGCGAACACCGCGGGCGTCTGGCCTCCGTGCCCGAGGCCCAGCCCTACCTTCGCGCCCGCCTCGCGCTGGTGATCGCGCTGGAGAAGGCGGGACGGCCGACGGATGCGGCAATGCATCTGGAAGGCATGCTGGCCATGGATCCTACGGATGCGTTGGGTATCCGCCCCCGGTTGATCTGTGCGTGCCTGTCCGCCAAGCGCCTGAAACCTCTGGCCGTCTGGATGGATGAAGCCAAGGGCGGCGCCAAGCTCGGCCTGTTCATGGCCTGGGCCGAGGTGCTGATGCGGCTCAAGGCGCAGGACGAGAAGGGCGCGCGCAAGTCTCTGGAGCGCGCGCGCGGCCTGAACGCCAATGTCGAAGGACTGCTCACGGGGCGTTGCAAAGCTCCTCGTCGGTTGGCGGATGTGATTGAACCCGGATCCATCGAAGAAGCCCTCGCCACGCTCAAGCTGTTCGGCGAGGTGTGGATCGGCGATCGCGAGGCGATGTACTGGCTGTTCAAGCAGGGCTGATCCAGCTCTCCGCCAGGTAGAGATCCTTCTGGCGCACATAGCGCGCCCATAGCCCATCCACGCGGCCCCGCTGGGCAGGCGTCAGCTCGCCCTTCACGACCGCGGGCCAGCCCGCGACCAGGGTTCCCGTCGGCGCCGTGAAACCCTCTCGCACCAGGGATCCCGCCGCCACGAGGCAGCCCTCGCCGATGTCGGCGCCATCCAGGATCGTGCTGGACATGCCGATCAAGGCGCCCTTGCGGATCGTGCAGCCGTGCAGCATCACCTTGTGCGCCACGCTGACCTCGTCCTCGATCACCAGCGGGGGCCGATCGCTGGCCACGTGCAGGCAAGACGCGTCCTGGATGTTGACCCGCGCCCCGATGTGGATCGTGTTCACGTCAGCGCGAACGACGCACTGGAACCAGATAGACGCATCCTCGCCGAGTTCCACGCGGCCGATGACCGTGGCGTTCGGCGCGATGAACGCGCGGTTGCCGATGCGGGGATGCTGGCCTTGGTAGGGGGCGATCATGGAACCTCAAGTGGACGCCTGCGGATGATCAGGATTCTACGCTTTCAATGATGGGTTTCGGGCCGCGAGCTTGCGGGGACTTGATGCGCTGGTTGGGCGGCTTCGAAAAATATCGGAGCCACCCCTTGACGTCTTGTTTTGGAAGATTACTCTGTATCGCAGAGTTCTCTTGGTGTTGCGAGAGGGCTCGCCCATCCACCTTCAAGATGTGCTTCAGGAGGAGCCATGAACATCTCTCGCGGTTTGCTCGGCCTTGCCTTCGCAATGAGCCTGGTGGCCAGAACCCCTGCCCAGGACGCCAAGGCGCCTGCGGAACGCATGGGTCCCGTTGCCTTCCAGAACTTTGCGGGAGGAACCTATTTCCATCTCAGCGCCCGCGTCACTACTGCGCAGCTATCCGCCCAGACGCCCCTCATGACTCAGCGCCTGCTCCAGGTGCTCAAGGACGCGGGGATCCAGACCCTTGGCCCGCTCCTGATCATCCAGCGCGGGGCCAGCCAGGATCAGGCCCAGCCTTTCGATCAGGAGGTCGGCGTCCTGGTTCCCAAGGGCACGGCGCCCTTCGGGGACGCTAAGGTCCGTGAACTGTCCGTCTTCCCCTGCGCCACCGCCATCACCAGCGGTGACTTCGCGGGGGCGGCCGGACAATCCGTCTTCATGGAACTCTTCAAGGCTGCGGGAGCCAAAGGCCGGATCCCTAGCGGTGAGTTCCGGGAGATGCTGCTGTTCTGGGAAGGCCCTGCTTCCGCCAACAACCTGATGCAGATCCAGATCGGCCTTCAGTGATCCGCTTCCCCCATCGAGATGTCTCCATGTCCACACCCACCCCCGAAGAAGCCCGCCAGGCCCTGGCGGATATCGATGTCATCTCGCGTCAGGTGCGCCAGGCTGTGCGCGGCGATGGGCTTGTCTCCAACATCCTGATGCTGTGGGGCGTGCTCTGGATGCTGATTTTCATGTGCGGGTATCTGGCCCCCCCGCGGGCTGTGCAGATCATCTGGGGCCTGAACGGCCTGGGCGTCATGGCCACGGCCTTCCTGATGGCGCGTCGTGGGAAGCAGGTCCGCAGCGCTTCGGGGAGCAAGATTGGAATGCAGCTCGCCTTCTTCTGGGCGGTCGTGATGGTCTACGCCATCGCGCTACCGTTTCTTCTGGGTCTGTCTTCCTGGCCCACCCGCCTGGCGTTGATGCTCTCCGTCGTCATGCTGGGCTACGTGATCCAGGGCATTTGGACGAAGGACAAGATCTTCATCGTGCTGGGGCTCTTCATCACGGCGGCGATCCTGATCTGCCACGCTTGGCTGACGGTGCCCGCGTTCCTTCTGGCCCTCGGCCTTCTGGGCGGCGGCGGCCTCCTGGCCGGGGGATTGGCTGTGCGCCTGGGCTGGAGATAGCCGTGGCCGATCTCAACGAACTCATCCACCAGCCGGTTCGCCTGCGCATCATGTCCGCGCTGGCGAGCCTGGCGTCCGACGCCCAGGTGGACTTCACCTACCTCAAGAAGCTGCTGGAAGTCACGGATGGCAACCTGGGCACCCATCTGCTGAAGCTGGAAGAGGCGGGCTACCTGACCCAGGAAAAGACCTTCGTGGATCGCAAGCCTCGCACCTACATCCGCATCACGAAGGTCGGCCGCCAGGCCTTCAAGAAGCATGTTGCCGCGCTGAAGGAAATCCTGAACGGCGGCTGAACACCCTGCGGGCCTGTCGCAAATCTCTCTGGACACCCGCACGGTACCTGGTATTCTGGTGGACCGCGGGCGTATAACTCAGCGGTAGAGTGCTACCTTCACACGGTAGAAGTCCCAGGTTCGAACCCTGGTATGCCCACCAAAAAAGCCCCCGCCGGAAACGGCGAGGGCTTTGACTTTGCAGTGTCGAAGCAGGAGCCTCCCATGCCCTTCATCAATGCGGTCCAACTCCGGGTCGGAATGATCGTCAACTTCGAAGGCGAGCTGTGCCGTGTGACCTTCGTGGAGCACCAGACGCCCGGCAATCTGCCTGCGCGCATCGCCACGAAGATGAAGCGCCTGAAGGATGGCATCAACCGCGAGAACCGCTTTGGCTCTTCCGAGAAGATCGACAAGGTGAGCCTCGAGCAGCACCAGATGGAATACCTATACGAGGATGGCGACAACCTCGTGTTCATGAACGGCGAGACCTACGAGCAGATCGAACTCAACAAGGAAATCCTGGGCGATGACGTGGTCTTCCTTCAGCCCAATATGCAGGTCGAGATCGAGTTCAACGGCGAGGAACCCCTGTCCGCCACGCTGCCCGCCAGCGTCGTGTTGGAAATCGTGGACACCGAGCCCGTCATGAAGAACGCCAACGCCACGGGCTCCTACAAGCCCGCCAAGCTGGAAAACGGCGTCACTGTGAATGTTCCCCCCTACATCGAGGCGGGCGAGAAGATTCGTGTGAACACCGTCGATCGCACCTACATGGAGCGCGTGAAGTAGCCCTTCATCCGCATCCAAGCAAAAGGCCCCGTTCGCGGGGCCTTTTGCTTGGGGATGTTACAGGGGTGCGACTAATCTCCGTGGCGGTTGTCGCGTAATGGGGATGTCCCGCATGGTTCATATTGATGTGCCGATTTTTGCGGGCGTTTATACAGGAGGCTTTATGCCGTTTCATCGCCAGGTGTTTGCGATTCTGCCGCTGCTGGGACTTTCCACCCTTGGGCTCCATGCCGCGTCGCCGGTTCGCTATGGCTGTTCCGTGCAGGCGAATGTGCCGCTTTCGGATCTGAAGACGGATGTGAACGGCAAGCTGGGCGGTGGCGCCAGTTTCCAGGTCACCTTCGATGCGGGTGAGCGCCTGCAGGTTCGGCCCCGATTTGACGTGGATTTCTATCGGGTGTCCGACTACCACCGCAGCGGATCCCACTACGAAGAGAGTAACAATCTCTTCTCTGTGGGCGTCGGCGCGGATCTGCTCTACACCTTCACGGGCACGAAGGACCGCGGCAGCTACGGGCTCGTGGGCGCCGGCATCCTGCAGTGGACGCAGAACTTCACGGTGAGCAATCGCTGGGATCACGATAACCACTACTGGAATGACGTCGAGACGAAGAAGAACCGCGTCAGCCCGTGGATCGCGGCGGGCGTGGGCTACCAGTTCAACCGGATGGTGGGCGTGGAAGCCCGCGCCGTGATGTCCCAGTACGACAGCCCCACGGAAGGCGGGCTGTCGAACATGAGCAGCGATGTTCCCACGGACACGCGCACGGCCGTGACCGCGCAGGCGGCGGTCACTTTCCGGTGGTAGTGGATTTCTTTCGCAACTCGACGCGCCGGATCTTGCCGCTGATGGTCTTGGGCAGCTCGGTGACGAACTCGATGATGCGAGGGTATTTGTAAGGCGCGGTGATGTGCTTCACGTGGTCCTGCAGCTCCAACACCAGGGCGTCGCTGCCCTCGAAGTTGCGGGCGAGGACCACGGTGGCCTTCACGATCTGGCCGCGCATGGGATCGGGCACGGCGGTGACGGCGCATTCCAGCACCGCTGGATGCTCGAGCAGGGCGCTCTCCACCTCGAAGGGTCCGATGCGGTATCCGCTGCTCTTGATGACATCGTCCACGCGGCCCACGAACCAGTAGTAGCCGTCCTCGTCGCGCCAGGCGGTGTCGCCCGTGTGGTAGA
>DAOPYE010000092.1:2776-10016 GCA_035352715.1 Holophaga sp. | reverse complement strand
GCCATCCCCACCCCCTGATCCACTGGAGGTAGTCTGCTTTGCTTTGATTTAATGGCCAACTAAGTTAGCGCATATGGGCCAGATCCCCCTCTTCCCGGATGGGTTGGGCATCACCCACCTGGAGCACCAGGTCGAGCGATGCCTCGGCATGGAGTGCCAGGATGGCCTCCCGAAAGGCGATCCACTGGCCGTGTATATCGCCAAAAACTGCGATGCGCATGGATGCCTCGCCTGTTGAGCCGCTGATCAGAAGGTCCAGCGTGGATTGCTTTCGATTGTTGCCGGACTTGATCCGGTGCACGAAGTTCACGGATGGTAGCCTTTCCATGAGGGCGTGGTGCAGTCCATGGGCTTTCCATGCCCGAGCACCTTTGAGCCCACTGTTAAGACTCAAACTGTCATGTTTGCAGATTCGATACCCGAAGCACGATTTCGCGTGCGTCAGTAAACAATCCTGAGGCCATTGCGAGGCCCGCGCTCGATGCGAAATGCCGTTCCACGCGAATCCTTAAGTTCGTAATCGAAAAGGTTTCCCCAGGTCTTCGATTCGAAAAGGAAGTCGTTGCGTCGATACCAACTTAAAACCGCCTCAAGGTTGGATAGTTCCCAGCCATCCCTGTAATCAGTTGTATCTGTGTATGTATATGGAGGTTGAAGCCTCATTGCAGCTCCTAATAATTCTTGGTTTGGATTGAGGATGAGTTGTAGCCATACCTGGCTGTCACGACAGGAACTGAACCCTAATGTTGCTCAGGTTGCACCCGGCAAGCGCTCCTTCGAAGTCTTCTGCCAACTGTTGCTCTATCCACGTGCGCGCCGATGCGCTTGGGGCACGAACTAGTAAGGTCGTTCCGTCGTAATTTACGGGGTCACAGGGCTCGATCCACTCATCAAAGGATCTCCTATCCAGCTTCGCCATTAATGCATCGCGTAGGGTGTTCCAGAAATGAACGGCTTCACCGTTTTCACACGGCGCACACACCCTGGGAGGCGGTGTCGGAGCTGCTGCCAAGATGCACCTCCGTTTTTCCAGCCCGGCAGTATCCACTGGCAATCGGCACAGCCCTGCTTTACGAAGCTTGGCGGAGGCTTCACTGCGATCCCGAGTCGCTAAATGTGTCCCGTCCTCAGGAATTTCTATCCACCCACACTCCTCGAAAATCTCAGAGACGGGCGCCAGCCAAATTATGCCCTTGTCGCGGCGCGTAAGTGCCTTATAGACAGTGGCTATCTTGCGACTCAGATTCCTCCCATGAACTCGCAGGGACTCAAGGATCGCCCAGACTTCCCACGGGGCAAACGGTCCGTACTGGACCTGCGGCACTTGGATTGGAGACCTTCTTGCGCAGTGCCTTCACCCATTCCAGAAAACAGGCGTTGAAGGCCCCCACGTCGATCATTCGAAAGATCCGGTTGAACGTGTCGTGACTGGGAATGCCATTGGGCAACACAAGGAAAGTCCGCAGCCAGGCTTCCTCTTCCAATGCGAAGTCCTCGATGCCTTCCCATTCATCCACACCGCACAGGGTCGCCAGAACCGCGATCACCAGCACATCGAGCAGCAAGTGCCGCTGCCCCCTCAATTCCCGTGGATCTGGCAGTGCTGCAAGATGAAAGAGTAGATTCTTCGACTTCCCAGCCATGGCAACCTCCATGAACTGTCATTGCAGAAATGGAATCAAAGTACAAATGATTGGTACATAATGGCTTGCGGTTGCTTATGTATTGATCATGAGTTTGCCCTGGCCATGAGTGCCCCAGCAGCTCTTTATGTGGAAGGCCACAACGATCCCGTCTTTGTCTGGGTTGCGGGGGTGGTTTCTCATCACCGACCAATCGGTTATTCAGGCTTGTGCGTGGTACATCACTAATAGCAGCTTCCGAACCGATCGCTCCTCTCCAAAGCCTGACCCCCCTCCAGCCCGAGCACCCTCGCCTGACCAAAACGACGATTGGTACCCATGCCATCGGCCTACTAGAATTTCGCTCTGGGGGTTATCGAACGGTGCCAGAGTGGCTGAGATGATCGTGGAGAGGGTTCAGTGAGGGAGCGAAGCTGGCATGGGTGGTGCGCGGCATCGACCCTTCTGATCATCCTGGCTCTGGGAATTTCCATCGCTACGCGACGCCATCTGCCAATCTGGCCGAATAATCCTCAGTGGAAACCGGATGGGTACGCCGATGAAGCGGCGGGTGGCAAATCCCGTCTTTTGGATTTCCAGAACGATGGCAAGGTTCTATCGACGCGCTTCGTGCTTTCGGATCTTACGGGAAGGTACGCGGGATTGGTGCTGAACGCCGCGGATGGAAATTACAAGAACTATGCCCGCTGCAACGAGCTGGTCATTGAATACCGGACGATCGGGGAAGCACCGCTGCGGCTCGAATTGATGCTGGATGTACCGGGGCGCACGCATTCCAACGAGCCCTCGTCCGTGCGCTACATCTATTACCCGCTGCTGCCGTCTTCCGACTGGACGACGATTCGCATCCCGCTGACATCCTTCCAGACGCCGGAATGGTGGTTCCGCAAGAACTGGATTTCGCCCGAACAACTGCCTCCGGCGGATTTCCACCGCTTTTTGGGCTTGGCGATCTGCGAGTCGGAGTTCACCCCTCCCGGAAAGCCCGTCGGCGCGGAATTGCGGTCTGCGACTCTGGAAGGCCCCTGGTGGCCCAGCCTCGTGCTGGCCTGCTTGCTGCCTGTTCCATGGGGCATCCGCCTGGGGCTCAAGCGCTTCCGCCGTCAGCCGCGGGCCTTGCCGGAAGCGCGCGCCGCCAAGCCATCGGCGCCCGCTGCGAATCCCGACTTCGAACGGCTGGAAAAGCTCGTGGCCGAGCAGTTCGCGGCCCCTGATTTGAGCCTGGCCAAGATTCAACGGGAAACGGGCATTTCGGAGAGCCGCATTTCCACCATCCTGGATGAGCAGACGGGGCTTTACTTCAAGCCGTATCTGAACCAGGTCCGCATCGAAGCCGCCTGCAGGCTGCTGTTGGAAACCGAGCTGAGCATCGCTGAGATCGCGGACCAGGTGGGCTACGCCAATACGACCCATTTCAACCGGGTGTTCAAGGGCCTGAAGCAGGTCGCCCCTGGTGAGTTCCGCCGCCTTGGGCGGAACGACCAGGCCAAGGGCTAGGTTCCGTCCTCCAAAGCCAAGGCGCGCGCCATGGGGCACGCGTCGCTTTATCCCAATCCATCCCCATGCGGGCCGGTTGTCCTTGCGTTGTCATTTTTTTGTGTGTGTCCAAATGTAAATTGCCATTTGGGCCAAAGAGCCAATGGTCAGAAATTTTTTAGGGAAATGTCTCACGCTCTCGGCGAGCGGGACCCTATGCTGCCTTCGTCAGACCGTTGAACCGGGTTCATTCAAAGTTTTGTGGAAAAGCATGAGGGGCTGCAGTCTCTGGCCATCTTGCACGCTTCGGATTCCAGGACAGCTTTGAATCCGACGATTAGCTAACGAATGGGTTTCCCTTTCAGGAGGAGTGATGTTTTCGCTAAAACGCCTGTTCATCCTAATGCTGTGCGCGTGCAGCGCCGCCTGGGCCGTTGCCCCGGCCGGCCCTTCCAACCCCTCGTGTTTTGTCATCCATCGCGGAACCAACCTGAGCCACTGGCTATCCCAGGATTTCAAATGGGCTCCGCGAAGCCAGTGGATCACCGAGAAGGACATCAAATTCATCGCCCGCCAGGGCTTCGACCACGTGCGCATCCCTTTGGATGAGAAGGAGCTCTGGTCGGCCGACGGAAAGCCCATCGAAAGCGAATTCAATCGCCTGAAAACCGCGCTGGGGTGGTGCAAGAAGGCTGGGCTCCGGGCGGTGGTGGATCTCCACACCGTGAACGCCCACCATTTCAACGCCGCCAACGAAGGCCTGACGAACACGCTGTGGACTTCCCCCACCGCTCAGGAACACCTGCTCTCGCTGTGGCGGGATCTCTCGGCGAGCCTTCGCACTTTCCCCGTGGATCAAGTCGCCTACGAAATTCTCAACGAGCCCGTGGCGGATGATCCAGAGGATTGGAACCGCCTCTGGCTGAAGTGCCATCGGACCATCCGCGAACTGGAACCCAACCGCGTGCTGGTGGTCGGCGCCAACCGTTGGCAGATGCCGGAAAACCTGCCGCTGCTGAAGGTGCCGGAAGGCGATCGCAACATCATCCTGAGCTTCCACACCTATGCGCCCATGCTGTTCACCCACTACAAGGCGGATTGGGTTCCCACCAAGGTGTATACCGGCCCCGTTCAGTATCCAGGTCCAGTTGTCGATGCCGCGACTTTTGCCGACCTGACCCGGAATTACGATGAGGGACTGCGGAACCAGATCGGCAACGCCTCCGAGTCCTGGGGACCCGAGCGGCTGCGCAAGGAGTACGAACCCGCGATCAAGCGCGCCCAGGCGCTGGGCTTGCAGCTCTACTGCGGAGAGTTCGGCTGCCTGCCGACCGTTCCCCGCAAGGATCGCCTTGCCTACTACCGGGATCTGGTGGGGATCTTCGGCAAGGAAGGGATTGCGTGGGCCAACTGGGAATACAAGGGAGATTTTGGCCTCTATCAATGGCGTGGACCCGTTGACCTCTGTGGAGCGGCGGACCAGGGGCTGATCAATGCCCTGCTGGGTCGCCATGCCAAGAAGGCCAAGCCCGCTCAGGCCGACCACGCCACGAACAAGTCGAAGTAGGAAGCGTCCAGATAGCCGAAGCACAGCCGCAACAAAAGTGGGGTCTTTTTCGAAAGACGAGGGATCCCTATGGATTCGCATGGAGATACAGCACGTGAAATCAGGACAGAAGCCTTTCTGGAAAACCGGGGGATTGGCCTTGGCCCTTGCCACCGTCATGGCCTGCGGAGGAGGGGGCGGCGGCTCGGCCCCGGCTGATACCTCGACGCCGGTGGTTGCTCCTACGCCGACACCGGCACCAACACCAACACCGACGCCCACTCCAACGCCTTCACCCGTTGTGGCGGCACTGATCCAGTCCTTCACGCTTGCGAATCCGGCGACCCGCGCCACGGTCAACCAGGATGCCAAGACCATCACGCTGCACGTTCCCGCGGGCACCGCGGTGACCTCGCTCGCGCCCAAGATCCAGCTGGCGGCGGGCTGCAGCATCGCACCCGCTTCCGATGCGCCCCAGGACTTCTCGCAAGCCGTGACCTACACGGTCACGGACGCCCAGTCCCAACAGACGCAGTTCACGGCTTCCGTGGACGCCTCGGTCCCCACGGCCACCGAGGTCGCCGCCATGCTGGGCAACGGCATCAATCTGGGCAATACGCTGGATGCCCCAAACGAAGGCGAGTGGACCAACGGCGTTAAGGCGCAAGAGGGCTATTTCGTGGACTACAAGAACGCCGGACTCCAGTCCGTGCGCATTCCCATCACCTGGGGCGCCCATTTCGGGACCAGCGCCCCCTATACGGTTGATCCCACGTTCCTGGCCCGTGTGGAACAGGTGGCGGGCTGGGGCGTCGATCGCGGCTTGACGGTTGTCATCAACGCGCATCACGAGAAATGGCTCAAGGCGGACTATGCGGGGCAGAAAGCCCGTTTCCAGGCCCTTTGGACCCAGATCTCGAATCACTTCGCCGCCTGGCCCCCCCAGCTGGTCTTTGAGATCCTGAACGAACCCCAGGACAAGATGACCGCTGCCGATGTGAACGATGTCAATGCGACCATTCTTCCCATCATCCGGGCCAAAAACCCCACCCGGACCGTCATCATCGGGGCCGGTGAGATGAATGGCCTTTGGGCCTTGATAAACTCGGGCTTTGCGGTTCCCAACGATACGCACCTGATCGCGACGTTCCACTACTACACGCCGTGGAATTTCGCGGGTCTATCCCAGGGAACCTGGGGCACGGCTAACGATCTGGCGAGCATCGAAAACGATTTCACAGCGATCGAAACCTGGAGCAGCACGAACCAGATTCCCCTCTACATGGGCGAGTACGGCGCCATCATTCGCACTGGAGGGATCACCACCGACGCCGCGTCCCGGCTCAAGTGGTATTCCGAGGTTCCCAAGCGGGCGAAGGCGCATCACATCGCGCTCGCGGCCTGGGAGGACAGCGGCGATTTCGGCATCTATCATCGCGGCACGCGCTCCTGGGAAACCGCCATCCTGGATGCCATCAGCGGCAAATAGCACCCCGCAACGACAAGCACAAAGGGTCCGGCACCACGGTGTCGGACCCTTTTAGTGCAACTTCGCGGATTACTTCGCGGGCGCCTTCATGGCCTTACTGAAGAACTCGCCGGATTCGGTGCGCTCGTAGCGATAGGACTGGATCAGCATGGGATCCCACTCAGGGTCGAAGACCCAGGCCACCCAGCTGATACCTCGATGCTCCAGGTAGTCGACGATGGCCTTGCCGTAGGCGCCATTCTCGGCCATCCCGTATTTGCCCAGGGTGAAGCCGATTTCGGTGGCAATGATGGGGAAGCTGCCGCTGGCGAAGCCAAAGTTCTCCTCCCACTTGGGTTCAAAGGGGGCCATGCGCTTGTGGGGATAGGGATGGGTGACGTATCCGATGCCCTCGGCGTCCACGGGATTGAGTCGCAGGGGCGAAAGATCGTAGGCCCAGTCGAAGCCCGCAACGAGCGGAACGACTTCCCTGTCGTAGCCGCGAACGATGCCGATCAGATCCTCGTTGATCTTTTTCCAGTCATCCCAGCTGACGCGCCCCAGTTGGCCGTTGAAGTTGGTCGGTTCGTTGAACAGCTCGTAGAAGGCCACCGTGTGATGCCCCGCGAAATGGCGCGCGATGGTGCGCCAGAACTGGGCCGTCTCATCCATGGACGTGGTGTACATGGGATTCTGGTAGAGCCCCGCCTTCAGGTTTCCGATGCTGTGCCAGTCGATGATCACGTGCATGTTGAGCTCGGTGCACCAGGCCACAGCTTGATCCAGCAGGGCCAGGTAGTTCACGACGCCACGCTCACGCCAGGCGACGGGATGCACGGGAATGCGCACCAGCGTGGCCCCGAAATCCTTCACGGCGGCGAAGTGCGCCTTGTTCCAGTGTCCCTGACCCACGATCTTGTCCGGATCGGCGATGGAGACGCCGCGCAGCAGCAGAGGTTGCCCGTGTCCGTCCACGAAGCGGTTGCCCTTCACGGCGATGCGTTCGAGCTTTTTCGTGTCGGCCTGGGCCACCGGTTCACCGGGGAAGGCTTCCTTCCACCAAGCCCGCGGCTGCGCCGGCTCGCCCGCCCGAAGACCGGCCCCGAA
>DAOPYE010000092.1:0-2676 GCA_035352715.1 Holophaga sp. | reverse complement strand
AGGCCAAGCGCCACCACCAACGTTCGCATCAATGCCTTCATAAATCCTCCACGGAGAAGGAGTATCCGACAGATCCGACGCCGGGGCATCTCTATCTCGGAACTTCGCTCCGCTTGCGTCCATACTCTGGGATATGCCCGCGAAACCGCCGCCCTCCACCGCCAAGCTCCAATCCCTGCAGAAGGACTTTCTTCAGATCGCCTCCATGTCGGGCTTTCTGAACAGCAGCATCGACTATCCGCAGCTGCGGCTCTTCTTCACGCTGTACGCCCGCATCACCGTGAAGGATTGCGCAGAAGGCGAAGCACTGGTGCCTGATCTACAGGCGTGGTGTGACCGCATCTGCACGGCGCTGCGCGAGGACAGCTCCAGCGCCATCCTGCCGCCGCAGGTGCAGATGGCCGCGCCCCAGGCCCTGCCCGACGGAAACGCCTGGTACGTAGTGGCCACCGTGAACTTCTCCACCAAGGTGACCGAAAACAGCTACCAGCGCGTTCGCACAGCCGTCTTGGCCGCCTACCAAGCCGCCGCCGCCCTGCGCGATAAGGGGCTCGCCGGGTAGAGGATTTCGACAGTAGATGTCTACTTGCGGCGCAGGTGGCTCCAGATGAAGAAGCCGATGCCCGCAAGGATCAGCACGCCGATCACCGCATCCAGGCGATGGAACCATACCCCCAGCGTGCGCCACTGCTCGCCGAGCTTGTACCCCACCCAGGCCAGGCCCAGGCACCAGGGCAGGCTGCCGATGAAGGTGTAGATATGGAACCGCACCCGATTCATCTTGGCGATGCCCGCGGGCAGGGCGATGAAGGTCCGGATCACCGGCAGCATGCGCGCCACGAGAATCGCCCAGTGGCCAAACCGCTCGAAGAAACGGTGAGCCTGGTCCACATGGCTCAGGTTCAGCCAGATGTATCGCCCGTATTTCTCGACGGCCCGGCGACCGCCCCAGGCGCCGATCTCGTAGGCCGGCAGCGAGCCGAGATTACAGCCCAGCGCGCCGAAGATGCCCGCGATCCAGATCTGGGCCACTGGATTGCCGGCCCCCAGGCCCATAAAACTCAGCTTGCCCTGGAAGGCCAAGAAGCCAGCGAAGGGCATGATCACTTCCGAAGGCAGTGGGATGCACGCGCTTTCAATGGCCATCAGCACCAGCACGCCCGTGGGACCGACGGCTGCCATGAGCGCGGTCATCCACACGATGACGGGGGCAAGAAGCTTGTTCAGCACAGACACTCCAGCAAAACCTTTATCCTATCCCATGCAGAGAGGGCTCATGGCCGTGAGGATAGTGATTGAAAACATGGAACCGAGCAGGACCCAGAGGATGAGGCGGCGCTGCCTCCACCTGCTGGCATTCGGATCAATCACCCTGGCCTTCGCCTTGAGTGCCCGCGCCCAAAGCCCCTTCGCCACCTGCCCCACCCTGCCCTACGGCGTCAGCTCCATCACCGTCCTGGATAACAAAGGTCGGTACGTGGGCCGGATCCCGCCCCAAAAGCGGTACTGGGTGTCCATCGACCGGATTCCGGCCTTTCTGCAGCAGGCGCTCCTGGCCGTGGAAGATGCCCGGTTCTACGAACACGGCGGCATTGATCTGCGCGGCATCGCGCGGGCTGCAGTGAAGGATCTGATGAAGAGAAGGCTGGCCGAAGGGGGCTCGACCATCACCCAGCAGCTCATCAAGAACAAGTTCCTGAACGCATCCCGGACCCTGGATCGGAAGCTCAAGGAAGCCGATCTGGCCATGGAATTCGAGAAGCGCTACACCAAGCGGCAGATCCTGGAGATGTATTTCAACGAGATCTACTATGGGAACGGCACCCAGGGGATCGCCCAGGCGGCGCGCCTCTATTTCGATAAGTCTCCGGAAGAGCTGACCGATGCCGAATGCCTGCTGCTGGCGGGCGTGCCCAAGAATCCAAGCCGCTACAACCCTTTCGGCAAGCCCATGGACGTGGTGGCGCGCAGAGAGATCGTGCTGAAGCGCATGGAGGACCTCCGCATCATCACACCCCAGCGCCGACTCGATCTCCAGATCCACGGCGCCGGGACAAGACCCCTGGGCGAGGCTCCGCAGTATCTGGCGCAGATCCGCACCCAGCTGATCGAGCGCCTGGGGGCCGAGGCAGTCGAACAGGGCGGCCTCAACGTGATCGCCGCCATGGATCTGGACCTGCAGAAGCGGGCGGAAACCGCCCTGCGCGAGGGCGTCCGGCGCCTGTCACCGGAGCTGCAGGGGGCCCTGGTCTGCGTGGATCCCGCGATGGGGGATGTGCTCGCCGCCGTCGGGAGTGTGGATAACATCCAGAACGGGCTCAATCGCGCCTTCGTCTCCCGGCGGCAGCCGGGTTCGGCGATCAAGCCCCTCATCTATGCCGCCGCGCTGGAACAGGGCATCACCGCCGCCAGTCGATGGAGCGATGCTTCCGCCAGCTATGATCGGGGCAACGGCCAGAGCTGGACGCCCCAGAACTACGCCCACGAGCACTTTGGCGAACTCTCCATGCGACAGGCCCTGGCGCATTCCGACAACATCATCACCGTGAAGGTGCTGGAATCGGTCGGCGTGCCCTCCTTCGTGGATTTTGCTGCGCGCGCGGGGCTCTCGCTGCACGCGAGGAACGGCCTTTCCCTGGCCCTGGGCACCGAGGAAGTCACGCTGAAGGATCTGGT
>DAOPYE010000091.1:0-10228 GCA_035352715.1 Holophaga sp. | reverse complement strand
AAAGAGAGATATAGCGCTCCTCGCTTTCCGCCAGACGACGGGCCACACTCAACCGCTCCTGGCGGACCTTGGACTCCTCCAGCTCACGGCGCACGGCGGGCGCAAGCCTGGACAGGGCGTCCTTCGAGATGAAATCCCGGGCCCCAGCCCGCATCAGCTCTGTGACGATAGCTTCTGGAGCCACCCCTGAAACCACCACCAGCGGAAGATCCAGATCGAGTTCGCGCAACAACTCCAGAGCGCCCAGGGAGCTGAATTGAGGCAGGCAGTGATCGCTGATGATCAGATCCCAGCTCCAGTCCTTCAGCGCCGCCCGCATGGAATATGCATTGGCCACGCGCTCCCAGGCCGGATTGAAGCCGCCTTTCCGCAATTCCCGAAGCACAAGCTCGGCATCAAGATCAACGTCTTCGACCAGAAGGACACGAAGGGGAACCGCTGAAGGCGGACTGGCGATGGTTTGGCTCATGTCGTCAGGAATGAAAATGCCGATCGAATTCGGGTGAGCGTCCCAGTCTCAAACAGGGCCCAGAAGGAAGGTCGGGACTCCTCATGGGAACCCTATCCAGAACTTGGACAGAAGGTTACAGATCCCGTTTTCGACATGGCACCCGATCCTCATAAATTCTGGATCGAAACCCAAAAATATAGAAAGAACCATGTTGGTGATTTCAATATTTTACAGCCACCCTCAAGCATTCATCCGTTGTTTGTCGGAGCGATATTGAGGATGAGCCAGTAGAGTCCCACCTGACGGATGGCTTCGGAAAAATCATCAAAATCGACGGGCTTGCGCACGTAGCTGTTGGCCCCCAGTCCGTAGCCCGCGGCGATATCCTCCTCTTCCCGCGAGGTGGTGAGGATCACCACCGGCAAGGTGTGGGTTCGCTCCTGGGCACGAATCCAACGCAACACCTCAAGCCCATTCAGCTTGGGCAGATTCAGGTCCAACAGCACGAGGGATGGCAGCGGCGCGTCCGTCGCCTTCAGGATCTCCAGCGCCTCGGCCCCATCCCTGGCGACATCGACCTTGTTCGCGATGTGGTTGGCGTGAAGCACCCGCAAGGTCAGCTCCACATCATCCAGATTGTCTTCCACCAGCAGGATGCTCTGCATGACACACCTCAATCAGGAAGCGTGAAGAAGAAGGTCGCGCCCTCACCGGGAGCGGCCTCGGCCCAGACCCGCCCTCCGTGGCGGGAAATGATGCGCTGAACGATCGCCAGACCAATGCCCGTCCCTTCGAATTCCTCCGCACGATGAAGCCGCTGGAAGGCCCCGAAGAGCTTGTGGACGTATTGCATATCAAACCCGGCCCCATTGTCTTTCACGAAGAACACGGTTGATCCATCCTCCCCCCGGTCCGCGCCAAAGACGATCCGGGGCTGGGGGACGCGGGCCGTGAATTTCCAGGCGTTTCCGAGCAAGTTTTCCAGCACCACCTGGATCAGGCGCGGATCCGCATGGGCGATCAGGCCTTCCTGAATCTCCAACTGCACCCGGCGCTCCGGCGCGCGCTGGGCCAATTCATCCAGTACGCGCCGGGCCAGAACATCCAGATTCGTTTCATGACGATCCAATTCGGTCCTTCCGACCCTGGAGAGCCGCAACAGATCGTCGATGAGCTGGGCCATGCGGGCCGCCCCTTCCCGGATCCGGTCCAGGTAGTGCCGGGCCGTCTCATCCAGATTCGCTTGGTAATCCTCCTGCAGCGCGCTGCTGAAGCCGGTGATGCCGCGGAGCGGGGCACGAAGATCGTGGGAAACGGAGTAGCTGAAGGCCTCCAGCTCGCGGTTGGCCATCTCCAACTGGGCCGTCCGTTGCTGAACGCGCAGTTCCAGTTCCTCGTTCATCCGACGGATCTGATCCCGAGCCTCCACCTGGGACGTGGCGTCGAATATGGTTTCGATCACGCCCAGGATGCGTCCATCCACGCTCCGATAGGGCGCAAGGACCGTGGCAAGCCACGCCTGTCGGCCGGTTTGCGACCACACGTAGAGCTGCGGTTCTTCTCTGGAAGGCTCGCCCTGAAGAACGCGATGGAACCGATCCATCCATCCGTTCTCAAGCAGCAAGGGGAAGACATCCCAGATGAACCGCCCCTTGATCTCTTCTTCCGCGAACCCCGTCAAGTCCGCCAGGAAGGGATTGAAGACCTGCAGGCGCCCGTCGGTATCGCACACCAGGATGCCCTCCTGGGCGGAAAGGATCACCTGCTGATTGAACTGGCTGCTTTCACGAAACGCCTGCTCGGCTCGGAGGCGCTCGGTCATATCCGTCACGATGCATGCGAATTGCCCTGGCTGAGGCATGAAGGCCGTCACCTGAAAGTGTTTACCGGGAGGCGCCAGCACAGATTCAAACTGGGCGGTCTCCCCAAACAGAGCCACCCGACCAAAGGCCGAGATCCTGGCATCGGGAAGATCCGGAATCACCTCGCGCGCATTTCGCCCGATGACATCCTGGGCTCGCAGGCCCGTCAAGGCTTCGAACGCGGGATTGACGGCCAGAAATACATAGTCCACCGGCCGCCCATCGGCATCGCAGACGATCTCGTGGATCGCCAAGCCATCCAGCATCCGTTCGAAAAGCGTCTGGTAGCGACGCTGCGCCTGGCGGAACTCCGTCAGATCCTGGCCGATGCCCAGCAGGCTCGCGACATCGCCGTCCTTGCCGAATTCCGGGGAGAAACGGAACAGGAAGAAACGCGCAGACTGACCTTCGCCCATTTCGAATTCGATCTGCCTGGATTGCCCACCGGTGAAAACGGCATCCATCACCGAACCGATCTTCTGGCACAAGGACTCCGGAAAATCCAGATCGCGGTATCCACTTCCGATGAACGCCGATTGGGCAAGGCCGAAGAATCCCGCCATCGCAGGGTTTGCGTAGAGGAAGCGCCCCTGGCGATCGAGCCGAAAGATGCCATCGCGGGTGTTTTCCACCAGAGCACGAAGTTCCTCCTCCCGCTCCCGCAGGACCTCTTCGGCTGCCTTGCGTTCCGTGATGTCCTGGACCACGCCCGTCATCCGCAGGGGGTTTCCTTCCGCATCCCATTCGATCTCGCCCCGCCAATGCACCCACCGGCGCTGACCGCTCCTGGCATTCACGATCATGCAATCGGAATCGAAAGCGCCGCGCGCCTCCAGCGCCTCCTGAAGACGGGCTTCGACCCGTCCCCACCACTCGGGCGCAATCAGGTGACGCCACGTCTTCGTGGCCTCCCGGGACGCGCCGCTTCCGAAGATTTCATCGAATTCGGGGCTTGAGACAAGCTCATCGCGCACCATGTCCCAGGCGTAGATGCCAACCTGGCCAGCCCTTTGCGCCGTCTGAAGGAACGTGGCCGTCTCGCGCAGTGCCTGCTCCGAGCGGCGCCGCTCGGAAATATCCCGCACGACGCTCTGCATGTAGGGCGTGCCATCCAGCTCGAAGCACCGGGAACTCGCCTCGACAGGAAAGCGCGATCCATCCTTGCGAACATGAACCGTCTCGAAGCGCATGGCCTGGGCCGACGCAGACGCCAAATCCCGGGGAGCAGGCATCGTGCATTCCGGGGCGACCAGATCCCTGATGGTGAGGGTTCGCAGAACCGCCGGCGAGTACCCGTAGGTTTCATGGGCCCGGTCGTTAGCCCAGACCAGATGCCCCGTTTGATCCAGAAGCAGGGCGATGTCGTTGATGCTGGAACCCAGGATTTCGAGCTGCAGCGCCAGGGCGGCCTGCTTGCGCGCCATGGCCTGCTGTGCGAGGCCGATCCATCGCCGGTCCGCGCGCCGCAAGGCGATCAACAGCGTCATGGCGAGATACAGGAACAATCCGCCCAAGGCGGCGCTGATCCAGGCAGAGCGGGAAAGCGGCATGGAACGGGGCGCGCTTCCCAGTTCAGGCTGCGACACCGCGAGCTCCTGCAGATGATGGGCATGCAGCCCCATCCAAACCACCAACACGGCCGAAAGACCAAACAGCGCCAAGGGCATCCAGCGCCAAGAGCCCCGGGGGGCCGAGGCATCCAGCGTCAGATCCACGGGATCCGCAGGCTTTGCGTCCAGAACGGAGGCATAGGTGAGCCAGAAGAGCGCCAGGGAGGTCAGGCCGACATAGACCCAGCCCTTCGCCGTCGCCAGCTTCAGAAGCAGTTCGCGGTCGGAGACGAGCCAGCCCAGGATACGGTCGGTGCAGGTGATCCACACCAGCGAAAAGACCACGAAAAAGATCAGAACGCGCAACGCAGCGCGAATCGCCGGGCGAAAGGCGTCATGCCGGACCGATCGTGGGCCTCCCCCCGCGCTCATGCAGACCTCAAATGGGAATGGTTTCCCATTCTAGACAGACAGATGAAAGAGAGCGACTACATGAATCCGTTCTTCTTCATCCAGTCATCGTTGTAGATGGTGCTGAGGTACCGACTGGCGCTATCGGGGAAGACCACGGCCACGCGGGCCCCTGGAGGCAGTGTGCCCGCCACCTGCATTGCCGCATGGATCGCCGCGCCGCTGCTGCCCCCCACCAGGATGCCCTCGCGCCGGGCCAACTGGCGCGCCGCGTGAAACGCCGTGCGATCCGAAACCTGGATCATGTCGTCGATGACGGTGAAATCCGCCGTGCCGATGATGAATTCGTCGCCCATTCCCTCCAGCAGGTAGGGCGCAGATTTCCCGACCTTGCCCGTGCGGAAGTATTCGGTGTAGACGCTGCCCTCCACATCCACGGCCACGATGCGGATCTTGGGGTCGCGCTCCTTGAGGTAGCGGCCCACGCCCCCCACGGTGCCGCCCGTGCCCATGGCGATCACGGCCGCGTCGAGACGGCCCTCCATCTGCTCCCAGATCTCTGGCCCGGTGCTGCGATAGTGGGCCTCGTTGTTCTCGCGGTTGTTGTGCTGATCGGGGAAATAGCAGTGCTCCAGTTCCCGCGCTAGGCGCGGCGTGATCTGGTTGTAGCTATCCGGATGTTCTGGCGGAAGGGCCGTGTCCACCCTCACGACATCCACCCCCAGGGCCGCGAGCTGATCCAACTTCTCCTTGCTGGTGCGATCCCGCACCACGGCCTTCAGGCGATAGCCCTTCTGGATGGCCACCATGGCGAGGCCCATGGCCGTGTTGCCTGAGGAGTTCTCAAGAATCAGATCGCCGGGATGCAGCCTCCCGTCCTTCTCGGCGGCCTCCACCAGGAACTTGGCGATGCGGTCCTTGCTGCTGCCCATGGGGTTCAGGTATTCCAGCTTGGCGTATATGGAGGCCTGCAGGCCCGCCGTGATGCGGTTCAGGCGGACCATCGGCGTATGGCCGATCACATCCAGAATGTCTTCGTAGCAACGCATTTCAGACAATTCGCACCTCGACAAGCTCTGCCGCCATACCCAACGGGCTTTCCCCAAGCCTACATCACACACCGGTCTGATCCGGCCCCCACACGACCTTGTGCAGCTGAAGCTGGAAGCGAACCGGCAACTGGTCCGCGATGATGCGCTCCGCCAGCCAGCGGGGGTCCAGGCTATGCCACACCGGACTGAACAGGATGTCCAGGCGCTCGAACAGCCCGCGCGCCTCGCACCAGGCCTTGGCCCACGCGTAATCCTCCGCATCGCGCAGCACGAACTTCAACTCATCCTGGCCGGGGATCAAATGATCCAGATTGGATTCCACCCACCGACGCTCCTCGCCGCTGCCAGGGGTCTTGCGATCCACGATCTTCACGAC
Organism: Holophaga sp.; assembly: GCA_035352715.1. Taxonomy (GTDB): domain Bacteria; phylum Acidobacteriota; class Holophagae; order Holophagales; family Holophagaceae; genus DAOPYE01. The sequence continues at coordinate 4,526 of DAOPYE010000091.1, read as the reverse complement.
GGCTTTGGGAACCCTGGCGATGTCCTGGCTGCCGGCGGTCTCCAGCGCCACCTCGAAACCCAGCTCCAGCAGCGCCTGAAGCAGGGCCGGTGCCTGGGGATGCGCGAGCGGCTCGCCCCCCGTCAGTTCGATGAAAGGCGCGTTGGGCCCTGGACGCGGATCACCCAGGCGCTCGCGGACTTCGCGCAGGAGCTCGGCCGCCGTCATGGATTGCCCTTCTGCATAGGCGTAGGTGGTATCGCAGTAGACGCAGCGCAGCGGACAGCCCGTCAGGCGGATAAATAGACACAGACGGCCCGCGCGGGAACCCTCGCCCTGGATCGACGTGAAGATCTCGTTCACCTTGAAAACGTCATCCGGATGGAGTCGGCGTTCGTCACGGCCTTCGGCACTCACGCCCATCGCATCCCTCCATCCAGTGTCAGGATTTCCCCCGTCAGGTAGGGACTATCCGCCGCGTAGCGCAGCGCGCGAAACACGTCGTCCGGCGTTCCGTTGCGATTCAGGAGGCTGCGCTCCGCCAGCACGGCGTCATCGAACCCCTCGGTGGGCAGCGCCGTCCCCAGCGCGTGACCAACGACCCGGACCCTGGGCGCCAAGGCGCGCGCCAGCCCAGGCACCAGCGCAGCGAGCGCGGCCTTGGCAGCAGAGTATGGAAGCCGCTTCAGGAAGGGCCGGTGGATGGCCGTATCCAGGATGAAGTGAAGGCATCCGCCCTCGCAGAGGCGCGGCGCGACCGCCTGGGCCACGAGCATGGGGAAGCTCAGATTCAGACCCCAGGTCGCAGCCAGAGCCTCGGACGTCCAGGCCCCAAATGGCTGTTCTGGGAAACTTCCGGCAAAAATCACAACATGACGGGGCGCAATCCCGGCTTCGCCCAAGGCGTCCATATCTGCCATCATCGTCGAGAGCAGCTCGGGAGCTTCCGCATCCCACTGGAAGGTTCGAGTTTGTTCGAAGTTTGACAATGGCTCCAGCCAACGGCCCTCATCCTTCCAGGATCGAGAGCTTGTCAGCACCAGACTTTCGTCGGGCGTCAGCGAAACCGCCAGCCGTTCGGCAATTTCACGGCCTAGCCGATTGCGGCCTCCCACCAAGATCCAGCACGTTTTCCCCTTGCCCACACGCACTCCCATAACCTACTAAGGCTACCTTGACTCCCACCCTGAAGCGCATCCGCTGGCGCCTGTTCTGGTCCAGCATCCTGGCCTTGACCTTCGGACTGGGCTCTTTCGTGCTGGGGCAGTGGGTCTATGCGTATTCCGACGATCAGTGCACCTGGCAGACGGAGTCCAGCAGCAACCGCGTCTCCATCCAGGAGATCGTTCCGGACGGGGCCGCCGAGGAAGCGGGCATCCTGGAGGGCGACGAACTGGTGGCCATCCAGGGGCGCAAGGTCACCGCGCGGAACATCAATCAGGCCATGCAGCTCATCAACGCCCAACCCGAGGGCCGGATCCTGCTCTACACCGTCCGGCGCAGCGGCAAGCTGCTGTACCTCCCCGTCCGCTTGGTGAAGCCCTTCAATTGGCGGGGCCTGAGCATCCTGGTGGCGGGCATCGTTTCGTGGGGCATCGGGCTGCTGGTGGTGGTGTCGTCCCCCCAGCGCAAGATCGCGCGCCATTTCTTCTACATGGGCCTGCTGGCGCTGATGCTGCCGCTGCAACCCCGAGGCCTGCCCGGCAATGCGCCCCTGGCTATTCAGATCCCCGCGGTGGCCCTCTCAGGGCTGGTGTTGAGCCTGGCCCCGCCCCTATGGTTCCACTTCTTCCTGCGCTTTCCCCATCCCTTCCCGCTTCGGACCAACCGGCGATTCCTCAGCGCCATCTACGGCGTCTTCCTGCTGCTGGGATTCCTCAGCACCGGGGCCGCGGTGCTGTGGCAAATCTCGCAGAGCGCGTTCCTGACCGAAGCACTGGGGCGCTCTCCCAGCGATCTCGCCAGCGAGCTGCTTCGGATCCTGAACGTGCAGGGCATGAACCAGGTCTTCGAGTCGATCGTCGTCCTCACGGCCTTTGGCGGCCTGGGCCTGTTCTGGCTCGGCACCTTCAAGGTGACGGAACGCCGCAGGCAGGCGCTGCTGCCCACCCTGCTTTTCACCACGGCCATCTTCCTGGATCTGGCGGCCTACACCTACCTGAGCTTCCGCCCCGAAGGGCAAAGCGCCCTGTTCCGCCGTCAGTCCTGGGCCTTCTTCGCGCCGCTGCCCCTGCTGCCCCTATCCTTCGCCTTCGCCATCTTCCGCCATGGACTGTTCGACGTCCGCCGGGCAATGCTGCGCTGGCTCACCTATTTCGCGGTGCTGGGCCTGACGCTGGCGGGATACCTGCTGGGGCTCGCGTGGGTCTTCGGACAGGGCGTCCAGGTGATCCCGGCGTCGTGGGTGGGCGTGCTGGTGGGTCTCTCCGCCATGCCGGTGGGCTGGCTGCTGCGCTGGCTGCTGCTGAGCCTGAGAAAGCTGTTCCGCCGCGATCTGGCCACATCCAGGGATCTGATCCTGGGAAGCCTGCGCGAGACGCGCCGCAGGTTCTCCGAAGAAGCCCTCACCCGTGCCCTGATGAACTCGCTGCGCGAGGCGTTCCGCCCCCAGCTGCTGCTGGTGCTGCCCTTCGAGGATGGATGCGTCGAGTTGCCCGTCCTTCCCGCCAGCGCCACCGAAGACAGTCAGGCAGGGTTCGCCTCCAGCCCCAGGAAACTGAAGATCCCTTCGCTCCTGCTGCGCCATGCCCGGGAGAACCAGGAACTGGTGCTGGGGTTGGGCAGCGACGAAGCCGACTGGATCCGCGAGCAGGGCCCCGATGTGCGCGCCCATGTGGATGCGCTGGGGGCCCAGGTGCTCGTGCTTATGCTCACCAGCGAGGAACCCCATTCGGCGCTGCTCCTCGGTGGGAAATACGCCGAACTGAACTATGGTCGCGATGACCGCGAGATGCTGCGCGAGGTGGCCATCGCCGCGAGCATCATCCTGGAGACGGCGGTGCTGCACCGGCGGATGCTGGACCAGGGGCGCATCGAGCAGGAACTCCAGACCGCCCGCCGCATCCAGGAAGGCCTGATCACCTCCCAGCCCCCCAAGCTGCCCGGCTTCAGCCTCGCCCTGCGTCTGGAGCCCGCGCTGGAGACCGGCGGCGATCTGCTATGGATGAAGCGTCTGAGCGACGGCAAGTACCTCGCCGCCGTGGGCGACGTGAGCGGCAAAGGACTTCCCGCCGCCCTCTACATGAGCCAGGCCATGGCCCTGCTCAAATTCGCTGCCCAGCAGAAGCTGGACTTCGAGCATCTGCTGCCGGCCCTGGACCGCACCATGCGCAACCTCATGGGAACCCGGGATTTCCTGACGCTCGCCCTGATCCAATGGGATGAGGATGGCAACTACAGCATCGCCCGCGCCGGGCACCCCGCGCCTTTCCTGGTTCGAGGCCCCGGCCCCGACGATGTGGAAGAGCTCCAGACCAAGGGCCGTGGACTGGGCCTGCGCCCCGCCGCGACCGGCAACTGGGAGGTCAAATGCGGTCGCCTGGAGCATCGGGAATGGATCGTGCTGTACAGCGATGGCGTGACCGAAGCCATGGACCGCGGCCGCGAGATTTACGGGCTGAAGCGCTTCCAGCAACAGATCCAGCATCTGTGGGGCACCGGCTCGCCGCGCGCCGCCTGCGAAGCGGTGTTCAGGGACGTGACGGCCTTCGAGCGACAGAATCGCGATGACCGCACCCTGTTCATCTTGGGGCGGGATTAGCACATCCCGGCGGGGAATGATTAGGCCATCTGCCGATTCGTCGGTAGAATTGAAGATTCGACGGGAATGGATCCAGCATGATTGAAGCCCTCCTCAAAAAGATCATCGGCTCGAAAAACGATCGTGAGCTCAAGCGCCTCTGGGCGAAGGTCCAGGCGATCAACGCCCTGGAAAGCGATGTCCAGGCCCTTAGCGATGACGATCTGAAAGCCATGACGCCGATCCTGCGCGAAAAGCTCGCCGGAGGCGCGACGCTGGACGACATCCTTCCCGAAGCCTTCGCCATCTGCCGCGAGGCCTCGCGCCGCGTGCTGAAGATGCGCCATTTCGACGTTCAGCTCGTGGGCGGCATGGTGCTGCACGAAGGCCGGGTCGCTGAGATGCGCACGGGCGAAGGCAAGACGCTGACCGCCACGCTGCCGCTGTATTTGAACGCCCTCGCGGGCAAGGGCGCGCACCTGGTCACGGTCAACGACTACCTGGCTCGGCGCGACGCCGAATGGATGGGCCGCATTTTCCACTTCCTGGGCATGACCGTCGGCGTCATCCAGCACGGCCTTTCCGACGAAGAGCGCCGCGAGGCCTACGCTGCGGATATCACCTACTGCACCAACAACGAGCTGGGCTTCGACTACCTGCGCGACAACATGAAGTGGGATCTGGCCGAATTCACCCAGCGCGGATTCTCCTTCGCCATCGTGGACGAGGTGGACTCGATCCTCATCGACGAGGCCCGCACGCCGCTGATCATCGCGGGCTCCAGTGAAGAGGACACCTCGAAGTACTA
>DAOPYE010000090.1:0-10284 GCA_035352715.1 Holophaga sp. | reverse complement strand
TGTTGGGCTAATTACAAACGGAACTCAGACCTAGGAGCATGCAATGAAACAGATTCAAGCAATCATTCGTCGGGAAAAGCTGGGCGAGGTGATGGATGCGCTGGAAGCCATTCAGTGTCCCGGCATCATGGCTTGGGCCATCGAGGGACACGGCAAGCAGAAAGGCATCAAGGAGCAGTTCCGGGGGCGGGCCTTCACGGTGCGCCTCATTCCCAAGGTCAAGATCGAGATCGTGGTACAGGATTCCGAGGCCGAATCCGTGGTTGCGACGATTCTGAAATCGGCGGCGACGGGACAGGTGGGCGACGGGAAGATTTTCGTCAGCACCATCGACCAGGCCATCCGCATCCGCACCGGAGAAGTTGGGGAAGCCGTTGTGGATTGATCCTGAAATGGCTCGTCCAGATTCCTTCCGATATCTAGTTGGACGAGTGAAGTTGGATGGCAACCCTTTCTTCTTAAAACGGAGTTCGTATGAAAACATTGACCGCTTTGGCCCTGGCCACCGTTGGGACCCTGCTGGGCGCTCAGGCGGCTCCGGCCCCTGCGCCGACGGGGCCGACGATCAAGTTCCGCGGCAGCATCTGGGCTTCGGGCGTCTATTCCGATCACGAGATCGCCGATGGCACCGTGCCCTTCCGCGGCTTCCTGGATCAGAATAACGGGGGCTTTGCGCTGGATGGCGCGACCCTGGGGGCCGATATCACGCTGCCGGCCAACTGGTCCATCAAGGTGACGGCGCTGGGCGGAACATTTGCCAAGGTGCTGAACATGACGGATTCACCTAACGGTGAAGACCGAAGCAGCCTCGCCCTCTGCGAAGCTCAACTGATCTACACCGGTGCTTCCGATACGTTCAAGATCGGGCGCATGTGGACCCCTTTGGGCATGGAGGTCGCCGATCAGTCGGCCAACATCGCAGCCAGTCGCGGCATTCTCTTCAGCAATGTGCTGCCCCTCAGCCAGGTGGGCATCAACTGGCATCACGCCTTCTCGGCCTCCTTCAGCACAGATGTCTACGCCATCAATGGCGAAGACAAGGTGACCGACAATAATCAGGGCAAGACGTACGGATTGCAGTTCACCTACAACCATGGCGGGGCGTCCGACAAGTTTGCGACCCTGCTGCTGTTCCGTGGCCCCGAGCAGGACCGCAACCTTGTGGATGGGACCGGGAACATGGTTCCAAATCTTGGCGTGGAAGGTCGGCAGCGCGAACGGGTGAGCTTCAGCGGCCAGTGGGTGTGGGGAGCCACCACGCTTCAGTGGGAAGCGGACAAGCTGGATAACCCCGACCTGAATGGCGAAAAGGCCAAGACCACGGGCTTCGGCTTCATCCTCAAGCAGCAGTTCACGGATATCTATGCCGGGTTCCTGCGGGCCGAGACGATGAAGACGACATACTTGAATGATGATTCCAAGCTGAGCGCCTACTGTGTTGGCCTGGAGCGCAAGTGGGGACCCACGTTTGCCCGCCTTGAGCTGCGCCACGATAACGCCGACAAGGATGCCTACACGGCCACCGATGGCAAGACGTTCAAGGATGCCAATAGCGCGACCATCAGTCTGGGGACGAGCTTCTAGCCTCCGCCTGATTCATCGCACACAGGTGCCGCAATGGGAAACTTCCCTTGCGGCACCTGCTTGTAGCGGCAGCGTTGAGCGGGGCTGGTCCCAATACCAGTCCGCGTTGTGTGATGTGGAAGGGCTTTTGGAGGATGAGCGCAGAGGTCACTTTCGACTTAACGCCCTGGGTGTGCTTGAATGACTTTTTCATCCAATTCTGGATCAGGAGTCTCCATGTTCGGCCAGCGAACCTCCATCTTTGTTCACGAAAAAGTCGCTTTCATGAAGCTTTGCGACACCTATGATCTGCTCGATCCTGAATCCCAGGTGTCCCTTGGGCAGGCGAAGGATGAACCCGCCACTTGGGCCCGTTTCGCGCGTTTCCTGGTGAAGAAGCACATGCTTCCCACGACCTTGAATGTCTACGCGGCCGGCAATCCACAGCCCCAGCTCAGCATCCACAAGGGCGTCGGGTTTTTCCGGACCCGCCTGGAGGTGAAGGCGGCCGATGGCCGAGTGTTGGCGGGGATCCGCAGCAAGGTCTTTTCGCTGGGAGGCGCTTTCACCATCGAGGATGGCTCGGGTCAGCCCGTGGGCGAGTTGAAGGGCGACTGGAAAGGCTGGGATTACAAGGCCACGGTCCAGGGGCGGCAGATTGGCGTGGTGACCAAGAAGTGGGCGGGGGTCCTCAAGGAGGTCTTCACGAACGCGGACAAGTACCTGGTGCAGTCCGAACGCCCCGAGGATCTGCCTCTGCTGCTGGGCCTGGCCTTGGCGGTGGATGTGGTCTACAAGGAGCGTCAGGGCTGATCGGCTTCGGGCGAAGGCCCGATCGCAGGCGAGTCGGCGACAATGGGGATGGCCCGCGATGGGCCATCCCGGAGCGCCGTCTTTCATGTCCACGGATGCCAATGCCCAACCCGCCACGCCTGTCGCCCCCGGCACGCTCTCGGCCGTGATGGCCGCCCTGATGCACCCAGAGGGGGGTTGCCCCTGGGACCGCAAGCAGGATCACCAGAGCCTGGCGAAGTACCTGCGGGAGGAGGCGGCGGAGGCGCTGGACGCCCTGGCCGCCCATGTTCCCGGAGATCCTGAAAAGGAGCGGCATCTGCGGGAAGAGCTGGGCGACGTGTGGTTGCAGATCGCCTTTCACGCGGAGCTGGCCCATCGCCGCGGCGCGTGGGATCTCCACGACGTCGAGCGCGATGTGGTCGAAAAACTGGTGCGCCGCCATCCTCACGTCTTCGGAGCAGTGGTCGTCTCGAACGCCGAGGACGTGGTGGCCAATTGGGCGGAGATCAAGAAGGGGGAAAAGGCCGAAAGGGGCCACGCTCCGGATCCGCGCCTATTGGACGGCCTTCCGTCCTCGCTTTCGCCGCTGGACGAGGCCATGGAAATCGGCAAGCGCTGCGCCCGCGTTGGCTTCGAGTGGCCCGAGCTGGACGACGTGCTGGACAAGGTGAAAGAGGAAATCGCCGAGCTGCAGGTCGAGGTCGACCAGGACGGCGGTGCGGATCGGGTGGAATCCGAATTCGGAGACGTGCTGTTCTCCCTGGTGCAGTGGGCGCGGAAGGCGGGCGTGGACCCCGATCGCGCGCTGCGCCGCCAGATGCAGCGCTTCAAGGCGCGCTTCGAGGGCGTCGAGGACTTTGCGCGCGCCAACGGAGGCTGGGAATGTCAGGCGCTGGATCAGCTGGAAGCGGCCTGGCAGATCGCCAAGCGGATGGAAGCCTCGCGGAGGTAAATGCGCCGAGTCCGAGCGACCCAGTCGTCGTCCGGAGAAGCCGATCAGAAAGGGCATCGGGACGGTAGAATGGGCGTATGTCGCTTCCCTTCTACATCGTCACCCTCACCCATCCCTCTTTCGAGGACGCGCTGGCATCCGTCCGCAGGCTGCCGGAGGAGGCCATCCCCGAGCTGAGGCTGGATCTCTATCCGGATCTGGAGCCTCAGGCCATGATTGACGCGCTCAAGCGGCGCTGTGTGGTCACTTGCCGCCGGGCTAACGAGGGCGGGCGCTGGGAAGGCGACGAGGAGGGCCGTATCGCGCGGTTGATCCAGGCCGCCGAGGCGCGGCCCTACGCCATGGATCTGGAGTGGGAGCTTTCCATCCCAGACGCCATCCAGGCCCACCGCACCCATATGCGCGTGATTCGATCCGTCCACGTCGCGCCCGGCGTTTTCGATCTCGACGAGCGGTTGGCCCATCTGCCGGATGGCGACGCCTACAAGTGGGTCGGGCACGCCGCGCGCCTTTCGGATAACGCCAAGGTGAAACCCGCGCTGGCCTGGGCCAAGGATCACGGCATCGCGCTCTCGGCTTTCCTCATGGGGCCCAAGGGCGTCGCCAGCCGCTGTCTTCAAGCGGTCTGGGGCGGGGCTTTCACCTATGCGGCGTCCGATGATGCCCCCGCGGCCGCCCCGGGGCAGTTCCCCGTATCCAGTCTGAAGGCTTGGCGTTGTCACAAACTGCGTTCGAGCTACGGTGTCTGCGGCGTCTTTGGCTCGCCCGTGCTGCACTCGAAGGGACCCGGCTTTCACAATCCCCGATTCCAGGCGGCGTTCAAGGATTTGGTCTACCTGCCCCTGGAGAGCGGCGACGCCGAGGAGACCGTGGAGGCCTTCGCGGCTCTGGGCGTCCTGGGCGCCAGCCTCACCGCGCCGCTGAAGGAAACCGTTCCGCCCCTGCTGGGCCTCAAGGGGCCGCTGAATACCCTGTGGCGCGCGTCGATGGACAGCCCCTGGCAATGCGCCAACACCGATCTGGAAGCCATTGGACAGGCACTGTCCGATGCCGATGAGGGTCCCGTGCTGCTGATGGGCCACGGTGGCGTCGCGCATACGACGATCCAGGCGCTGGAGGCCTCCGGCCGGCGGTGGATGCAGGTCTCGCTGGATGATCCCCGAACGGTGGAAGACATCGCGGCGCTGGCGCCGGTCGGCGTCATCCAGGCCACCAGCCTGGGCATGAAGCCCGGCGACCCCAGGCCTTTCGCCGAGCTGTTGGACGCCGCCTCGCCCAGCCTGAAGTGGGCTGTCGAATGGATCTACAAGGAAGACACCGCCTTCGCCCAATGGGCGCGAGGCCTCGGTTTGCCCGTCACCGACGGCGGCGCGCTGTTCGAACTCCAGGCGATCGCCCAGTCCCAGCGCTTCATCGCGGAATGCGGCGGCTGACGCTCCCCCCATGGGCTTGGGCTCTCTTCCTGGCGCTGCCCCTGGTGGCTGGCGCATCAAAAGCGAGCCTTGAGCGCGCCAGAGCGCGGGTTCAGGCCCGAGCGCTGGCAAGCGGCCTCGCCTTTCCCCTGGAGCATCCCGCGCTTTGCGTTCAGAAATCGCAACATCGCCTGGAGTTGCGGTCGGGCGATCAGGTGCTCAAGGCCTACGGCATTGCCCTTGGGCATCGGGGCCTGGCGGATAAGCGCAGGGAAGGGGACCACCTGACGCCCGAAGGGGATTTCTACATCTGCACCCGTGGCGAACAGAGCGCCTTCCATCTCTTCCTGGGGCTGAGTTATCCGGGCATTGCGGATGCGGAGCGCGGCGCGCGCGAGGGGCTGATCACCGGGGCGCAGCGCCGGGCGATCCTGGAGGCCCAGCGCCGGAAGACCTGCCCGCCCTGGAACACCCGTCTGGGAGGGATGGTGGGCCTCCACGGTGGCGGCACGGAGTCCGAATGGACCTGGGGCTGCATCGCCCTGTCGGACGAGGACATCGAGGAACTTTGGACGGTGTGTCCGCTGGGAACGCCCGTTCGGATCGAGCCTTGATGCCCTACAGGCCATCCTCCAGCTCGAATTCGGGATCCGGGCGGCTGAGGATATCAGGGCCGTTCTTGGTGATAGCGACGGCGTGTTCGAACTGGGCGCTGATCTGGCCGTCTGCGGTGCGCACGGTCCATCCGTCCGGCTCCACCAGGCAGTGATGGGTGCCCATGTTGAGGATGGGCTCGATGGTGATGGTCATGCCCAGATCCATGCGGAAGCCCGTGCCAGGGCGCTGTTCCGCGAAGACCACCTGGGGATCCTCGTGCAGCTCGCGGCCCAGGCCATGCCCGATGTATTCGCGCACCACGGAATACCCGCGCTCCTCGGCGAAGTTCTGCACCGCCGATGACATGTCCCCCAGGCGGTAGCCCACGCGGCAGTACTCGATGCCCAGGAACATGGCGGCCTGCGCGGTCTGCAGCAGCCTGCGCGCTTCCGGGCTGATGCAGCCCACGCCCACGGTCAGGCAGGTGTCGCCGTGGAATCCGTCCAGCTTCGCGCCGCAGTCGATGGCGACGATATCGCCTTCCTGCAGGATGTAGTTGTTGGGGATGCCGTGAACCACCCGGTCGTTGACGGAAAGGCAGAGCGTCGCGGGAAAGCCGTGGTAGCCCTTGAAGTTGGGAACGCCGCCGTTCTTGCGGATGTAGGTCTCAGCCGCCTTGTCGATCTCCAGCAGGGACACGCCGGGCTTCACCGCGCGCGCAGCCACGCGCAGGGCGTTGGCGGTCAAGCGGCCCGCCTCTCGCATCTTTTCCACCTCTCGGCGGCTCTTGTAGTGGATTTGTTCCCTGAACGGACCCATGAAGACTCCCAGCCTCCAGGATAGAATGTCCGCATGCGAACGTGCGCCCTGATCCTTCCAGCCCTCATGCTTTTCACCGCCTGTGGCGAGCCAAGGCGCCCGAAACAGGTGCCGGAAGGCAGTTTCTGGGTCGGTCCCCGCAAGACCGGCATCTTCGTGAAGTTCGGCGAGCCCGTGGGCACCGGCTGGAACGTGACGATCTATGACGCGCACAGCGGCGCAGTGAAGGTGCAGGGCGTGTATGTGCTTCAGGGATTTGCGCGGGCGGAGTTCGTGAAAGAGGACTTCGCCAAGTGGGATGGGCGCAACATCCTGTTGACGGACGGCGGCCGCCTGGTGCCCAAGCCTTGACGGGCTATTCCCGCGAGGAGAAGGACTGGATCGAGGCCGAGTGGGCGTTCCATCTGCATGGACGCAGCGCCTTCCTGAGCCGCGAGGATTTTGCACAGCTGCTGGCCTGGGAAGCCGAAGGCGTTCCCGCCGAGGCCATCGTTGCGGCGATGGAGACCTACTTCGAGCGCCGCGCCAAGCGTACGCGGCCCCGATCCTTCGTCGCGTTATCGCACCTTGCCAAGGATGTGGCCAAGGCCGTGCAACTGCGGGCCTCCATGGCCCGGGCGCTGGCGGATTCCGCAGACCCGTCGGCGGCCCAGGATAAGCTGCATGAGGGCTGGAAGGCGGTGAAGGAGCCCCTCGCCTCGAACCCTCAGGCCCGCGCGGCCTTCGACGCCTGGATGCGCCTGGCGACGCAGGCGATCGCGCCGGATGCGCCGGGTTTCCTGGATCACCATGACGCCGAACGCGCCGCCTTCCGTGCGCTGACGGCCCTCGCGGAAGCCGCTCTCGGGCCTTCCGCGGAAGGGCTGAAGAAGGATCTCCGCCAGCGCCTGCAGGACGCCAAGGTGCCCGAGAACACGCCCGTCTGGCGCATCGCGTGGGAACACCACCTGAGCCGCGCCGTGTGCGCCGCCTGGGGCATCGCGATCCCATGAACGCCGAATCCGCGTGGCAGCGCGAGCTGGAGGCCCCGAGCGAGGCCTTTTTCGAGACGCTCGCGGCTCGCCTGCTTTCGGGCGGCGCACAGTCCGCGACCCGCGAAGCCATTGTTCATCTGGTGCCTCGTATCCACTGGGCGGGGTACCTGCCGGGCATGCCCCATGGCCTGCTGGGATTGTGGGCGGCGTTTCGCCTGGAGCCCTTGCTCACCTGCGCCCGGTTCCATCGCCTGCTCGCGATGCAGCTGCACATGCTCGCCCTCGAAGCGCGGGGTGGGGCGCTGGCGCAGGTCGGTCGCGGCTCGGGGCATTGGGGCAATCTGCGTCTCGCCTTTGATCGCTGTGAATCCAGCCTCGCCTGGGGAGAGGCCCTTGGGTGCGCCTTGGCCGAAGCGGGCGACTTTGAACGCATGGCCGAATGGAGCTCCGCCGACATGGCGTACCTGGGCCACAAGCCGGTGATGGCGCGGCGCATGGGAGCGCTGCATGGGCAACTGGGCGGAACTTGCGATGTGGGGCGCGCGCTTCTGGCGGTCTGCGCCTGGTTCGGCGCTTCCTTGCCCATGGACAGTTACTGGCAAAAACGCATCCGGAAGCGGCTCGGGGATTCTGTCCCGCTGCCGGAGGGCCGCCTGCTCGATGAGCCTGTCATCGACGCCCTGGTGGCCTGCGTGTGCGATGCCGGGCTGGTGGCCTTGCTGGACGCGCTGACCGGCAGCGTTTTGGACGGGATCGGACAAGGCGATCTGGAGCTGGTCCTGGTGCGCGCTGCCTGTCGCAAGATGATGGCCGCGAGCCGGGAGATGGAAGGCGCGACGACCTGGACGCTGCTGCACATCGCGGCTCTTTCCGGCGCTTCGTACGGCTCGCAGCCCGAGCCCTGGATCCAGGCCGCCGCCCTGGTGAACCTGTTCCCGTCCGGAGATGCGCCCAGCCTTCGTCCCCGCGCGCCGCGCCAGTCCGCGAGCCTGCATGACGCCCTCATGTTCGAGACCATCCTGGACGGCGAGGGTGCGGAAGCGATGTTCGAGGCAGAGCGCCTCTTCCGCCGATCCGGCGCGGAATCCGTGCTGCGCGCGCTCGCGGACGCCGCGGTGGAGAGCGATCCCGCAACGAACCAGGCGCACCACACGCTGGCGGTGGCCTCGGCGGCGGAGATGCTTTTCCGTTTGCCCGAGCGGGATCAGGTGGTTTTATTGCAGGTCCTCGCCAAGTCGCTGGCGCAAACGCAGGTGGCCAGCGATGTTGGCAGACGTGTGGATGCGGCGATGACGCCAACCTTGGGAGAGTTCTAGTAGACTGTGGCCGGAATCACACGTTCCGAACACACCTACCAAGCCCTGCGCGGGCGGTTTCTGGAGACTTTCCATGCGGATCGGGATTTTGACGGGTGGTGGCGATGTTCCGGGTCTGAACCCTTGCATCAAGGCCGCTGTTTGCCGGGCCATTGAAGAAGGCATGGAGATTGTCGGCATCCGAAAGGGATGGGCGGGCCTGCTGGAATACGATCTGGATGGACCGCAGGAGCAGCCTGACTGTGTTTTCCCGCTGAATGTTCCGAGCGTCCTCGCCGTGGACGGAGCCGGAGGCACCTTCCTGCACACCAGCCGATGTCATCCCGGCCAGGTGAAGACCCGCATGCTGCCGGCCTTCCTGAAGGCTCAGGTGGCGCCGGGCGACGAAGGCCCGCACGATTTCACGGCACACATCCTGAAGGTGATCCAGCGCTTGCGCATCGATGTGCTGATCCCCATTGGAGGAGACGACACGATCTCGTTCGCGGAACGGCTGGCGCAGGAAGGCGTGGCGGTGGTGGCCATTCCCAAGACCATGGACAACGATATCCATGGCACGGACTACTGCATCGGGTTCTCCACCGCGGTCACGCGCAGCGTGGAGTTCATCCACCAGTTGCGGACCACGGTGCGTTCCCACGAGCGTATCGCCTTGGTGGAGCTGTTTGGGCGCAACTGCGGCGAGACCTCGCTGCTGGCGTCCTATCTCTCGGGGGTGGACCGCGCGCTCATCAGCGAAGTGCCTTTCGACGCTGAGCGTCTGGCCGAACTGGTGATGAAGGACAAGCGGGACAAGCCGGGCAACTTCGCCATGATCACGGTCAGCGAGGGCGCAAGCATGGCGGTGCCCGCGCCGGCGGAGGAAAAGATCCAGGAGGATGCCTGGGGCCGCCGCAAGCTCAGCAGCATCGGCCAGACGACGGCGGATGTGTTGAGGCACATCACAGGCGAGGACATCCTCTTTCAGCAGGTGTCATACCTCATGCGCAGCGGTATGCCCGACAGCCTGGATCTGATGGTGGCCGTGAACTTCGCCAACGTGGCCATCAACCTGATCAAGCGCGGTGCCAGCAACCGTCTGGTCGCCCTGCGCAACGGCACCTACACCTCCGTGCCCATCCAGACCATCCGCCAGGGGCTGAAGCGCGTGGATGTGGATGAGCTCTACGACGCCAAGGCCTATCGCCCCAAGGTCCGCCACGTCGAAGGCAAGCCCATGTTCCTCTACTGATTCGATCTGTGCGCAAACAGAAAGGCCATTCGACATCAACTGTCGAATGGCCTTTCTGGCGTTGGCCGATGCAATACCGGTTGCCAATGGTCCCCACCGCGCTGCTGGTCGAGGCGCTGCCCATGCTCGCGATGCTCATGAGGGCGTGCCCCGGACCCAAACGCAAAACGAGCGGAGGAAATCTCCGCTCGTTTCATTGGGGCTATGGATGGACGCGCTACGCTTCGAGCGCGCGGGCGAGCTGTCGGGCTTCCAATCCCACGATGAGATCCAGGCTGCCGTCGGGCAGGGACATCGTCGCGTGAATGCCTGCCGCTTCGAGGGTCGCGGCGTCCATGGCTACGGGGGTTCCGAGGACGACGCGCAGGCGGGTTTCAGCCAGGGCTTCAAACGATCGAAGGTTCTCGCGGCCACCCAGGATCGAGAGGATGCTTTGCGCCCGCTGGCGCTGGGCCTTGGTGAGGGGTTCAGGGGATTCCGTCTTAGCTTTGGGCTGGGTTGCCGCAGGAGCGTTGGCCATTTCTACGCCCGTGCCATCCGCTTCGGGTCCGGCGTGCTTCAAATACTCCTGCATATCCGTCTTCATGTTTTCTGACAGTGGGCCAAAGATGGCCTGGATGCCGTT
>DAOPYE010000089.1:0-10526 GCA_035352715.1 Holophaga sp. | reverse complement strand
CTCCACTCGGAGAAGATGAAGCTGGCCTTCATCGCCCCGATCTACGGCGGCATGGGCGCGGTCGAGGTGCCGAAGAACGCCCCGCCGATGTTCACGGCCCTCGCCGCCGACGACTTCCTCTTCAAGGGTGAGTTCGGCGTGGTGAAGTCCTGGTTCCAGGCCGGCAAGCCGGTCGAGTTCCATCTCTACCAGGACGGCGGCCACGGCTTCGGCATGGGCTACCCCGGCCACCCGACCTACTACTGGTTCGAGCCCTTCACCCACTGGCTCGACCACAACGGTTTCCTCAAGGCCAAGGCCGCGAAGTAATCGCATTACCATCGCGCACGTTCTGTACCCGACCGGGACCGCTTTCTGCGGTCCCGGTTTTGCATTTGTCGCTAGATGGTTCGCCCCGTCGCCCCGTTGTGGAATCTCATTTTGAAATGGAGTTCACACGCTTCTCGCCGAATCGCATCCACGCCCCTTGACTACTGTGTGATAAACAGTATAGTTTGTGGCATGGTAGAGGATGACGCAAAGTCCGGGCGCCTGGACGCCCTGCTATTGGAGCTTCGTCGAGGGGCGCTGGTGCTTGCGGTGCTGGCGCAGCTGGACAAGGAGGAATATGGCTATTCCCTGAAGCGGGGGCTGGCCGACGCGGGGCTGGAGATCGACGAGGGAACGCTCTATCCGCTGCTGCGGCGCCTGGAAGGGCAGGGGCTTTTGACCAGCGAATGGCTTATCGCGGAAGGGCGACCGCGCCGTTACTACCGCATTAGCCTGGAGGGCCGCCGCATTCGCACGGCCCTGGCCGGTGAATGGAAGAACCTGAATCACGTGATGAAAGGACTGCTGCCATGAACCTTCAAGGCGACGCTGCGGAACTGCTTGAACGCTATCTCTGGCATGTGGAGCGGCGCCTGCCGAAGCGGAAGGCTGCCGATGTCATCCTGGAACTGGATTCGCTGATGCGCGATCAGTTGGAGGCGCAGGCCGAGGCCCTGGGCCGCCCCATCGATCGGGCCATGGTGGTGGAACTTCTGAAGAGCATGGGCTCGCCACGGGAAACCGCCGCGCGCTACCACCCTCAAGCCAGCTACCTGATTGGGCCGGGGCTCTATCCTGCGTTCCTGAAGACGCTCGGCGCGGTCTCCCTGGCGCTGGCCCTGGCCGCCTTCATTCCCGTGGTGATGGCGCTGATTGCGGGATCCGGGGGCGATTTGGGTTGGGTGTTGCTGCGCGGCCTGGGCACCTTCGTCTCGTCCTTCTGGAGTTCCCTGGGCGTGCTGGTGCTGATCTTCGCCGTGATGGATCGCCGATCTTCGGGCGATGGAATTGGGAAACCCGATGAATGGGATCCTCTGGCGCTGCCCGAGCAGCCGCGCCGTCCGGCGGATCGCGTTTCCATGGTGGAAGCCTGGCTGGAGATCCTGGGGCCCATTTTCCTGCTCGTGCTTCTGAATGCTTCTGGCCGGTTCTCGCCCCTGATGCGGATTCCCGCGCTGACGCGGATCACGCTGGCGGATCTGGGCATCCATCTGCCCATGGCCTGGGTGAATGGATGTCTGATCGCCCAGGTAGCCCTTGGGGTGGCGGTGCTGCGCACGGGCTGCTGGAACATCGGCCTGCGCTGGGCGAAGATCCTGCTGGGGGCGTTCAACGTGGGCATCTTGGTGTGGATTGCCTTCCACGTCGGCCATCCCGCCGCGGAATCCCTGGTCCATGTGATGCCGCTGCCGGTGGCCCACTTGGTCTTGCAGATGATGCACATCGGGCTTCGGTTGGCACCGCTGCTGGCGCTGGTCTTGCTGCTCAAGGAGGTCTGGATGCTCGTCCGTTCGGGCTTTGGAAGGAGCTGAAGCGCCGCCAATCGCGCCGAGGATCACAGCCAGAGAGCTTGCGCGGGACGCCTTCGCGGGATACTCGTGGAAGGGAAGCGAGGATGCCCATGCGTTGGATGCCTTTGATCTTGTCTGGAGCGGCGATGGTTGGACTGAACGGGGCGGAGCCGAAACCGGCCACGGAGTCGAAACTGGCCGCAGACCCCTATGTCTGGCTGGAGGATGTGACCGGCGAAAAGCCCATGGCCTGGGTGAAGGCCCGCAATGCCGCAGCGGAAAAGGAACTGGTGGGCACGGAGAGCTTCCAGAAACTGGAATCCGAGATCCGCCGGATCATGGATCCCAACGCCAAGATCCCCTACGTGAACCGCCGGGGCGCCTGGCTCTACAACTTCTGGAAGGACGCCCAGAATCCTCGCGGCGTTTGGCGGCGCACGACGCTGGATGAATACCGGAAGGCCGATCCCAAGTGGGATGTGGTGCTGGATATCGATGCCCTCGGAAAGGCCGAGAAGGAAAGCTGGGTGTTCCATGGCGCCGAGTTCCTCAAGCCCGACCATCGCCGCTGCCTGGTCTCGCTATCGCGGGGCGGATCCGACGCCTGCGTGGTGCGCGAATTCGATGTGGAAACCAAGACTTTCGTGAAGGACGGCTTCCAGCTCGCGGAAGCCAAGAGCGAGATCTCCTGGATCGACGCGGATACGGTCTTCGTGGGCACGGATTTCGGGCCTGGCTCCATGACGACCTCGGGATACGCCCGCATCGTCAAGGTGTGGAAGCGCGGCACGCCGCTGGCTTCGGCCCGGACCGTCTTCGAGGTGAAGGATACGGATATGGTGGCCAGCGCCTACCACGACGCCACGCCCGGCTTCGAGCGCGACTTCGTCGTCAAGACGCCGTCGTTCTTCACCAGCGAGATGTTCCTGCTGGGCAAGGACGGATCCCAGAAGCGGGTCGAGATCCCCAGCGACGCCGAAGGCTCCGTCTTCCGCGAATGGCTGCTGGTCAAGCCGCGCACCGCTTGGACCGTGAACGGCAAGACCTATCCCTCCGGTTCGCTTTTGGCCACGCGCTTTGACGACTACATGGCGGGCAAGCGGCAGCTGGTGATGCTCTTCGAACCCACCGCCACCACGTCGCTGGAGGGCTTCAGCTGGACGCGCCATCACCTGATCCTCAATGTGCTGGACGATGTGAAGAACCGCCTCTCCGTGCTGACGCCCGTGGAGACGGGCGACTGGAAGCGCGAGCCCTTCCTGGGCGCGCCGGACATGGGCTCCGTGAGCGTCTCCGGCGTGGATGCGGATGCATCGGACGACTACTTCATGGACGTCACGGATTTCCTGACGCCCGCGACGCTGTGCATGGGTCGCGTGGGTGGAAAGCCTGAAACCTTGAAGAGCGCGCCCGCCTTCTTCGATGCTTCCCGTTGCGAGATCAGCCAGCACTTTGTCACCTCCAAGGATGGCACGCGGGTGCCCTACTTCCAGGTGTCCCCCAAGGGCCTGAAGCTGGATGGTTCCCATCCCACCCTGCTGGGCGGCTACGGCGGCTTCGAGGTTTCCGAGATTCCCTATTACAGCGGCGCGCTGGGCAAGGCCTGGCTGGAAAAGGGCGGAGTCTATGTGCTGGCCAATATTCGCGGCGGCGGCGAGTACGGGCCCCGCTGGCATCAGGCGGCGCTCAAGCAGAACCGCATGCGGGCCTACGAGGATTTCGCCGCGGTGGCGCAGGATCTGGCGGCGCGCAAGGTGACTTCGCCAAAGCACCTGGGCATCCAGGGCGGAAGCAACGGCGGCCTGCTGGTGGGCAACATGCTCACCCATTACCCGCAGCTGCTGGGCGCGGTCGTCTGCCAGGTGCCGCTGCTGGACATGAAGCGCTATTCGCACCTGCTCGCGGGCGCATCGTGGATGGCCGAATACGGCGATCCCGACAAGCCAGAAGAATGGGCCTTCATCCAGACTTTCTCGCCCTACCACAACCTGAAATCAGGCGTGAACTATCCCCCCACGTTCTTCATGACCACCACCCGCGATGACCGGGTGCATCCCGCCCATGCGCGCAAGATGATGGCGAAGATGCAGGAAATGGGCGCGAATGTTCGCTATTTCGAGAACACCGAAGGCGGCCATGGCGCGGGCGCCGATAGCCGCCAGGCCGCGCATTTCTCTGCGCTGGCCTACACCTTCCTTTGGAACACGCTGAAGAAGTAGGAGGACGCCATGCTGGACATCGCGCATCTCACGGATCTGCTGAAGCACGCGGCCTGGGCGGATGCGCGGCTGTTCGAGGCCTGGGGGAAGGCCCCGGATCCCGAGGATCTGGAACTGCGCCAGCGCCAGGCGCACATCACGGCCACGCAGGAGTTCTTCCTGAAGGTGCTGCGTGGCGAGGACGATTTGCCCTGGGCCCAGATCCTCAGCGGCGAGATACGCGCCCCGTGGCTGGATCTGCCCATTCCATCCTTTGCCGTGCTCCATGACTGGAGCCGGGCGACCCACGCGCAGCTGGCGGATTTTCTGGCGAAGCTGGATCCCGATGCCGCCGGTGGGCCGGTGGCGATTCCCTGGTTTCCTGGGTGCGAGATTCCCGTCGCTGAAGCGCTGGTGCAGGTGGCGATGCACACGCAGCACCATCGGGGGCAAATGATGACGCGGCTCAAGCAGATCGGGGGCACTCCCGTCGATGTGGACTACATCATCTGGTTGTGGCAGCAGCGGCCCGTTCCAGAATGGTGAAAACCGTCGGCCATGCGCTCAGAATGGCCTAGGTGTTCTACCCGGAGATGAGCCACATGACCGCTTCCAGACGATCCGCCCTATGGCTATCAGTGCTGTTGCTCTTCGGAGCCGTGTCCCTGACGGCGGCTGACAAGACGGGTTACTCCCGGAAGCAGCTTCAGAATCTCTACCTGGCCGGACTGAAGCAGGTGGGCTATGCGCCCAGCTTGGACGCGGACGGCGATGTGGAATTCCAGAAAGGGAAGGGCAATTACTTCATCCAGGTCACGGAGGATGATCCTCGGTATTTCCGGCTCGTGTTTCCAAATTTCTGGAAGCATGAGGCCCCCGGCGAGCGCGAACAGGCCCTGGCCGCCGCCGATGCGGTGAACAGCGACAACAAGGTGGTGAAGGTCTATTCCCAGCAGGGCGACACCTGGGCTTCGGTGGAGCTGCTGCTGAAGGATCCGGCGGATTTCAAGCCGCTGCTGCCGCGGGCCCTGGAGATGATTCAGGGCGCGGTGGATGATTTCATCCAGCACATGGGAACCCATGGCGACGCGTCTGGCGATGCGGGGGATGATGCGGCGGACAATGTTGATGGCGATGACCTCGACGCGCTGGAGGACTGACGTCGGGCGCTATGCTTATGACTGCAAACGCAGCAAGGATTTGACTGCTAAGGCAGCAAGGAGATGAAGGTGTTCATACGTGACATCTGTTTATCCGCGATGGTGGCCGGGTTGGGAATCTCGCTGGTGGCGGCCCCGGCGGAATCCAGCAAGCCGATCATGGTGAAGGCGGACGCGCCCGAGTTCCGCTACGAAGGGCGCATTGACGCGTCCGTCAAGGATGCGCCCGTGATCATCTGGCAGGGCAGCCGCGTCAGCGTGGACTTCGAAGGCGAACAACTGGCGCTCGTGTTCGACGAACTGCACGGCCAGAACGCATTTGATGTGTGGATCGATGGCGTGAACCATGTCGTTCCCATCCAGGAGGGTTCGGACACGCGCTGGATCCATTTCCTGCCCCTGGGCGCCGGCCGGCACCGGATGCGGCTTTTCAAACGCACCGAGGCCTATGTGGGGGCGGCCCGATTCCGTGGGATCGTCCTTCAGGCCGGGGCTCGCGTGTTTGCCGCCGCAGAACCCGCGTACAAGCTGAAGATGGAGTTCCTCGGCGATTCCATCACCGCCGGAGCCTGCAGCGAGGATGGCGAGCTGGACCAGTGGGACAACCGCACCAGCCACAACGCGGCGAAGGGCTGGGCGGCGATGACCGCTGCGGCGTTCCAGGCGGATCACCGCAACATCTCGGTTAGCGGCATGGGCATCTGCATGGGTTATGTGGATGTCACCGCCGATCAGGTGTGGGACAGGCTCTATCCCCGCGTCACGTCGCCATGGACCGGGGATTCCAAAACGTCGCTGGCGCATCTCGCGGCCGCGAAAGCGGATCTGAGTTGGACACCGGATGTCGTGTTTGTGAACCTGGGCGAGAACGACGCCTCCTTCAGCCGAAGCCAGAAGCAGCCTTTCCCGGTTGACTTCGTGGACCGCTATGTGGATCTGGTCAAGGCCATGCGCAGGCAGCGTCCGTCCGCGCACATCGTGCTGCTGCGCGGCGGCATGAGCGGAGGGGCCACGAACACCGATCTGTGCCGGGCCTGGGAGACGGTCGTCTCCAAGCTGGAAGCGGGAGATCCTCGCATCAGCCACTTCGTCTTCGGGCATTGGTCCACGACGCATCCCCGCGTTCCCGATAACCGCGCCATGGCCGACGAACTGGTGGCCTGGCTGACCTGGCAGGACTTCATGCAACCCTGGGCCGTGAGGACCAAGGCGATTGCGTCATCCTCTTCCATGCGCTGACAGGCGTCCGGGCACGTGGCGCCGCTTCACGACGGGATGAGGCCGATATGACCATCTACCGCCTGGGGGCGGTGCCGATCTTTCCGGATCCGGAAGCTGCCGAGCCGGATGGCCTCCTGGCGGTTGGCGGGGATCTCTCCCCGGCCCGGCTGCTGAATGCCTATCGCCTGGGCATCTTCCCCTGGTTCGGGGCCGAGGAGCCCATCCTCTGGTGGTCGCCGCCCCAGCGCGCGCTGTTCCTGCCGGGGCAGGAGCACCTGTCCCGGCGGACGCGCCGTGCGCTTCGGCATTGCGGCTTCGAGATCCGCGTGGACACCTGCTTTGCGGACGTGATCCACGGCTGCGCCGAGATCCCAAGGGCAAACCAGCCCGGCACCTGGATCACCCCCGCCATGCGCGAAGCCTACCTGGCCCTGCACCAAACAGGCTTCGCCCATTCCTTCGAGACCTTCAAGGCCGGCGAACTGGTGGGTGGACTTTACGGCGTCTCGCTGGGGGCGGCCTTTTTCGGCGAGAGCATGTTCTCGCGCGTGGACTACGCCTCGCGCGCCGCCTTCGCCGCCCTGTGCGCCTTCGTCTGGCACCAGGGCTTCCAGTTCATCGATGGCCAGGTGCCGAACGATAACCTTACCCATCTGGGCGCCGAGATCCTTCCGCGATCGGAGTTCCTGGATCGGCTTGGACAGGCCAACGATGGTCCCGTTCCTCCCGTCAACCAACCGGGAGCGACCTGGGCTGCGGCGTGGGCTGCCCTTTCTGCGGCCGAAGCCGCCGCGCCTCTCGGCTGAAGGCATCCGAGAGGCGCGTCTCTTAATAGGGGCTTCAGTTCCAGCTCTCCATCACGCCTTGCGCCACGCGGCGGGAAAGGCTGTGATAGCCGGGCGCGGCGGATTCGAAGACCTCCCTGGCCAGGGCTTGGGTGCGGGGATGGCGGCCCAGGGCGGCGTAGAGGGGGCGCAGGTATTTCATGCGGCCCACGCGGCCCAGGACTTCCCGCAGCTTGGGGAAGGCTGGCTCGTAATCGCTGGCGGCGGCGATGGACAGCCACTCCACCAGGATCTCGTGATTCCCGCGCGAGGTGAGCTGGAGCTGCTCGTCCAGCCAGGCGCAATCCTGGGTGCTGAGTTCGCGGGGCAGGTGCTGGAGGAAGATCAACAGTTCCTTGGGGTCCCAGGCCGCCATGGCGGCGGGTTCGGGCCGTTCGCCCTTCGCCCAGGCCGTTCCCATGGCGGTCAGGGTTTCCAGGCGCTCGGAATGGAAGGTCGGCGCGTTGGCGGGCAGGCCCTCGCCATCCAGCCAGGCCTTGGCGTTCACCTGGTCCAGCAGGCTGGGGAGCTGTTCTTCCACGAAAGCGCAGAACTGCTCGGTGGTGATGGACGTGAACCGGAAGTGGGTCATGTAGGCGCGCAGGAAGCTCTCGAAGGCCTCGGGTCCGGCGGCCAGTTCGAGCGCGCGCACCAGGCGGGCGCCCTTTTCGTAGGGGATGTTGCTGAAGGCTTCGTCGGGGTCGATGCCTTCCAGGTGGGTGCGCAGCCGGGTGAGTTCGGAATGCTGGCTGAAGCGCTTGAGCGATTCCGCCAGATCGCGCTCGCCGATGGCCCAGCCCAGCGCTTCCGCTTCGGGTCCGTGCAGGGCGCGCAGGATGCGGCGTTCGGCCCAGACCGTGAAGCCTTCGTTCAGCCAGAAGTGTTCTGCCGTGGCGTTGGTCACTAGGTTGCCCGTCCAGCTATGGGCCAGTTCATGGGCCACCACATCCACCAGGCTGCGGTCACCAGAGAGCAGGGTGGGCGTCAGGAACGTCATCCGCGGATTTTCCATGCCGCCGTAGGGGAAGGAGGGCGG
This sequence comes from Holophaga sp., assembly GCA_035352715.1. GTDB lineage: Bacteria > Acidobacteriota > Holophagae > Holophagales > Holophagaceae > DAOPYE01. The sequence goes on along the minus strand of DAOPYE010000089.1, from coordinate 2,267 downwards.
AAGCACCAGGAGGTCGAAGCGGTCCCAGTCGTAGGGGCCGAACAAGCCCTCCGCCGCCTGGATCATGGATTCCACCTCGGCGAACTCCCAGGCGGCCCGGTCCACGGTGCCCGGTTCCGCCCAGACGCGGCTGCGCGCGCTCAGATCGCGGCTTTCCAGCTCGCCGACCGCCAGGGCGAACAGGTAGGGCGGGATGCGCTGGGGCATCTTGAACTTGAACATCCGCCAGCCGGGGAAGGCGGGCAGCACGGCCTGAAGGTTCGCGCTCATGACGGCCGAGAGGGGATCGGGCACCAGCACCTGGGCGTCGTAGGGCACCCGCACCACCGCGCAGTCCTGGCAGGGCAGCAGGCTGCGGGCGTGGATGGCCTGGCATTGGCTAAACAGGAAGGGGTGCTGCTTGCCCTCGGTCTGCGCGGGGTTCAGCCACTGCAGGCCCGAGGCGTCGGGGCTCGTCTCGTAGGCGATGGTGAGGCCCATGGTGTCTGGCGGCAGCACCACCCGCAGGCGGCGGCCCAGGATTGGGTCTTCCGGGCCCAACTCGAAGGGCAGCACCTCGGCGTTGGCGGTGACATAGACGCGATGGATGGTGAGGCCGCGGGTGTCCAGATCCAGGGTGCCCTCCGTGTGCCTACGGAAGAGCAGGGTGGCCTCGCCATCCAGGACCTTGCGCTCGAAATCCACGCGCAGGCGCAGGTGCCAGGCGCGGGTCTTGGGCTGGCTGTCGTCGTAATAGGAATGGGGGTCGATGCGGGTCATGGATCCTCTTGCGCGGGCAACGCCGGATCCCATTGTCCCCCAACGGGTCGCCCGAGAGGGTTCTTTGGTGACGCATGCCACCCTTCGGCTTCCTCCAGGAACGAGCAAGGGCCGGATCGCCCGGCCCTTGAACGCGGATCGAGAGGGTTCCTAATGGACGGAGTAGGCCCCGGGTCGGTGATCCAGGTTCACCAGCACGCCCTGGCGGTCCGCCCATTCCAGGAAGCGACGGAAGGAGTTCCAGGCCTGGGTATCCCCGAAATCGCTTTGGCAGCCAATGGAAACCAGGATCTCGCGCGCCAGCTGGAGATTGGGAATGCCCTGCGTGAACTCGAAATCTTCCCAGGCCAGCGCTTCGCGGATCGCGGCCCGGAAGGGGCTCTGGTAGGAGGAGAGGACTTCGTCCAGGCAAACGACGTTGGCAGTCATCGAGAACGTCATTGGCAGCGTTGAGGGCTGGCAGGCCGTCTGCAACATGGATCCTCCTGCATAAATGAATGGGTGGTTGCTGAACCGGGACGGGTGACGATGCAAAACTACCCATCGGTTCGATGCGATGTCCGGTTTAGAAAAAGATATAAAAAAAACGACCCATCGCAATGGGTCGTCACTGTTTTTTTTACACCTGATCCCTTCAGTTATCGAGGCTTCTCCAGAGGTACCAGGCGACAACGCTGCGGTAGGGGCGCCAGCCCTCCGCGTGGGCCCGCATGGCTTTGGGGGTGGGCTCGGTTTCGCCCAGCAACTGTCCATAGGCTTTGCGGATGGCGAAATCATCCACGGGCCACACGTCGGGTCTGCCCAGGCGGAAGATCAGCAGCATCTCAACGGTCCAGCGCCCGATGCCACGGATCTTCGTCAAATGCTCGATGATGGCCTCGTCCTCCATGCCCCGCAGATGGTCCCAATCCGGCACCTCGCCGGTTTCGACCTTCTGGGCCAGATCGCGGATGGAAGCCGCCTTGGCGCGCGAAAGCCCTGCGCTGCGAAGCGTTTCGTCGGATGCGCCCAGGACGGAGGCGGGTGATAGCGGCGCGGGGAAGAGGGCCAGGAACCGCCGGAAGATGCTCGCGGCGGCCCGGGCGTTGAGCTGCTGGCTGGTGATGGATTCCGCGAGCGCCTGAAACGGGCTGGGGCATGCGCTTGGCTCCAGCGCGAAGGGACCGCAGCGGCGAATGAGCGCCTTGAGGGCGGGATCCTTCCGAAGATGCTTCAGCGCCAGCGTAGGGTCGAAGGCTAAACGGGGGGCGACGACGGGGGCCGGGATGGAGGCTGGGGTCGGCGAAGGGCGATTCACTCAGAACCTTCCTCCGAGAGCGCCTGGATGGCCCGCTGCCAGAGTCCCTTGTGCTCCGTGGGGAACAGCCATTCGGGGCTCAAGGGGAGCTGCGCCCAGCCGCCCTGGTCGATCTCCATATCCAGCTGCCCCGGGCCCCAGCCGGCGTAGCCCAGGAAGAGCCTGAACTCGGCGACGGGATCCAGCAGCAGGGATTCCAGCAGATCCTTGC
>DAOPYE010000088.1:0-10577 GCA_035352715.1 Holophaga sp. | reverse complement strand
GGGGTTTCCAGGCACCTGGATGGTGGGGTGGTGACCTGGAACTAGGTTGGTTTGGCAAAGATCAAAACGTTTCGGCCAGCATCTCACCTTTCCGTGCCGGGTCAACCAGTCCTGGGCCATGGTGATGCCTACCATCGGAGATCGGTGGCGGTCCGGGCCCCTGGAATCGGCCCCGAGGAGTAATAAATGCATTCCTTGGGCGGCTCCCGTCTGGAAATGGCGTCCAAAAACCGGCGGATCACCCGTGGCTGACGCTGGAACCGACGGCCTCAGAAAGGTTGAGTCGAATCAGGATTCCCTTAAACGCCTTGCCGGACGAGATTGGATATTAGTGCCCTTTTGAATGCAAGTTGGTGTCAGCTCCCTCGAGACAGCCGCCAGGGCGTTGTTTCGGGGGATTCTTGTACTCGCTCAAAGACCGTGAAGAACCCGCAGGCATCCTCAGCCCCCGGGGACGAACAGCACTGTTTGACATTTCAGAATTCAAATTCTAAATTAGGAATCAACATTTTCGGAGGCACCATGGCCGGTGACCGAAAGGCTCGCGAGCGTCAACAGAGGCGAGAGCTGCTGCTTGAAGCGGCTGTGCGGGTTTTCGGACGCAAGCCCTTCGACGAGGCCACCATGCAGGAGGTCGCGGCAGAAGCGGAGATCGGGATGCAGGGGTTGTACGAGCACTTCCCGTCGAAGCAGGAACTGTACGAACAGGTGATGGAGCTTCGGGCCGAGGCCTTCCACGACCGTGCCGAAGCGGCCCTGGTGGGTCTTCAGGATCCCATCCAACAGATCCGCTGCCTGGCGATGGTCTATGCCCAGCAATTCAAGGAGCAGCCCTACTTTCTGCCCATGTTCATCCGGGATCGGGTTCATTACGACTGGGGGTTCCAGTCGCGCTTCGGCGCGCGGATCTCCCGCATCTACGACACGGAATTCGCGCGCCTTCGCACCTGCCTGGAGGCGGCCGTGGAGCAGGGAAAGCTGCGCGCCCTGGATCCGGGATTCCTGGCCCAGCTCTGCCTGGGCACGCTGGAGGCGTCCCTGCACTTCAGCCATCGCCATCCTGGCGAGGAGGTCGAGATATGCGTGGACCGAGCGATGCAATGCCTGCTGCACGGCGTGGAGGCTTCATGACAAGGACGACCGCGGTTTCTCTTCTTGCGATGGCGCTGGCCGCGATTCCGCTGGGCGCCGAGCCGCTCAGCCTTTCCGAGGCCCTGCGCCGGGCCGAGATGGCCTCGTTCCGCGCGGATAACGCGCGCTTGGAACGCGCCAAGGCGCTGGAGGAAACGGGACAGGTGAAAAGCCTCTACCTGCCGGAAGTGAACTTCCAGGGCGGGCACCTGAACCTGGACGAGCGCCCGGAGCTTCGCTTCGGCCCCGTCGCCATCGGGCCTCTCAATCTGGGCGGCATGACCATCGGCCCCCTGAACCTGGGACCCATGGGCACACCGACCGCCGACAAGGATTCCTGGCGCTACAAGCTGTCGGTGGACTATCTGCTGTATGACTTCGGCAAGCGCGAAAAGGCCCTGTCGGCCACGCGCGCCAAGGAAGAAGCCATCGGCCTGAAGGGCGGCGAAGAGATCAAGCAGGCCCAGGCGGAAGTCGCTGCCCGGTATGTGGCCCTGCTCAACGTAAAGGCCCAGCGCCAAGTGCTGTTCCAGCGCCGAAAGAGCCTGGAAGACCATCTGAAGACCGTCCAGGATCTCTACCAGAACGGCGTCGTGGCGCGGAACGACCTGTTGCGCACCGAAGTCGCCCTGCGCGGGATCGGAGACGTGGAACGCGCGCTGGATAGCGCGGAAGCCGCAGCGACCGAAGCCCTGAACGTGGCCATGGGACAAGAAGCCACCACGCCCCTGGAATTGCCCGATGGACTGGAGGCTCCCCCCGCCCTGCCCTGGGACGAGACCTCGTGTCGCACGCGGGCCGCGCAAGGAAATGAAGGCGTGAAAGCCCTCAAGGCGAAGACAAAAGCCCTGCAAAAGCAGGTCGAACTGAAGCGCGGGGATTACACGCCCAATGTCGTGGCTGAAGCTGCGCACAGCTATGAACAGAACAGCTGGAGCCTGCATCCCCACGAAAACGCCCTGTACATCGGGCTGTCCTGGAAGGTCTTCGATGGCGCCCGCTCTTCCAAGGTGCGCCACGCCAGCGCCGAACTGGAGCAGGGCAAGCGCGAGACGCTCGAAGCCGAACGCCAGGCCGGCAACGCCGCGGTCGCCGCCTACCGCGATGTTCAGGTGGCGCTGCAGGAAGTCCAGACGGCCGAAGCCAACGTGAAGGCGTCCGAAGAGAACCTTCGCATCGTGGAAGACCAATACAAGGAAGGCCTCGCCAAGAGCACGGACGCCCTGGACGCGGAAGCCGTACTGGCGGACAGCCGGTTCAGTCTCGCGGCCAAGCGCTACCGCGCTTACGCCCGCCAGGCCGCGCTGCTGGCCACCCTGGGCGAAGACCTGCCCGCGTTCTATTCGCATGTGACGACCATCCGCATCGCCAAGGAGAAATGACATGGCCGCAAAGAAGTGGATCTCTCTCAGCGTGATCCTCGGCATCGCCGCCGCGGGCGCCGTTTGGGGCGTCATCGAATGGCGACACGGCCAAGTCTTCATCGAAACGGATAACGCCTACGTGAAGGGGCACGTCGTCTCGGTCGCGTCGCGCATTCCAGGCCCCCTGGTCACCATCGAGGTGCAGGAAAACCAGTTCGTGAAGGCGGGCCAGGTGATCGCCACCATCGACCCTCGGGATTACGACGCCGCCATCGCCAGAGCCGAAGCCTCGCTGAAGGAAGCCGGGTCTGCGCTTTCCTTGAACCAGGCCCAGATCGCCCAGGCCAGCGCCCAGGTTGAGGCCGTCACCAGCCAAAAAAAGCTGGCTGATCTTGAAAAGGCGCGGTTCACCGCGCTCTACCAGCACAATTCCATCCCCAAGCAGAAATTCGATCAAGCCAATACCGGCGCGGATGTGGCCGCGGCGCAGGTCGAAGCCGCCCACAAGCAGGTGGCCGCGACCCGCGGTTTGCTGGGCGTGAGCCAGAGCAAGGTGGGGGTGGCCCAGACCGCACTCGAAGCTGCCAAGCTCCAGCGCTCGTACTGCACCATCGTGGCGCCCTGCGATGGCTACATCAGCCGCAAGCTGGGCGAGGTCGGCATGGTCGTGGCGCCGGGACAGCCGCTCTGCGCCATCGTGCCCCTCGGGCAGGAGGAGATCTGGGTGGAGGCCAATTTCAAGGAGACGCAGCTGCGCCGCGTGAAGCCGGGCCAGCCGGTGAAGCTGGTGTCCGATCTGGATGAAAAGACGACCTTCCACGGCCGGGTGGAGAGCCTGGCGGCGGGCACCGGCGCGACGTTTTCCCTGCTGCCGCCGGAGAACGCCACGGGCAACTGGGTGAAGGTGGTTCAGCGCGTGCCCGTGAAGATCAAGCTGGAACCCGGCGCCGATCCCCAGAAGAAGCTGCGCCTGGGCCTCACCGTGAGCGCCGAAATCGATACCCGCGAATAGCCCGAAAGCGGACCCATGAGCGATATCTCCCTCGCCGAACGGCACGGCAACGCCTACAAGTGGATCGTGGGCCTCACGTGCATGCTGGGCACCTTCATGGAAGTGCTGGACACGTCGGTGGCCAATGTCGCCCTGCCCCACATGCAGGGGACCTTCGCCGCGGGCACGGACGAGATCACCTGGGTGATCACCAGCTATCTGGTGGCCAACGCCATCGTCCTGCCCATCACGGGCTGGATGGCGAACTTCTTCGGGCGCAAGCGCCTGTACCTGCTGTGTCTCGCAATCTTCACGCTGGCGTCCTTCGGGTCCGGCATCGCGCCCAATCTGAGCTTCCTCATCCTCATGCGCGTCATTCAGGGATTGGCGGGCGGAGCCATGGTGCCCATGTCGCAGGCCATCACGCTGGAGGCCTTTCCGGCGGAACAACAGGGGCTGGGCGCGGCGCTCTACGGCATCGGCGCCATCTGCGGCCCCATCGCCGGTCCCCTGCTGGGCGGCTGGCTGACGGACAACTGGTCCTGGCCGTGGATCTTCTACATCAACATCCCGGCGGGCCTCGTGGCGTTCTATCTGGCCTACACCTTCATCGAGGATCCCCCCTACCTGGAGAAGCCCGAGGGCAGGGTGGATTTCGCCAGCCTGATCTTCATCGCCGTGGGGCTGGGCTTCCTGGAGATGTTCCTCAATCGCGGCGAGCGCTACGACTGGTTCGCCAGCAACACCATCCGCGTCTTCGCCGGGCTGGCCTTCCTGGGTCTGGCGCTGTTCATCTGGCGTTCCCTCACGGCAGAGAACCCGCTGGTGGATCTGCGGATCTTCAAGCTGCCAGAGTTCGCCAGCGGCATGCTGCTGATCTTCCTGGCGGGCTTCGGGATGTATGGCGCCTTCATCTGCCTGCCGCTCTTCGCGCAGAACCTGCTGAACTTCACGCCCACCTGGGCGGGCGTGGTGCTGGCGCCCGCAGGCGTTGCCTCCATCTTCGCCATGGGCATCGCGGGCGGACTGGCGGGCAAGGTTGATGTGCGCATCCTCGTGGGCACGGGATTCCTGGCGCTGATCATTTCCATGGTCATGCTGACGCAGCTCAGCCTCAGCACGGATATGGCCTACATGATCATCGCGTGGATCTTCCAGGGCTTCGGCCTGGGCATGGTGCTGGTGCCCATCGCCACGGAATCCATCCTGCGCATCCCACCCAAGCTGGTGGGTGTGTCATCCGGCATGTTCAATCTGCTGCGCAACGAGGGCGGCAGCGTGGGCATCGCGCTCAGCACCACGATCCTCACCCAGCGCGCGCAATTCCATCAGGTGCGCCTAGTCGAGAACATCACGCCCTACAGCGGCACGTACCAGCTGGGCGCCCAGAGCCTTTCGACGGGCATCTTCGCGCGCTCGGGGCTTGATCCCGTCTCAAGCAAGCACCTGGCCACGGGCGTCATTGGCCTGGAGGTCTCGCGCCAGTCCTTCCTCATGAGCTTCGTGGATGTCTTCGCCTTCCTGGCGCTGATCTTCGTGATCGCCATCCCCTTCATCGCCTTCTGCAAGAGCCCCGGCCAGCGCGCGCCCGGCGGACACATCGGTTTTCACTGAAGGCAGACCCGAGCCTCCTCCGGTAGACTGGAGGTTTGGCAGCCCTGCCGCGTTGGAGCACCCATGGCCGAAAATCCCTATCGCCAGATCCGCATCGAGAAGCTGGAAAAGCTGAAATCCCTCGGCGTGGAGGCCTACCCGGCCAAGGCGAAACGGACGTACGGCCTGCAGGACATCATCATCGAGTTCGCAGAGCGCACGGTCGAGCAGTTGGAATCCGAGCCCATCCCCGTGAGCACCATGGGCCGCATCATCGCCATCCGCGAGATGGGCAAGAGCGTGTTCATGCACCTGAGCGAGGGCGGCCAGAAGCTGCAGGCCTACTTCCGCAAGAACGATCTGAGCGAGCGGGATTGGGAGATCCTGAAGCTCCTGGATCTGGGCGATTTCATCTCCGTCTCGGGCACACTGATGCGCACCAAGACGGGCGAGCTGAGCGTGCGCGCCTCGGAGCTGCAGTTCCTCACCAAGGCGCTGCGACCCCTGCCGGAGAAGTGGCACGGACTGCAGGACAAGGAGATCCGCTACCGCCAGCGCTACCTGGATCTGGCCTCGAACCCCGAGGTGCTGCAGGTGTTCCAGATCCGCTCGAAGATCGTCGCGGGCGTGCGCCGCTACATGGAGCGCCTGGGCTACCTGGAGGTGGAGACGCCCATGATGCAGAGCATCCCCGGCGGCGCCACAGCCCGGCCCTTCGTCACGCACCACAACGCGCTGAACATCCCGCTCTACATGCGCATCGCGCCGGAGCTGTTCCTGAAGCGCCTGATCGTGGGCGGGTTCGACAAGGTCTACGAGATCAACCGCTGCTTCCGCAACGAGGGCATCAGCTACAAGCACAATCCCGAGTTCACGACGCTGGAGAGCTACGCCGCGGGCGAGGATCTGCGCGACGTGATGGTGCTGACGGAAAACCTGTTCCAGGAAGTCGCCACCCTGTGCGGTGGCACGGAACGCGCGTTCGGCGAACACACCATCAACTACCAGGCGCCTTTCCGCCGCTTGACGCTGAAGGATTCCATCGCCGAATTCGCAGGCATCGAGCGTTCCCGCCTGGAGAACGACGCCGAGATCCGCTGCCTGGCCAAGGAAGCCCACATCGAAGACACCGAGACAAAGCCCGCGGGCATCCTGCTGGGCGATCTCTTCGAACACCATGTGGAAGAAAAGCTGATCCAGCCCACCTTCATCACCGAGTACCCCATCGAACTCAGCCCGCTCACCAAGACGCTGCCGGATAATCCGGCCTTCGTGGATCGCTTCGAGCTGTTCGCGGCTGGGATGGAACTGGCCAACGCCTATTCCGAGCTGAACGACCCCATCGACCAAATGGAGCGCTTCCAGGCCCAGATCGCCATGCGCGAGGCGGGTGACGACGAGGCCATGCTGCTGGACCAGGATTTCGTCGACAGCTTGGAACACGGCATGCCGCCCACCGGCGGCCTGGGCATCGGCATCGATCGCATGACCATGCTCATGACCAACAATCAGAGCATCCGCGACGTCATCCTCTTCCCGCTCATGCGCCCCGCCAAGGCCCAGGAGGCTGCTGACGCCCCTGCGGACGAGACGGACGCCAGCGCAGAGACCGCCCAGTAGCCTATTTCGAAGCCCGAAGCTGAAGCTCCTGGATCACGGCCTTGATGGCCGTTTGATCCGTGGGCGACCAAGCCGTTTGGCAGCGCTTGTCCGCAAGGGTGGTCGCGGCCAGGGTGGCCATCTCCTGGCAGAAAACGCCATCGTCGGTCTGAAGGTTTTGCATGGCGAGGATCAGGCGCTGCCGCGTGGACCAGGGATTCTTTTCCTCCCAGGCGCCGCGCACCTGCTGGCGGAAGAGATCCACGGCCCGTGGCGCGAGCGGAATGGTGCCGTGGATCTGCAGGATGGATTCGGCGACCAGCATGTGGATCTGGGGGTTGCGCATCTCGTTGGCGCGCTCCGCAGCGGACAGGACTGCATCCACGTCCCCGATCTGCCCCAAGGCAAGGATCAGCGCGGACTGCAGACGTTGGGATTGACCTGAATGCAACAGGCCCAGGAGCACGGGGGCCGCCTCCACTGAGCCGATGAGCCCCAGGGCCTCCACGCAGGCGACCATCAGCTCCTCCCGCGGAGCCGCATCCAGGTTCTTGAGGATCTCTGGGACAAGCCCGGCCATGCGCCCGATCCCCGCGATGTCCAGCGCCAGCCGCACCTCATCGCCATTGGCGCTGTGCAAGAGCTCCAGCACCATCGCCTCGGCTTCCGGGATCTGCCCCACGGAGGCCATGGCGCGGCGGGCCGTCTCCACGATGGGATCCTTGCAGGCGCGCAGCAGGAAGCTCAAGAGGGCCGGTTCCTTGCGGTTCCCCACCGCTTCCAGCGCGGCGGCGCGCGAGGCGGCCTCCTGGCCCGCCAGCAGGCACTCCAGCCCCTCAAGGTCCTCTGCTGGAACGAGCTTCCCGAACACCGTGGCCACGCCTTCTTTGCCCGTCTGGGCCACGTAGGCCGCCTGTACGGCCGCCTGCACGGCCGCCAAATCGGCCATGCCTTGCACCGCCAGATCGCCCACCGCGTGGGCGCTGATGTCCATGGCGATGATCGCGTTCCGGGCCCGGCGCTGCAGGGCGTCGGAAGCCTCCGTGAGGAAGGTCGGCCACTGAGTCCAGCGGCCCTCCACCACCAGGGCCAGGGCTTCCGCCAGAAAACCATCCCTCGGCGTTTGCACCCTGGCCCGGATCCGGGCCACGATCTGCAGGCGCTGGGGCAATCCGCCGCCTTCAAAGCCTTCCATCTCCTCCGCCCCGAATACATCGGCAACCTGGGGCGCGAGGAGGCCTAGCAGCGTGGGCGTGGGCGCGCCTTTCAACAGGCCGAGAGTTTCCCGCAGATCCCGATCCGCCAGGATCTCGGCGTGGGTGTCCTGGAGAAAGGTCAGGAAGAAGGCTCCGGCTTCCGGCGTCTGGATCTGGGCGAGCAGCTTCAGGGCCTGCCGGGCGATCAGCAGATCCTCGTGACGAGCCAGGGGTGCCAGTTCGGCCAGGTGTTCGCCGCTGACGATGCGGACCAGTTCCTGGGCGGCTTCGTTCGCCACCCGCGTATTGGCGCTGCCCTCCATCAACCGTTTCAAGTGGTATTTGAAGGCCTGGCGCGGATCCGTGCGCAGGATTTCGTGGGAGATCAGCTCCTTGAATTCGGGATTCGTGCAGGCGTCGTACAGCGCGCCGAGCGTCACCGACGCACCCGAACCCATGCGCCCCAGCGCCCAAACCCCCACCGAAAACGTGATGGGTCCCGTCTCGCGGCGCAGCAGAAGCCCCAGCGTGTCGATCCACTCCCGACAGGGATAGTAGAACGCCGCCTCGACGAACAACGCCCGGTGCTCTTTCGGCGTGCTGACCCGCAACAGGCGCGGCTTGAGCTCCGCGGCGATCTCCTCTGGACTCAATTCGGAGAGGAGCTGAAAGTAGCGAATCGGATCCGCAACGCTCGTCAGATCCAGATGGTCGAGCAGCAATCGAAACGCCGTCAGATCGGATCCGTTCATGGATGCTGCCCCGAAAGACATTTCTGGACATGCTCCTGAATGAGGAGCTGAACGATGGGCGTGACTGCCGTGAACTCCAGCCCCACCAGCACATCACCCGAGGTGTTCCCGGGGACCTTGCCAAGCATCCACATGACCAGCCCTTCCAGGGGGACATAGGGAAGGCGGGGGTGCTTCAGATACAGCTCATCAAAGCGTGCGCCCATCTCAATGCCTGCGGCTTCCGCCCTGGGCACCCGAAGGCCACACCCGCCCGCACTCAGGTTTTGCAGTTCGGCCCTGACCAGGATCTTCCCGGCGAATTTGCAGCAGACGCCATATTCCAAACCCGTGCTGAGGCGAGGGAACCGGCGGCGCGACGTGTCATCAACCATGGGCAGATCCATCAGAGATGCGGACTCTTCAGTTATCGTCCGATCCACGTCAAAGGATGAGAAAATCCAGCGACGACCTTCAAGAAAATGCAACCGCCCACCCATGAACCATCCCACCGGATCGGCCCCTGGAAGAATTCGATCCCGTGAAACAAACGCAGCTGTGACCCGGGGAAAGAAAGGGGCCTGCCATACTAAAGGCTCAACCTGGAGTTCGCCATGTCCGTTCCCATGCTTGATCTCGCCCCCCAGAACGCCGCCGTGAAGCAGAAAGTGCTCGATGGGCTTTCAGGCCTCATTGACCGCTCGGCCTTCATCCTGGGCGAGAACGTGAAGGGCCTGGAGACAGAACTGGCCGAGTACACCGGCGCCCAATACGCGGTGGGCATGTCCAGCGGCACGGACGCGCTGCTGGTGGCGCTCATGGGACTGGGCGTGGGACACGGCGACGAAGTGATCATCCCCACCTTCACCTTCTTCGCCACGGCTGGGGTCGTCTCCCGCCTGGGTGCCAAGCCCGTGTTCATCGACCTGGACCCCGCCACGTTCAATATCACGGGCGCCATGGTGGAAGCCGCCATCACGCCACGCACCAAGGCCATCATCCCCGTGCATCTGTTCGGCCAGCTGGCCGAAATGCCCGCCATCATGGACGTGGCGAAGAAGCACAATATCCCGGTCATCGAGGACGCCTGCCAGTCCCTGGGTGCCAAGGGCTGGGGCAAGTCCGCGGGCCAGTTCGGCGATATGACGGGCTGCTCGTTCTATCCCACCAAGAACCTGGGCGCGTTCGGCGACGCGGGGCTGACGCTGATCCGCGATGATGAGAGCCTGTTCCACAAGGTCCGGCGCCTGCGCGTCCACGGCATGGAGCCCGTCTACGTCCACCACGAAGTGGGCATGAACGGTCGCATTGACGAATTCCAGGCGCTGGTGCTGCGCGCCAAGCTGCCCCTGCTGGAATTCCTGCACGAAGGCCGCCGCGCCCACGCCCTGTGGTACCTCAAGCGCCTGGAAGCCCTCAGCGAAGAGGATCTGGTCCTGCCCAAGGAGGTGGTCCCCGATGGCCGCCACATCTACAACCAGTTCACGGTGCAGGTGAAGAAGGGCAAGCGCGATGCCTTCCAGGCCCACCTCAAGTCCCTGGGCATCGGCTGCGCCGTCTACTATCCCATCTGCCTGCACCAGCAACCCTGTTTCGCGGATCTGGGCTACAAGGCCGGCCAGCTGCCCGCCTCCGAACTCGCCGCCAGCGAAGTGCTGAGCCTGCCGGTCTACCCCGAAATGACCGAGACCATGCTGGAGGATGTCGCCAAGGCAATTTTGGGATTCTTCAAGAAATAGATCGACTGAATCCCAATCGAGAAGCCGCCTTGCAATCCGAAAGGCGGCTTCTTTTTTAGTGGGCTTGCGATGGATTAATCGATTGATTAAGCTAAACCCACGGCTTAATCAACCGTTTGATTGAGGCATAGGCATTTCATGAACCACCGACCCGCCGATCCGACACCGCCCCAGGACACCCGCACGCGCCTGATGGACGCCGCCCTGCTTGTGTTTGCCGACAAGGGCTTTGA
>DAOPYE010000087.1:8059-10584 GCA_035352715.1 Holophaga sp. | reverse complement strand
GCCGTCGTGCTTCCAGTCGTCCAGCAGCCCTTCCAGATTGGTGATGACCTTGGCCAGCCCGCTGCGCATGTGGCGCAGCTCGTCTTCGCTGAGCCCCTGCTCGAAGCGCTCGCGGTAGGCGTCGGCCTGGGCGCAGATGGCCTCGACACGCTCTTGTTGATCGGGGGCGATCTGGATGCGCAGCCTGCGGCCATGATTCGGGTCCGGGGAGAGCTGGACCAGGCCTTCCTTTTCCATCGCGTGCACCAGGCGGGACGTGGTCGGGTGATCCATCCACATGCGCGCAGCGAGATCGCTCAGGGACATCGGACCCTGGCCGCGCAGGATCCATAGCATCCAGTATTGATAGGCATTGAGATCGAAGGGTTCGCCCAGCGTGCCGATGGCCTGCTTCACGTAGCGGCGCGACGCGGCGATGAGCATGCTCAAGGCCGCGTGTTCAAAGGGGTCTTCGCGCTTGCGCGGGGTCACGCAAGGGCCTTGATGCGGGCGATCACGTCGGCGAGGGGCCAGGTCTCCTGGGAGCCCGAAGCCAGATCGCGCGCGGTGATGACGCCTTGTTCCAGCTCGCCGTCGCCCAGCAGCAGGGCCCAGCGCGCGCCCTGGCGATTGGCCGTGGTCAGCGCCTTCTTCAGCGCGCCGCCGCGGGTTTCCAGGTTCAGCGCCAGCCCTTCGCTCCAGGCCTCCCGGGCCAGGCCGAAGGCGCGCCGCGTGGCGGCTTCGCCCAGGGGAATGAGCGTGATCGCCTGTTCGCCCGGCGCTTCGCCGCGGATCTGCGAAAGCAGCATGGCCAGGCGATCCAGGCCGATGGCCCATCCAAAGGCGGGGGTGTCGGGCCCGCCGAGCTGCTTGACCAGCCCGTCGTAGCGCCCGCCGCCCAGCAGCGCGGATTGCGCGCCCAGATCCGAGGACAGCACCTCGAAGGCCGTGCGGGTGTAGTAGTCCAGGCCGCGCACCAGGCGCGGGTTCTCGACGAAGGGGATGCCCACGTCCTTCAGCAGCTCCTTGAGCCGGGCGTGATGGGCGCGGCTGTCCTCGTCCAGGAAATCCACCAGTAGCGGGTGGCCCTCCAGCGCCTCCTGGCAGGTGGGGATCTTGCAGTCCAGCACGCGCAGGGGATTCTCGGCGATGCGGCGGTGGCAGTCCGCGCAGAAGTGCTCCTGGCGGCCCTGGAAGAAGGTGCGGATGGCGTCGTGGAACGCGGGGCGGCAGGCCGGGGTGCCCACGGAGTTGATGCTGAGCTCCAGCTGCGTGAGGCCCAGCGCCTTCAGGAAATCGAAGAGCATCACCAGGCTTTCGACCTCGCTCTCGGGCGTGCCCGCGCCAAAGCTCTCGACGCCGATCTGGAAGAACTGGCGGAAGCGCCCCGTCTGCATGCGCTCGTAGCGGAACATGGGGCCGATGTAGAAGACCTTCTGGGGATCGGGCGTCGTCAGCAGCTTGTGCTGGATCATGGCGCGCACCACCCCGGCGGTGTTCTCCGGCCGCATGACCACGTGGCGGCCGCCCTTGTCGGTGAAGTCGTACATTTCCTTCTTCACGATGTCGCTGCTATCGCCCACGCTGCGCTTGAAGACCTCGATCTCCTCCAGGATGGGCGTCCGGATCTCGCCGTAGCCGTGCCGCGAAAAGCTGCGCCTCGCGGTATCCTCGATAAGCCCGAACCAGCGCATCTCCGCGCCGAACAGATCCCTCATCCCTTTGACTGATTGAGCCATGGTGACCTTCTCCCGGATGTTGCCCATCCTGCTTTCCAGCCTACTGGCTTGGGGGCAATCCCCCAAGTCCGCCGCCTCGACTCCCGCAATCCCCGCGCGGCTCAGGATCGCCGTGGACGCCGGGCACGGCGGCGATGACAACGGTGCCAAGGGGCCGGCCAAGCTCAAGCTGGTGGAAAAGGACATCGCGCTGGCGCTGGCCCTGGTCCTGGAGGAGGAGCTGCGGCAGGAGGGCTTCGACGTGGTGCTCACGCGGTCCGACGACACGTTCGTCCCGCTGTGGGATCGCGCCAAGATGGCCAACGAGGCAGGGGCCGATCTCTTTCTCAGCCTGCACCTGAACGCCTCGCGCGCCCGCCGGGCCAAGGGTTCCGAGGTCTACTTCCTGAGCCTGGACGCGGGCGACAAGGATGCGGCGGACGTGGCCGCCCTGGAGAATGGCAACGCCGCGAAGGCGGCTCCCACGCCCGATAGCCTTGTGGCCAGCATCCTGGACGATCTGGCGCAGAAGGCGTACCTCCAGGATTCCGAGCGCCTGGCCGTGGGCATCCAGGATCAATTGAACCGGCTCGGCGGCATCAAGGAGCGCGGCGTCAAGCAGGCGCCTTTCGTCGTGCTGCGCGGTGCGGCCATGCCGGCCGTGCTGGTCGAGACAGCGTTCATCTCCAATCCCAAAGAGGCCTTGAAGCTGCAGGATGCGGCCTTCCGCAAGAAGGTGGCCCGCACCATCGCCATCGGCGTGCGCTCCTATTTTACCGGCGCCCGCGCCACCAGCCGCCGCAAGGCCATCGCCCCGGCGGGGTGATG
>DAOPYE010000087.1:0-7959 GCA_035352715.1 Holophaga sp. | reverse complement strand
GTTTGTGGATCGGCGCAAGCGCTTTCCAGATTTGAATCACCTGACATTCATTGCCTGTGATGCCCGTCACGGGACGATTCCAAATCTCAGACTATTTTGACGGTTGGACAGCGACTGTCCGTACCTCAATGTTGTAGCCGTCGATCTCGATGACGGGCGATTCGGGCCATTCCCTTTCCGGAAGGTTCAACGCGATGTCGGCGCGCTCGCCCGGCAGCAGATTCACGTAGTTATCGCTCCAGATCGCGGGCAGGGGCTCGACGCGCGTGTCCCCATCCAGCAGGCGCACCCGCGCCAGCAGCGCCGGAACGGGTCCATCGTTGCGGAGCGAAACCCGCAGGCGCCCATCCGGCAAACGCCGCGGCTCAGCCGTGAGCGTGGCCTTGCCCAGTTGGTTCAGGGCGCGGAAATCCTGTTTGCGCTCCATCCAGTAAGTGTTGTCCGACAGCGCCTGGCCCTGGGCATCCAGGATGCGCAGTTTGAGGAACGCCAGGCGCGGCGGAACGGGCACGGTCCAGCTCGTCTTCCGGGCCGCGTAGGCCGCGGCGTCCAGCGTCTCCTGGTGATTCCAGATCCGTTTCAGGTCCGTGTCGAATACCTCGGCCTCGAGCTTCAGTCCCGCCCGCGCTTCGGCGGTGCGGTTGAGCACCAGCAGCGTCCGGTCGTTCGAATTGAACTGGATGTGGATGGGCTCCAGGGCGCGTCGCACGGCATAGAATCCGGCGTTGAACCGCATGAACCAGTCCGTGATCTGCCACGTCATGCTGGGCCAGCTCGCGTTGAACTTCCATAGCGCAAAGCCGGTGCTCCGTGTCTGGAATTCCACGTTATTGGATTCCAGCGCGGCTCGGTAGGCGTCAAAATTCACCATTTGGCATTTGCGTATATAGTTATGAACGCCATTCTCATCCTGCCCCGATGGTTCGCCGAACGAGCAGCGCAGGATGGTGTCGTAGGACGAGAACTTCCGGCTGTCCCATCTCGCCCAGTCGTTGGCGTCGTGGTAGGCCCACTGGCCGTCCAGGGGAAAGCGGTTCCTGGCCCATCCGGTGGGGGGGAGATCCATGAAGGCCTGCACGCTATCCCACTCGGGCACGCCACTGGGGCCGATCTCGCTGTTGAAGCCGCGCAGCTTGGGGTGATCGAAGTATTCCTCGGGCGGCAGATTGTTGTAGGGGCCACCGCCCTGAAGCCCATCGCCGTTCGAGGCTTTCAGGTAGTAATGGGATCCCCATGGATCCAGCTCTGGCAGCAGCTTGCGGGTCAGCAATTCCTCGTGTGGATTTGGCCCTTCGTTGCCGCCGCACCACAGGAAGAGCGAGGGATGGTTTCGGGCGCGCCGGATGATGGCTGCGCTGGCCTGCTCGAACAGCGCCTCGTCGGGTGTATTGCCGGGAGCGTTCTTGAGCGTGCCCCAGAAGTCGTTGAGGAAGTCCTGCCAGATCAGGATGCCGGCCCGGTCCGCGGCGCGGTAGAAGGCGCTGGGCGGCGCGCCGGTGGGCCCCCAGACGCGCAGGCAGTTCAGATTGGAAGCCTTCGCGATCTCGATCTCGCGATCAAAGCGGCTGGCGTTCCAGTTGAGCATCATGTCGATCACCCAGTTGCCGCCCTGCACATGGAGATCCCGCCCGTTGACGCGGAAGGCCCGAATGCCGGTGCCCGGTTGCAGGAAGGTCTCGAACGTGCGGATGCCGAATGGAATCGTCTGGGTATCTCGTTCGCCCGAATCCGCGATCAGTTCCAGGCGCAGCGTGTAGAGATGGGGCGCGCCGAAGCCCGAGGGCCACCACAGCCGCGGGTTCTGGATGCGAAGCTCGGGCCGGTTCTCGGCGGTCCACGTGATGTGTCGCGTTGTGCCCGCGGGGAGGCTGAAGGGCTCTTCGATGCGGATCGCGCGTCCATCTTCGTCTGTGATGACGGCCTGGATGAGCCCCTGGCGGGCCGTGGCTCCATGGCTGACGAGATCGAAGGCGATACTTAGTTCCGCGCGGTCGGTGCGGGGCAGGGGCAACTTGGACCCGACGTAGGGATCAACGATTTCCACGTCATCCGTGGCCGACAGGAAGACATCCTCGGTGATGCCCATATCGCGATCGTGGATCTCGGGCTGCCAGTCCCATCCCATCGTGTCCCACTTGGTGTAGCTGCGGCTGATATCCGGCGTATCGCCCATGTTGCTTCCGGGGGCGGCCAGGGGTGTCAGCGGCGGATCTGCGGGGCGACCCGGTGCATCCACCGGGTGGATCGCCACGGCCAGCACGTTGTCCTCCAGCGGGAGCGCCAGGGGCGTGATCTCGAAACGGAAGCTGCGCTCCATGCCGACCATGCTGCGGGCGTCGGCGATGCGCTTGCCGTTCAGCCACACCTCGGCCCGGTAGTTGATCTCGCCAAAGTTCATCCAGATGCGCTTCCCGGCGTAGCTGTTTGGAATCCTGAAGGTGGTGCGGAACCAGTAGGGGCGCTTCCACGGGTTCTTGCCCGGCAGGTGGCTGAACTTCAGCAGCCCATGGCGCTCGTTGTAGAGATCGCAGGCATCCGGGATCCGTTCGTTGTTCAGCCCCAGGTAGGGATTGGGGTAGATCCCATTGCGTGCCAGGGCCGTCAGCGCCGTAGCGGGCACCGAAGTCCGCGCCCAGCCGTTCATGAAGACGCTTGGCGCTGGGGAGACGCCTGGTGTTGGTGAACCCCCCGGCGTCGGCGCTTCTGGCGCAGTGCTTTCGGGCGCCGATAGACGGGCTCCGTCCATGCCGACCTCTTCGGACGACCGCACCCACCAGCCCTCGCGCAGCAGCAGCGCCCCTTCCGGCATATCGCCCAGCGGGCCGTCCTGGATGGTGAAATGCGCGTCAGGCGTCGTTTCCCGACCCTCCGGACGGACGAACACCACGTGCCATCGGTGGCGCCCGAAGGAGAGCGGAAACGGCGAGAACTGCGTCCGATCGCCAGGCAGGCTGGCCATGCGGAGACCGTCGATCCAGACCTCCGTCTCGCGCGCCGGGGCAGGGGGCGACGACCATGCCAGCGTCGGCACGTTGTTCTGCAGCACCGCGCCTTCCCTTGGCGTGATCCGCAGGGTGAGCCGCGGGAGGAGCCCTGGCGGCCGCAGCGCAGGCGCCTGCCCGAATAGCTGCCCGCAAAGCATGGACAGCACGAGGAGATGGAGCCGGAAATAGGTCTTGGAAAGCGACATTGAATGTCCAATTCAGGCGGGGATCGAGCCCCCTGCCATCCAGTGTAGGCGCTCGGGTTCCACTGATAGGGCCGCTGATTGGCCCGACAATAGAGCCGATGCTGGGGATGCTGTTGATACTCGGGCCGGGGCTTGATGTTGGGACCGATCCGGTGAGAACGATCCATTGATGCTTGGGCGGGGATCCCCGATCTGGGCCAGTCAAACGGAAGAACCGACACAGCGGACATGCTCCGCTCTCCTTTTGGGCCGCTGGGACTTCATGCGGGATCTATGGCTTCTGGATCTTGTCTTCCGCTGGGTCTTCGCTCCTGGTTTTCCTATTTCCTTTCCTCTTCCTTCCTCCGGGCCGCCTCTCGGTCTTTCTCGTGCCTCGTCGTCCGGCGGACCTCCTTCAGGTTCCTTTCATCCTCATGTCATGCCCCTCATGTGACCGTGCTGGAGTGCGGGTTCAAGGGCCTCCGCCGAATCGGTCCAGCGGACTTCGGACCGCCAGGCCGCCGCGGTTCAAGACATGCGTGTAGATCATGGTCGTTTCGACATCCTTGTGTCCCAGCAGCTCCTGGATGGTTCGGATGTCGTAGCCGCTGACCAGAAGGTGGGTGGCGAAGGAATGGCGCAGCACATGGGGCGAAACAGGCTTGGTGATATCGGCGCGCCGAGCGGCTTCCCGCACCGCCCGCTGAACGCTCTCCGGGTAGATGAAGTGGCGCCGCATCTGGTCGGAATTGGGATCCAGGGTGCGCAAGCGGGATGGGAAGACCCATTGCCAGGCCCACTGTCTTCCCAGGTGGCGGAACTTCGCCCCCAGGGCATCCGGCAGCCATACTTCTCCAAATCCCTCCTCGATATCCCGGCTGTGAAGGGCGCGCACCTTGGCCAGGTGTGCCTGGAGGGGTTTCACCAGCGCTTCGGGAAGCATGGTGATCCGATCCTTGCCGCCCTTGCCCTGGCGGACGATGATCTCCCGCCGTTCGAAGTCCACATCCTTCACGCGCAGCCGCAGGCCCTCGCGCAGGCGCATGCCGGTTCCGTAGAGCAGTCGAGCGAAAAGCCCCATCGTGCCGTCCATTTCGTCCAGGATCCGGTTCACCTCGGTGGGAGTCAGGACAACAGGCAGGCGTGGGGACGACTTGGCCTGCACGACGTTGTTGAGCCAGGGTAGTTCCACGTTGAGGACGATTTTGTACAGAAACAGCAGCGCCGCTTTCGCCTGGTTCTGGGTCGATGGGGAAACCTTCTGCTGGGTGGCCAGGAAGGAGAGATAGGCCTCTACCTCGGCCTGCCCCATGTCCCTGGGGTGCCGTTTCCCGTGAAAAAGGATGAAGTTGCGAATCCACTTGGAGTAGACGGTATCCGTGGCGCGACTCAGGTGGCGAACCCGAATGGCCGCATGAACTTGGTCCAGCAGCCGAGGGGGCGAGGCTGTCGCGGGGTCTAGATCCATGACCCAGCTCCGCCGAGCTTCCGCTGAAGCCAACCCACTCTGTACATCGCTGACCTCCAAGATGAGAAGGCAAGGATGGCGAATATTAGGCGAATGTCAAGGTGCTGGTGGATGGTTCGATGGGATGAAAATTCCTGCCCGCCCAAGGTTCACGGCGGTAATCTAGGCAGGCGATTCCGTAAATGCTGCAAGAAGGCAAGGCAAACCCCAAGCTTGTAATTCGCGCTCCCCGCCTCTCATTTCCTACAATGTTTACGTTTGGATAATTGCCCCCGTCCCCCAAAGCATGTGCCCAGTCAACACTTGCACCGTTGCCATTCTCCCCTCACGCGACATTTACCCAAACCCTCCAGTCGCATAATTCTTAGTTAGGCCGCAACTTTCGTAATTTCATGTTTCTCACGGCTGAAATCAGCATTCGTTCTTCCGGCCTCGGCTTTTCGTTCCACCACGAAACGTTTCCGCATCACCAATCATTTTCGGTACCCTGGGGCATGACCAGCACCGCCAGTTAAGCAGTTCGTTTGAGTTCTTCGAAAAGCACCGTTTTGTTTTCAGGGTTCAAGGCGCGCACTTCCAAAGATCGAGGCCACGCCTAACCCGCCGTTCAACCGGACCCAGCCGCAAGCGGCCGGTTCCTCGCACTTTCAACCACCAAACTTCCGGTTCCAACCAATCTTCCGTTCGCGGCTGGTCCGGTTAACTCGTTCGTTAGGCTGCACCTTATCGTCCTTCGTATGGAGACATCATGCTTTCAAGGCAAATTCAGGTGTTTTCAATACCAATTATAATATTAAACATAGTGGCGCCTATTATTTCTGGAATTTGGTTATTGCTTTTGGGTGAATGGAAATTTGTTTTTGGCTCCATCGCTGGAATCGTAGCCCTCGGCTTTTTGTTGATGCTCTTGTTGATGGTCAACCTGCCGCTGGCCATGTTTACAATGTACCTTAGGAAAAGAGATAATATAATTTGGTTTGCATCCGCGTATATTGGCGTTTTATATACAAATCTCTTGATTCTCTGCACCTGTCTGCTTGTGTATTCGGTATGCACAGCGCACCATGCTGTCGGACTAAAATTGATTCCTTACCTAATGTGGTCGTGGAGTCTGGCATTGGGTCTTTGGCAATATTTTGCAGATGATGAATCAAATGGATATTCCATATTAACAATTTTTGTTACATCCGTATTCTATTTGTTGGTCCTAGTTGCCCATATGGTGCATCCAGTGTTCCTTGTGGGTGCAATATTACTATTCATTGCTGTCGAACTGGTGATTTTGCCAATCGGCTCGTTGTATATTGAATGTAAAACATCCGAATATCTCAGGTAATCACCTTGCCACTGCGACCCAACCCCTCGTTCAACTCGGGCCCAAACGCCATTAGCACCTTCCATATCTCATCACTGTGGCTTTCCTCTTGGATTGGAGTCGATGCGCTATGACTAACATACCCCCTAGAGAAGAATTCAGATGCGAATCAGCGTTTCAGGGGCTTCAGCGTCTCGTTGGTGTTCGTGCCAATCTATCTATGGCCACTGAAATTCGTGAAAGAGATCTCAATTCAAAAGAAGAAATAGAAGTAGGTATGTGGTCTCTCCTGGCGTTAGATCCATTGGTTGAGGCATATGACAAACTGTCGCCAGAAGTAAAGGCCGGATTCCCCCCTTTGCCACCGATTGAGGCCACATATGTATTGAAAGGGGATACTGCGCAGTGCATGGAGAAACTTCAAAGAGTGATCTCCCTTTTCCTTCGCAATGAAGAAGCGGTGATTCAGGTTCTAAAAGAGATCTGACGAAGCAAGAGAATAGATGACCAACATTAATGATTTAGCATCTAAAACCCCATAACGATTCTATTAATCGTCTTCGTCGACAGCCTAACCCCTCGTTCAACCGGACCCAACAGCCAGTGTCGAACTCATCCTTCAATCGTTTCGCTTCCTCGGCTCCATCCAGCCTATGGCTGGCTGTTGGGCCGGTTAACAGCTTTCGTTAGGCCGCAATCAAGTCTTCCAAATTGACGTAACTTAGTAACTTATTTTGCAGGAGGGTAAATGCACGGTTTGAAAATTGTCGTAACAGCCTTAACTTCTTCCGTGATCATTTCATGTGGCGGAGGCAGTAAGGGGGATAATTCACAGTCTGCATCCCAGTTCAGTCTTTCCATCTCAAAACAGTCGATTGAGGAGCAAACTACCATTGGGTTCCCCCTTGGAGGAATTCCGCTAGACCTTTCCATCAAAAATTGGACTGCTGGGACCCCGCTTTATTTCCAGCTTAAATATTCCACTACCGGCATTGAGAGTGTGGATTTTTCACCTTGTGTTGACGGATCTTCAGTCTGGGCAAATGTGGCATTCAAGACCGCATGGATACTCGGGGCGGGAACTTATCAAGACCAGATCATCGCCCAGGTGACAACAGACAAAGACGGAAGAAACCAGATCGCAAACAGTCCTATAACTATCCCAGTCACATATACGCTTACGGGGCCTGCAGTTGTTGCCTACAGCCCCACTTTTGCTAGAGTTGGCGATAGTTCATTAACCCTAATTCTCCGAGGGACAGGTTTTGCCTCGGGCGATGAAGTTTTATGGGGGGGAGATTTTATCCCCGCCACATATATCAGCGCCACCAAAATGACGCTACAGGTTCCAGTCAGTAAACTCGCAAGTGAGGACCGATCGACACTTTATTTGTACGATGGGGTAGTTACTAGTGAACCTTTCCAATTTGAAGTTCTTCCACTCAGTGCTGATCCTCCGGGGATTAATCCCAGTGTGGCCATTGCTGGAGGCCAATCTTTCACCATCACTGCTACGAACACCACAGGTTCCTGGTCTATTAATGATAAAATTCAGTGGAATAGTGACTTACTCGAAACCACATATATCAGTGAAAATCAGTTAACGGCGCAGGTTCCAGCATCTAAAATTGCTAATATCGGATCGGCGTATGTGTATGTGGTAGGGAGTGGTATTTCCTGTTGCTTCGTGTTTACTATTGAGCCTTCTTCCGGAGTTGCATCACCTATGCAAACAAATTCCGTTGTTCAATCTTCAACGTCCAAGCGCGGCTCGATATTAGAATCATCATGTGAAGTCAGAACAGTTTCTGAGGTACGTCGCAATATAGCTCCTAGTATGGCTCAATGAATACATTTCATTCCGCATTTGCCTAACCCCTTGTTCAACCGGACCCAACAGCCAGTGTCGGATTCATCCTTCAATCGTTCCGATTCCTCGTCCCCATCCAGCTTACGGCTGGCTGTTGGGCCGGTTAACAGCTTTCGTTAGGCCGCAATTTTCGTAAC
>DAOPYE010000086.1:0-10824 GCA_035352715.1 Holophaga sp. | reverse complement strand
TACTCGAACGTGGGTTCGCCGAGGATGACGCGGGTGGCTTTATCGTGGTTGATGCGCAGTTCGGTGGAGAAGAACAGCGCCTTGACGCCATCCAGCTTGAGGTCCACGGGAAGGGTCTCGCCGGGCTTGAGGGTGTAGGTGCCCAATACTTCGCCGTTTCGGTCACCGGCGCGGAAGGTGAACACCATGGGGGCTTTGATCCCGGCGTCGATGTGCAGGAAGGCGCGGAACCGCTGGCTGTGTTTGGCGTCGCTCAGCAGAGTCCCGCCGAGGTAGGCCATCTCCTGCGTCTTGGGATTGGTGACGCCCCAGCGGAAGCTCCTGGCTGGCGTGGAGAGCAGCGAGGCCTGGCGCGTGATGGCGGTGCCGTAGTAATCGCGGTACTGCTTGCCGGTCTGGATGGCCAGTTCGCGGGGCTGTTCGCGGTTGGCTCCAGGATGGGCTGCGGGATGGGTTGCGGGGCGGGCATCGGCGGTGAGCGCTGTCAGCATGGCAAAAGAAGTGAACAAGGCGTGTATGGACATGGGAACTCCTGGTGGTGTTCCGCCATGATAAGCCTGATGCGCTAGGCGGATCGCCTCAATCTCAGGGCGTTCAGCACCACGGTCAGGCTGCTGAGCCCCATGGCGGCACCGGCGAGCATGGGGCCCCCGAAACGGTCCAGCTGGTTGAAGGCGGCCAGGGGAACGAGCAACAGATTGTAGCCAAAGGCCCACGCGAGGTTCTGGCGGATGACGACGCGGGTGCGCCGCGCGAGGTCGAGGGTAGACACCAGCGGGGCCAATCCCTCGCGCAGCAGGTTCAGCGGCGCGCTGGCCTGGGCGGCCTCCAGCCCCGGCAGGGCGATGCCCGCGTCCGCCTGGGCCAGCGCCAGCGCATCGTTCACGCCATCGCCCAGGAAGGCCACCACGCGGCCCTGGGCCTGCAGTGCGGCGATCCGATCCCGCTTGGTGTCGGGGCTGCAACCGCCCAGGGCGTCCTCGATGCCCAGGCGCAGCGCGAGCGCGCGCACGGCTTCGGGCCGATCACCGCTCAGCAGATGCAGGTGGAGATGTCTGGTTTTCAGCGATGCCACCAGGGCGGGGGTGTCCGACTTCATGGCGTCCGTCAGGACGAACACGCCCAATAGGCGTTGATCCTCCGCAAGGCCCACGAGGGTGGCGTTCGCCCATTCCGGCGCCACGTCCGGAAGCGTGACGCCCAGGAATCCGGCTCCGCCGAGTCTCAATCGACGATCCTCTACGACGCCGGATACGCCTCCGCCGGGGTGGGCCTGGAAGGATTGGACATCCACTGTCGATGGTCCCGCCGCTGCGAGGATCCCCTTGGCGATGGGATGCTCGCTGCCCCGCTCCAGGCCGGCGGCGAGGCGCAACAGCGCGGCCGCATCCAGATCCGAGGTGGGCAGCACCTGCTGGAGCGAAGGGCGTCCTTCGGTCAGGGTGCCGGTCTTGTCGAGGGCCAGATCCGTCAGGCAGGCCAGGCGCTCCATGGCGCTGGCATCGCGCACAAGCAGGCCCTGGCGCGCCGCAGTGCCAAGGGCCGTGGCCATCGCCACGGGCGTGGCCAGTCCCAGGGCGCAGGGACAGGCGATGACGAGCACTGTCACGGCGGGGCGCCAGGCCAGGGCGAGGCTGCCCGTGTGCATCCACCAGCCGATCAGGGTCAGGCTCGAAAGTGCGAGGATCGCGGGCACGAAGACGGATGAGATGCGATCGGCCATCGCCTGCGAGGGCGCGCGGGAGCCCTGGGCTTCGGCCACCTGGCGGGCCAGTCGCGCCAGCCAGGTGCCCTGTCCCGCGCCTTCGACTTGGATATCCAGCGCGCCGCCGTGCACGATGGCCCCAGCGATGACGTGATCGCCGACGGATTTCGGAATAGGCATGGGTTCACCGGTGAGCATCGCTTCGGCCACATCCGCCTGTCCCGCCAGCACGACGCCATCCACGGGGATCGCGCCTCCGGGCTTCACGCGCACCACGTCATGCATCTGCAGCGCTTCGGTGGGGACTTCGCATTCCTCTTCTCGACCGTTCTCGCGTTCCAGGCGCAGGGCCATGGCGGGTGCGAGCTTCAGCAGTTCCTCCAGCGCGCCCGTCGCGCGGCGGCGCGCCTTGACTTCCAGGGCCTTGCCCACCAACAGGAAGGCCACCAGGGCCGCGGCGGTTTCGAAGGGGGGATGAGCAGATCCATGCAGGCCCTCGTGGATGGCGAAACCCCAACTCACACTCGCGCCCAGGGCCACGAGCGTGTCCATGCTGGTCTCGCCCCGAAGCGCCTGACGCGCCGCGTGAGAGAGGAAAGGCCAGCCCGCGCCGAAGGCGGCGATGGCGCTCAGCCCGGCCTGGATGATCCAGGGCAAATGCAGATGCAGCGGGGGCATCGCCAGCATGAGCGGCAGCGTGGCGATCCAGGCCAGTGCAGCGCGCATCCAGGCGCGACGGACCTCGGCGGCGCGTTCTCGGGCCGCGACCAGGGCTGAATCGCTGCCCAGGTGGTAGCCCCGAGCCTCCAGGGCGCGGGCGACCGCCTGGGTGGTTTCGGGTTCCGCCTGGCGCTCGAGTTCCAGCACAGCTTCTTCGGTGGCGAGGTTCACGCGGGCGGCGCGCACGCCGGGAACGCCCGCGAGCGCCTTCTCGACGCGCCGGACACAGCTCGCACAGGTCATGCCTTCCACGCGGTAGGTGCGCGTATCCATGGGAACCTCGCTTCGCGAAACCTTCACCGGTATTTCAGGATCTCCATCAGCTCCTGGAGGATCTGATCCGTATCGCCGCGCTCGTGGGCGGTGGCCACGTGCTGACGCAGATGGCTTTGGAGCACCAGGTTCCCGACCTTGGCCAGCGCGCCATCCACGGCCTTCACTTGTTTGAGGACATCCGCGCAGTAGACGCGTTCATCCTCCAGCATGCGAAGAATGCCCTCCACATGGCCCTTCACGCTGAGCAGTCGGCGTCGCGCGTCTTCGCGAACGCCGCTATCCAGGCGCAACGCGCCGCAGCAGTCCTTCATCGCCCGGCCTCGGAGTCATCTTCCGAAATCAGCGTGGCGGTGTAGCCTTCCTCGGCCAGGGCGGCGATGAGGGCTTCCAGCGCGGCGGTGCCCGGCACGATGGCTTCGCCCTTCTCCAGGCTGACCTGCACGGGTTTCTCGACGCCGGGCACGGCTTCGAGTGCCTGTGTCGCGTTCATCACGCAGTGCTTGCAGGTCATGCCCTGAACCTTGAGCCTGGTCTGGAGTCTGGCCATGGTCGCCTCCGTATGATCCACCCCAGGGGGGGTGGGGTAATTCAAGATAGTCCCCCTTCCTGCGTCGTCAATCCCTGGCGTGGTGAGAGTAGACTGGAGCCTGTCAACCAGTTGAGAACCGTGCCAGACTTCAGCCTTTCTTCCGAACAAACAGCCTTTCAGGCCCATGCGCGACGGTTCGCCCAGGAGGTCGTGCGCCCGGCTTCGCGGCACCACGACGAGACCGGCGCCTGGCCGGAGGCCATCATCCAGGCGGCCTGGCGCGAAGGGTTCCTTCAGTCTGCCGTCCCCAGGGAATGGGGGGGGCCGGGCCGGGGCGCGTTCGACGAGGTGCTGCTGGCCGAAGAACTGGCCTGGGGTTGCGCGGGCATGTACACCACCCTCTCGGCAAATAGTCTGGCCTGCGCGCCCATCCGGGTGGCGGGAAGCGAGACCCAGCAAAAGCAGTGGCTGCGGCGTCTGCTGGACGCACCGCGCTTGGCCGCCTTCGCCCTGACGGAGCCCGGCGCAGGCAGCGACGCGGGTGCCCTGGCCTGCCGGGCCGAGCGGCGCGGCGACGTCTACCTTTTGAATGGGACCAAGTGCTTCATCACGGGCGGGGACCACGCGGATTTCTTTACCGTCTTTGCCAAGACGGATCCCGCCAAGGGCGCGCGGGGGCTCAGCGCCTTCATCGTGAGCGCGGATAGCCCGGGCATCGAGATCGGTCCGGCGATGGACAAGCTGGGGCATCGCGCCAGCAGCCAGGTGGAAATCCATTTCCGGGATGTGGAGATCCCGGCGGAGCAGCGCATCGGGGCCGAGGGCGGCGGCTTCGCCATCGCCATGCGGACGCTGGATCTCACGCGCGCCAGCGTCGCTGCGGGCGCAGTGGGACTGGCCCGTGCCGCCTATGAGTTGGCCCTGGATTACGCGGCCACTCGCGTTCAGTTCGGGCAGCCCATCATTTCCAATCAGGGCGTCAGCTTCATGCTGGCGGACATGGCCACGCGCATCGAGGCCTCGCGCCTGCTGGCCTGGCAGGCCGCCTGGACCGCGGATCAGGGCGCGCGCAACGCCAAGCTGAGCGCCATGGCCAAGACCTTCGCCACCGATACGGCCATGGAAGCCGCGTCCAACGCCGTGCAGATCCTGGGTGGGCTGGGCTATTCCCGCGACAGCCTGGCGGAAAAATTCTTCCGGGACGCCAAGCTCATGCAGATCTACGAGGGCACCAATCAGATCCAGCGCCTGGTGATCTCGAAGGAGATCCAGCAGGAAAGGCGCACGCGATGACCTGGGAGCTCACCGTGGCCGCCGTGATCGAGCGGGATGGGCGCTTTCTGGTGGTCGAAGAGACGGACCGGGTGAACCCCGCACGGGTATTCAATCAGCCCGCCGGGCATGTGGAGCCGGGCGAACCGCTGCTCGACGCCTTGGTGCGCGAAGTGCGCGAGGAAACCGGCCTCGCCTTCGAGCCCCAGGCCTTCATCGGCTTCTATCAACTGCGGGCGAGGAACGGGAAGGACTACGCCCGCGCCTGTTTTTCTGGGTGCGTGCCCAAGGGGATCGACCCGTCACCGCAGGATCCGGACATTCTGGCCTGCCACTGGCTGACGCGCGACGAGATCGCCCAGCGCCCGCGCTCCGGCATCGTGCTGGACGCCATCGACGACTACCGCGCCGGCCGGCGCTGGCCCCTGGAGGCGGTGAATCACTTCCGATCGGATCGGGATATTCCAAAGGGCTGACAACTGGTTCACAAACATTGACAAGAGGTGTCAAACGATCCAATCTTCCGGCAACTTTCAAAATACCGGAGGATTCATGGCACTCCAGATCCGTACGGATGGGCTTGTCGACGCGGAGCGGCTCCGCCAGGCACTGGCGTTGCTCCGGGAGGCCAACGGTAAGGGCATCACCAAGGTCCAGCTCGCGCATAAGCTGGGCGATGTCAGCCCCCGGACGGTGGATCGGGCCATCAAGCTTCTGGAAGATCAGGGCGCGCGCATCGGCAAGGCGCGATCCGGGCATCCCTCGGTCATCCACTTCACCCTGGAGAAGGGCCCGTCCTGGGATCAGCACGTCTCCAGCGACGCCCGCCTGGCCCTGCGCCTCGCGACCCTGAGCCTTTCCCAGAGCGGGACACAGCTGTGGGAGGACAAGCTGACGGCGTTGGGCGATCTGGTCAGCTCGAATCTCTCCAGCCGGGATTGGCAGATCTTCGACCAACTGCAGAAGGCGCTGCGTGTGCAGGGCGGCACCACCGATCCTGTGGAGTCCCCCGACGTGCTCGAGCCCATCCTGCGCGCGCTGGAAGGCGGCAAGGAATTGGAAGTGGACTACCAGTCCGTGCAGTCCAAGAAGCCCATCTCGCACACGGTGTTGCCCTACGCCCTGACCCACGATCTGTTCTCCGGCGGCGCGTTCCTGCTGGCCTGGGACGCCAAGCGCAAGGCCCCCATCCATCTGCGCCTGGGCCGCATCCACCACGCCAAGGTGCTGGCCCGGGCCATCACCACGCCTGATCTGCAACAACTGGATCGCGCCGCCGCCCATCAGATCGGTGGGTGGACCAGCGCGGACGAGCCTTTTGTCGTCAAGGCTCGCATCGAGGGCGCGGCCTGGGTTCAGGCGCTGAAAGAGGCGCCCCCGGCCCTGCCCGCATTCGAAACCTTCATCGCCAAGGACGGCGCATCCGCCGAGATCCGCTTCAAGGCCAGCCACGCCGCGGGCGCCAGCCGGTGGCTGCTGCAGTTCGGCGAGGCCGTCGAGGTGCTGGAGCCCGCCTTCCTGCGCAAGGAGATCGCCGCGCGCCTTTCGGCCGCATCCGCGCGCTACAAGAAGGGCTGATCATCCGCCTTCCGGAGAACCCCCCGTGCTTTGCCGGGGGGTGTCTTATTCGATGAAACCCATGCGCCGCATGCGGTCGGGATCCCTGAATCGCGCCATGGCGGTGGTCATCTTGTGGAAGCCCAGCTTTTCGTAGAAGGGCTCTTTGCCCACCGCGGCGTAAAGAATGACGTTGCGCTGGGGGAGCCCTTCCAGCAGCGTCTCCACGATGAGGCGGCCCATGCCACGGCCCTGGAAATCCGGATGCACCACCACGTCGTAGAGCGCCGCCTGGTAGACGCCATCGGTCAACGCGCGGCCGAAGCCGATCAGTTCGGGGCCTTCATGAACAAAAACGACGACCTGGCTGTTCGCGAAGGCGCGTTGATGAAGGGATGGCTCGAAGCTGGCCATGCCCACGGTCTTCAAGAGATCGGACACCCGCTGCCAATCGACGCCCTGGGCGTCGCTGCGGAGGGTCCAACCCTCCGGGGTCATAGGTTGCGTCCCGCCGGATCGAACTGGGCCGCCTGACGGCTCGCCCGCCAGATGACGAGCAGCTGGTCCAGCAGATCGCCGAAGGCGTCCAGGCGGATCGCGTTGGGGCCATCGCTCAGGGCCTTTTCCGGGTTGTCGTGGACCTCGAAGAAGAAGCCGTCCACCGCGGTTGCCGCGGCGCGGGCCAGGGTCGGGATCATCTCGCGCGCGCCGCCGGTCGCGGTGCCCAGTGCGCCTGGCTTTTGGACACTGTGTGTCGCATCGAACACCACGGGCGCGCCCGTGCGCCGCAGATGGGGAAAGCTCTGGAAATCCACCACCAGGTTGCCGTAGCCAAAAGATGAACCGCGCTCGGTGACCCACACGGGGCCGCAGCCGTCGACGCCGCGCAGCTTGTCCACGGCGTTGCGCAGATCCCACGGCGCCAGGAACTGGCCCTTCTTGAGGTTCACGGGGCGGCCCGTCGCCGCAGCGGCCAGGAGCAGATCCGTCTGTCGGCACAGGAAGGCGGGGATCTGAAGCATGTCCACCGATTCGGCCGCCACCTTGCACTGCTGGCTTTCATGCACATCGGTGATGACGGGGACGCCCAGGCGCTTGCGCACCTCGGCCAGGATCTCCAGGCCTTCTTCCATGCTGGTGCCGCGATAGCTGCCGATGGACGTGCGGTTCGCCTTGTCGAAGCTGGCCTTGAAGATGAAGGGGATGCCCCGGCTCTCCGCCAGATCCAGCAGGCGCGAGGCCATGAAATGCGTGTGCTCGCGCGATTCAATGACGCAGGGCCCTGCGATGAGGAAGAAACTCTGATCCGTGTACGGTCGATGGAAATCCATGGCGCACCTCCCGCGCAGTTCCGATTATCCGGTGAGCCGCCTCGAAGCCCAAACGGTTTGCCCGTCATGGGATCGTGACAGGGCCGAGGTAGCCAAACCCCGGCGTTTTCTCCATCCTGGAATTCTTCCGGTGCAGCCATGAATCTCGATCCCGAATCCGCAAGCCCGTCCAACGAAAGCCTGTTCAACGAGGCCATCACGCATTTTCCTGGTGGCGTCTCCAGTCCCGTGCGCGCCTTCCGGGCCGTGGGCGGCACGCCGAAATTTTTCCGAAGAGCTTCCGGTGCGTGGTTCGAGGATGAAGATGGCCGACGTTTCCTGGATCTCTGCATGTCCTGGGGGCCGCTGATCCTGGGGCACGCGCATCCCGGCGTCCTGAAGGCGGTGGCAGAAGCCATGCAGGAAGGATTGAGTTTTGGCGCGCCTTCGCGCCGCGAGCTGTTCCTGGCGAGAGCGATCAAAGAGCGCGTCCCTTTCATCGAGAAGATGCGCTTCGTCTCCAGCGGCACCGAAGCAGTGATGTCGGCCCTGCGCGCCGCGCGCGGCTTCACGGGGCGTGACCGCATCCTGAAATTCGAAGGCTGCTACCACGGGCACGCAGACGCCATGCTGGTGAAGGCGGGCAGCGGGCTGGCGACCCTTGGGAACCCTAGCAGCGCGGGCGTTCCGAACGCCTACGCGGATCTGACCCTGGTGGTCAGCCTGGACGACTTCGAGGGTCTGGAGCAGGCCTTCGAGCGTTACGGCTCGGAACTCGCCGCCGCCATCATCGAACCCATCCCGGCCAACAACGGGTTGCTGGTGCAGGATCCCCGCTTCCTGCTTCGCCTGCGGGAACTCACGGCAAAATACGGTGCCGTGCTGATCTTCGACGAGGTCATCAGCGGCTTCCGCGTCGCCCGCGGCGGGGCCAGCGAGCGCCTGGGCATCACGCCCGATCTGGCGACCTACGGCAAGATCATCGGCGGCGGCATGCCGGTGGGGCTCTATGGCGGACGCAGGGACATCATGGCCGTCGTTTCACCCGACGGCCCGGTCTACCAGGCGGGCACGCTCAGCGGCAACCCCGTGGCCATGGCCGCAGGACTGGCCACGCTGGAGCATTTGACAGTCGATATCTATGAAAGACTCGAATCGAACGCGGCCCGATGGGCGCAGGCCTTCGAGCGCATTCCGGGGCTTTCGTGCCCGCGCTTCGGCAGCCTGCTGTGGCCGCTCTTCCAGCCGGGCGTGCGGCGCGCGGATCGCGTGGAGCGCGGCGCCATCGACCAGTTCAACCGTCTGCACGCGCTGCTGCTGAAGGAAGGCGTCTACCTGCCGCCCAGCGGGTACGAGGTGGCCTTCCTGTCCATCGCCCACGGCGAGGAGGAACTCGCCTGCTTCGAGCGCGCCGTCGCACGTGTGGCCCCATTCCTGGAGCCCGCGTGATTCCGCCCATCCTGCGCGTCCTCGCTGGCGAGGCCCTGCCCGCGCCGCCCTGCTGGTTCATGCGCCAGGCGGGCCGGTTCCTGCCCGAGTACCGCGCGCTGCGCGCCAAGGCCAGCTTCGAGCAACTGCTCTACGATCCGGCGCTGGCCGCGGAAGTCACGCTCCAGCCAGTGCGCCGTTTCAAAGGCCTGGATGGCGCCATCATCTTCAGCGACATCCTGATCGTGCTGGAAGCCCTGGGCTGCGGCGTGACGGTTCCCGAGGGCGGCCCCGTGCTGGCCCGCACGCTGGATCACCTGGATCCCGCCGTGCCCATGAATCCCCGCACCTTCGAACCCATCCAGGCGGCGCTGCGCCTCGTGCGCGCGGAACTGCCCGCGCAGACTGCCCTGTTGGGTTTTGCAGGCGCGCCCTGGACGCTGCTCGCCTACGGTCTGGAGGGCAAGGGCTCCAAGACCTGGAGCCGCGCCAAGGCCTTTCTTCATCAGCATCCGGCGCAGGCCCGGCTGTGGCTGGATCGCTTGGCCGATCTCTCGGCGCACCTGCTCAATCTGCAGATTACGGCGGGCGCCCAGGCGGTGCAGTTGTTCGATACCTGGGCCGGAGAGCTGACGCCGGAAGACTACGCGACCTTTGCCCTGCCCGCCGTCGAGCGCACGCTGTCCCAGGTGAAGGGCGCGCCGCGCATCTTTTTCGCGCGCACCGGCAACCTGCCGGACGCGCTGGGCGATCTGCCCTGCGAAGGCCTGGCCGTGCCCTGGCAGGTGGACATCGCCCAGGCCCGCGCCCGCTTTGCGTCAAGCGGCGATGGCCGGTCCAAGGCGCTCCAGGGCAACCTGGATCCCAGTCTGTTGCTGGCAGGAGCGGACGTGGCCTGCCAGAAGTCGACAGTTATTGTCCAATCCATGCGGGGCGCGCCGCATATCTTCAACCTCGGCCATGGCATCCTGCCGGGAACCGATCCCGATGTGCTGGCCCGCGTGATCGAGGCGGTGAAGGGCGGCAAGGCCTGATCCCTTCTACTTGTCTGTCTTGATGCGCACGTCTGTCCTGGTTTGTGCGTCGCTTCGCCCTAGGGCCTTCAATGCCGTAGCCAGCCCCTCGCGGATGGTGGCCTCCTGGATCGGCCTCGCCCTGATGATATTTCCATTCATATCGAATCTTTGCGGAAGGCCGTTCACCGCGCTCTGGAACCATTCCAGCATGGGCTGGAGGTGACGGCTCTCAAGGCACTCTTTCGCGATGGCTTCGTGAACATGCTTGGGCAGGCTCGCACGCCACTGATCCATCGAACCAAAGACGGGAAGGCTCTCGGCGAATGCCAGGGTGGAGGGAAGAATCGATTTATCTTCGGCCATGAACGGTCGCCAGGAGATCCAAATGCGCCACAGCAAAGGGTCCCGCGGCCATCGCCGCAGGGCCGATTCCACCTCGGGCCGAAAGCGCTTCGCGGCCTGTCGCCAGGGCGCGGCTTGCTGCACCCAGGGATCATCGGGCGGGAAATCCAAGGGGATCCAGGCGCGCATGGCATCTTCGATCAGGCGTGATTCCAGGGCGGGTTGCGGCTTGCGCGCACGCAGCAGGTCCCACCGATCCCGTCGGGCATCTTCGTGATCCGGATGCTGCTGGATGAAGGCATCCAGGCGCTGCAGGCGAGAGAGCCCGTTCAGCGCCAAGGCGGCGGCCACCTTGGCGGGATCGGGCGCGCCCAGGGCGCCGTTCAGCACCGTGTTCTCATCGCGGAAGACAGCCCAGCAGGGTGGCGCGAAACCGATGCGTTTGAACACGGCAATATCTGATTTGCCTGCGACACTCCACGCGGCTTCGCTGGGACCCCAGGCCGCCAGTTCCGGTGCCTCGATCTGGGCTATCGCAGGCGCCTGTCCCCAGACGACGATCCGCAGGGGCTTTGGCTCGGGGCTGTCCGGCATCACTGGGGTGCCCGGCGTCGGTTGTATCGCGGGCCATTTGAGGACATCCAGAAAGGATTGCGGCGGCGTGGGCTG
>DAOPYE010000085.1:0-10955 GCA_035352715.1 Holophaga sp. | reverse complement strand
CCGCCGTGCATGTCGATGTGGTAGTAGATGCCAGCGCCGCCGCTGCGCTTGCGCTCTTCGGCGGTGGGAAGCCGACGCAGGCTGCCGGTGTTGTCATCGGTCCACAGCAGCGTCACATCGTCCGGCGGACGCAGGCCGTGCTCGTAGAACTGCTGAACCTCCGTGAAGAGCGCCCAAAGCTGCGGCACCTTCGCGGGATCGGTCTTCATTTCTTCCGCGAGGATTTTTCGCTGGTCCGAAAAGATGCCTTCCAGTTGCTTGATATCCGACGCCATGCTGCCGGTCGAGACCATGCCCTGATCGCCATCGCCGCGCATGCCGACGGTGACGAGGTTCTCGTAGCTCTTGTTTCGGGCAATGCCTTCGCGGAAGAACTTCCGCAACGCTTCGCCGTTGGTCGCATAGTTCCATTGCCCGTTGCCGTAATGATCTCGCCGCGAAGTCCATTCCTTATGCGCCCGCATCATGGGTTCGTGATGGGATGTACCCATGACAATGCCGTATTCGTCGGCCAGCTGAGGATTGAGCGGGTCATCCTCGTTGAAAGCGTTATCCCACATCGCTGGCCAGAGATAGTTGGCGCGCATGCGCAGCAGCAGCTCGAAGACCTTGGTATAGAACTTCGAATTCAGGCCACCGAATTTTTCCTTCGCCCAACCCGTCAGACACGGTGCTTCATCGTTAAGAAAAATGCCACGGTACCGAACCACCGGCTCACCAGAAGCAAAGCGCCCCGGCAGAACGTAGGCCTCGGCCCGTTTTTTGGGCGGCACGTCCGCCCACCAATACCAAGGTGATACACCAAGCTGCTCTGAAAGTTCGTAGGCACCATAGATGGTGCCGCGCTTGTCGCTGCCCACGATGACCAGCGCCCGTTCGATGCCCGGCATCGGCTTGGCCACGGTCGTGATGACAAAGCTCTCCCACTTGCCCCGCAGATCACCCACATCCAGCTTGCCCACCGCAACCAGCGCATCAATCGCCGCGTTCTTCCCCAGGGTTCCGATGATGACGGCATTCGAACCCCCGGGGCGCGCCGAGGCAATCAGGGGCTTCCGCGAGGTCACCCGCTCGATGTCGGCCTGCAGATCACGTACCGCGCGAACCACTCCCGCGTGATCGGCTGGATCGTACCAAAGGGGCGCGGGCCGTCCTGCGGCGACCAGCGGGAAGGCGTCGGACGAAGGCGCGGCGCTGACCACCAGCGACGCCGATAACCCAAGGCTTGGTCCAGCCTGGAGCGGCGCGGAAAACAGCGCCGCTAACAGCGAAACCCACACGGCAAACAAAAGGCGATTGTTCATTTGAACCCACTCGAATGAAAGGCGGATCTCGGCGCCGATGCGACCAGTGACCCGCCTCTTGGGAAATCAGACCCTCTACTTCTTCTTCGCGGGGAACCGCATAAGGGTGACCGAATAAGCAGGGAATGTTCGCTTGAAGGTCGCCTTCGGCTTCGCGAGGGCTTCTTCCTTCGGCGCGATGAGGTTCGGGCGCTGGAGCGTGTTCTGGTCCGTGGGGTTGGTTCCGGCGATAACGATGGCCTTGCCGGCGCCGAGCTTGGCCGCGTTCTTGAGCTGGATCTCCGCCTCAAGCGGCTTGTCGTCGGTGTTGACGACCTTGACCACCAGTTCGCCGCTCGCGTTGATGTAAGAGGCGGAGGCAAACGCCGTCGCGGTGGGCTGATGCTGCTCGTCCGTCGCGTTCATCACCAGCTTGCCGTCCACATAGCCGCGGGCGGTGTTGCCGTTGACCTCGAGCTTCAGGTTGTACCATCGGCCCGTCTCCACGGTGAATGGCGTGCTGGGACCGTAGGCATCCCGACCTCCGCCCTGGGAGACCTCGCAGCGGGACAGCGAATTGCCCCAGCCCCCGAGGTTCCACCAGCGGTAGTTGTCGCCATCCGTCGAATGCCAGAGAAGGATGAAGCCTTCGCCGCCGGCGGTCTTGCGTGCACGCACGCTGACGGTGTAGTTCGTCCAGCTCGGATCGCCCACCAGCGCCCAGGCCTGGGAACTGTTCGCGGCGGGCCGAAGAACGCCGTTTTCCGCATTCCAGCGGCCGTGAGGGAACTGCCACTTGCCTGCCTCGTTGATGACGTTGTCCGAGGTCAGCTTCTGGCCGTCAGGACCGGTGATGACCATATCGGTGTATTCAACGCGCGTCTCGTAGCTGCCCACGCCCGCAAAGCCTTTGGGATTGGGATCCACGGGCTTGGCGGTCTTGGGCACGTTGAGCGTCACCGGCACCGTCGCATCGCCCCTGTTCTGGCCGAAGGCGGCCAGAACGTGATAGCTGGGCGAGCCGAACGCGTTGATCGCGTCGTAGCCGATGAGGTTCGTGGGCCACTGCCACCCGCGCGGGTTGCCCTTCGCCGGATTCTCGGCGTTCACATTGGCGAACATCGGAGCGTAGCACTGCATGACGACATCATCGGAATTGCGCTCAAGCCCCATGGCGAACACGGCGTCCGCAAGGCCGGACATGAGATTCGGCGTCGGCTCGCCCCCCTGGGTCGCCCATTCGCCCATGAAGATCTTGGTGCCATCAGCCTTCCGTCCTTCGGGGTTGCCGGAGCCCACATCGTAGCGATCCCACTGCCGGAGCATGGACGCAGCGCTGGCATAGAGATGGTCGTCGATGAGATCGGGCTTCACGCTGGTGACCGGCGCCGTGGCGATGATCTTCAACTGGGGATACTTGGCCCGAATGGCGTTGGCCATCTGTGCGAAACGTCCTTCGTAGCTTCCAGAACGATCGAAAAAGTCTTCATTGCCAATCTCGACATAATTCAGTTTGAAGGGCTCCGGGAAACCGTCCGCGGCCCGGCGCTTGCCCCACTCGCTGTCCGCGGGCCCCATGACGTATTCGATCTCCTCCAGCGCTTCCTTGGTGTAGAGGTCCATCTCGGGGCTGCCCGCGACCACATGATCGCCGTTGAGCGTGTATCCCGCGAAGACCGCGAGAATAGGCTCTGCGCCCAGCTGCTTGCACCACAGCAGGTATTCGGGCAGGCCGAACCCATCGCTGCTGCGGTAGCTCCAGCAGCCCATGTGGCCCGGACGCTGGTCGGCGGGACCGATCATCGTCTTCCACGCGAAGCGATCCGCAAAACGGCTGCCCTCTACGTAATTGCCCCCCGGCAGGCGGATGAAGGCCGGGCGCATATCGGCCATGAGCTTCATCAGATCGGGCCGCAAGCCGTTCGGCACGTTCTGATAGGTCGGCGGGAACAGCGAAACGAAGCTGAAGTCCATGCTGCCCGTGCCACTGGCCGAAAGCACGAACCGCGCATCCGCGGTGGTCGGAACGTCCGCCGCCGTGGTGAAGGTGAGCGTGTATTTCTTCCATTCACCCGTAATCGGCGTGGTCTGGGCCTGGGCGACGGTCCGCTCGCCCGAGGCCGTCACCAACGAGGCCGTGATGGCTCCGCCGAATCCGTCATTGCCCCGCGCGTAGAACGTAGCGGTGTACTGGGTCGAGGGTCGGATGGGAATACCCCAGTAGCCGTCGTTGGCAACGCCCCCGGTGGCGCCGGATAGCACCAGCCGAAGATTGATCGGCAGCGCCGCGTTGACGGGACGGATCTTGTTCGTCGTGATCTGGGCCGAGCCAACCGCCGACCAGTGCGGCGGAACCCCACCCACCCGCGGCCTTGGATCGCGCTCCGAGATCCCGGACGGCGGATCCTGGAAGGTGCGGTTGCGGATGAGCTCGGCGAAAAGGCCGCCATCGTAGCTGTAGTTGATCTCCTCGGTCATCAGGCCGTAGAAGCTTGGCGGGATGGCGTGGCCAGGTTTCCCCAGATCGATTTCGAGCTTGGCCGGCGCGGCGGCGGTCGCAGGAGCCGAAAGGAGCGTCAAACTCGCAGCGCTCAGGGCTGCCCAGGTTTTGAGCTTTTTCATGACGTGCTGTCCTCATTTATTGGGGGTGAATTGAAACGTGAAGAACGACGAAGGGTGTCCCAGGGGTTCAGTGGGTGTGGGTTGATGGACCCATCGGCACAGCGCCGACGGGCGCTGAATCCGCCCGAAGAAGGCGAACATCATAGATCCCGCCCGCAAGTCCTTGCCGCCCCACAAAGCGAATGGTGATGAGGTGGTTCGGCGCGGAAGCGAGAACAGCGGCGGGAATCTTGTAGAGCTTCTCCACGAACGCTCCGCGCTTCTCGGCGACAAGCTGCTGGGTGGCCACGAGGCTGTTGTTGGCGAAGATATCGAACATCCGCCCCGCATCGTCTCCAGAATAGGTGACCGAAAGCGTGACGGCGGAAGCGTTGCGAGTATTGAGGGTGTATTCGATCTGACGGCCGTGCCGCCAATGGCGGCCATTGTAGATCCCGGTGCTGGTTTCCTCGCCTTTGTAAGCGTGCTCAACTTCCGGCTGCTGTTCGCCCGGGGCGACCATATCCAGCGTGGCGGATTCCCGGGCGATCCGCGCACGTTCTTCGGCGGCCCGTTGTTCCCGACGCAGCGAAAGGCCCTCGCGAGTCGTCAGCTCCCAATAGACCTGGTAGCGGGAATCGTGCAGGCGGTAGAACGGCAGCAGCGGCACGCCCTGGGGCGCGGCGGGTTGGACGATATCCATGAGCCTGAAATGCAGCGGTCCCGATGCAGGATCGGGCACAACCTTGGCGGTCACGGTCGCGGGATCGGCCAGCAGCACCGGCGCTTGATCCAGGGGAAGCACAGGTCCAGCCGCCACATGCGCCATGCGCGAGTCGTCGGCGCGCAAACCGGCCATGTCCCATGTGCCCGAGGGCGCGGCAAGAACGATCGGTCCATGCAGGATCGCGTACCAGGGAGAACCATCCGGGAGTCCCACCAGCGAGGTCTGCATGGGAACGTCCAGTTCTACGCGGTCTCCGTTCTTCCATTCGCGCCGGATCGGCACATAGGAGGAGGGACCGGAGTTCACAGCTATTCGTTTGCCATTGACCCTCACGCCGAAGGCGCCTGACGCCACCCAGCCCGGTTGGCGCAGATAGAGCGTGAAGGTCCGGGGCGCTGCGAGCTTCAAGGTCAAACGGGTGTGTTCTTCCTCGGGAAAGTTTGTGTCCTGTCGAAGCACCAGGCCCATTTCAGGCACCGTGAGCTCGGAGGCGATGAAGAGATTCACATAGAGTCCGCCATTCCCGCGACCGTAGATGAACTCGCCGTACTTCCCCGGATTTTCCATTCCCGTTCCGACGCAGCACCAGAAGGACTGGCTGGGTTCGGAATAGACCCGGTAGTGGGCGGGACGGATCGGCGTGAAATACACATAGCCCGGGTGAGCCGGGTTGATGGAGGCGAGGAGGTGGTTGTACAGCGCGCGCTCGTAATAATCGGCGTAGGCCGCCTTCGGTCCCGAAGCAAATAGCTGTTCGGTAAGCCGCAGCATGTTGTAGCTGTTGCACGTCTCGGGCCCCTCCCGGTGCATCAGCAGGCCCTGGAAATCCTTGGGGTCGTTGAAATGCTCGGACACGCTATTGCCGCCAAAGGCAACGGAGCGTTGACCGACAACGTTCTCCCAGAAATAGCGAGCACCCGAATCGGCCCCCTTGTCGCCCGTCAGTGTGGCGATGCGTTCGAGGCCAATGACCTTCGGGATCTGGGTGTTGGCGTGCTTTCCGGTGAGCTGGTCCTCGTGCCGGATCAACGGATCTAGCACGGCGTGATGGTTGAAGCGTCGCGCCGTTTCCAGGTAGCGCTTGTCGCCGGTGATCGCATAGATATCGGCCATCACCTCGTTCATGCCGCCATGTTCGTTGCCGAGCATCTGCTGCATCTGGCCGTCGGTGAGGTGGCCCGTGAGCGTCAC
Source organism: Holophaga sp. (assembly GCA_035352715.1). Classification (GTDB taxonomy): domain Bacteria; phylum Acidobacteriota; class Holophagae; order Holophagales; family Holophagaceae; genus DAOPYE01. The sequence goes on along the minus strand of DAOPYE010000085.1, from coordinate 5,153 downwards.
GCACCAGTCCCCGAACTTCACAAGAAGTTCGCGGGCCTTCGCGTCGCCGGTCTCAAGATAGACATCGCGCAAACCCGCAAAGGTCTTGTGCAGGTTGTACCAGGGAACCCATTTGCGATCCGCTGCCTGGATATCGCCCGCGGCCACGGCACGCCACAATTCCCGGCTGCCCGGCACTCCGCCGAGATAGCCGTCGCCAAAAGCAGCCTGGCACGCTTGCAACTCGTTGAGCATGTGCGTCAGCCGACTGCGGAGCAGCCCATCCGGCGTATCTGCGCCCGCTGCGATCATATGCGAGAGCGCTGACAGATAGTGACCTGCGGTGTGCCCATCGAGCCCGCTACTCTCCCAGTTGCCATAGGGCGACGCCTTGGGCGGCAGTCCGGCCTCGCGGCGAAACGGGGCCAGCAGACGATCCGGCTCGACCGCGAGCATGTAGGAGAGGTTCGCCGCCACCGCAGGCGCGAAGGGCCCCTTTCCAAGCAGGCGAACCGAGTGGAGTGGGAAAAGCTGGGCCGGAGTCTCGGGGGCAACCGAGACCACAGGCTGGACGGCAGGCGGAGCTGCGGAGGTTCCCGGGATACAAATACCCGCCACCCAAAGGGCCGAAACCAGCCCCATGTTGTGGCCGAGACGATGCCCGGTAAGGATTTGCGGTCGAAGCTGGGTGCTCATCATGTTGTAAATCCCAAGTTGGTTTATTTTCAGGGGCGATACAGGCGGTGATCCATGCGCCCGTGTCGCGAGCCAATCACTTCGTCGCGGTTTCCGACCAACTGAAAACGACGCCGTTCTTGCGATCGGGCCGCGCGCCAGGCGCATCGGCGGAATAGGGCTCGCCGGTCTGCGCATCCAGTCCCACATAGCGATGGGTCTTGAGCGAAAGCAGCATGCACTGACCGCGCAGCATATCCTGCCACTGGAACAGGCTGCCCGCGGACTCCTGCTTGCAGAGTCGGACATCGCCGGACAGGCCAAGCCCCACGACGGTGATGAAGCCGCTGCCATCCATCGCCTCCAGCGCCACCCGACCCTGGCCGCGATCCAGCACGCGGAAGCGCGCGGAAGCGCCCTGGGCGATCTTGGAATCCGGCTGCGCGGAATGCAGCATGCCGTTGGGATTGGCCCAGACGGTGGCGTTGTTGGCGAGATTCCGAAGCTCGATGACCTTCCCGATGGGCAGGTTCCTGGAGCGATCGGCGAGCGGCTCATCGACGCGGAAGGCGTGGAAATCGGCAAAGCCGCCCTCGCGTCCGGCGGTGTTGAAGGCGAACAGCGCGTAGCGCGTGCCCTGGAAGGTCTTGAGCTGGTACGGCAATCGGATCGGCTGGCCGATCGGGGTGAAGGCGGTTCCATCGATGCTGTAGCTCAGCGCCGCGAGATCGTCGTCATAGTTGCCAGTCGCGCGCAGGCTCACCCGCGTGCCCGTCAGCGGACGGTCAATGGTTTCGTTGGAAACCTGATTGTACCAGCGGAGCACGCAGCCCTTCTCGGTGCGGACGACGCCCACCCAGGCGCAGGGCATGTTCAGCAAGCCCAGGCCCGCGATATCGCCCACCCGAAGACCGGCGGCATCCAGCATCACCGTGGCCGTGGATTCGGGGCCAATGACGCGCTGGGTCAGGGTGTTCTTCGCCGATAGGAACTGCTCGGCGGGAAGCGTGTGCAGGCGCAGCGCACCGCGCTTCTCCTTCAGCGACCACTTGGACGCGACGGGCGCATGGTTCCACTGCCAGATGGGCTTGAGCTTGTCGCCGGAAAAATCGTCGTTGCGATCGTAAGTCGGTGTCGGCTTCACGTCCACCGCCACCGCGGGCTTGATCCAGGTGCGTGGCGAGCGACCTAAATTTCCAGAAAGTCCGAAATAGGGCCAGCCATCCTGCCAGGTGACGGGAGACAGGAACGTGGTCCGACCCATGGACTTGAAATCCATCATCGAGAATCCCCACCAATCACCATTGGGCAGATCAACGATGCCGCCTTGATGCAAGGGCACGGCGCCGAAATCGTTCTCGCCCGGCTTGCCCATCTCGAACTTCGCGCCAGGCCCCGGAATGGCGCTGCGCTGGCCCATATTGCCGCACCACCAGCCGCGCTGCATGCCCATGGTTTCGCGGGCGCTGATCACGGTGGTTTCATAAGGCCCTTCGATACGGTCCGCGCGGGCGCACTGCATGCGCCCCACCGGCGCGTAATCCGCGCTGACGATGTAGTACTTGCCCTTGATCTTGTAGAAGTGGTGGCCCTCGCCCATGGCGTTGCCCCGCGGGATGATCACGCGCTCGCTGCCCTCGATGAAGCCGCTGAGGTCCGGCTTGAACTCGATCAGGCGCACTTCGCCGTAGTTGTAGATCGCGTAGATCCGGCCATCGTCATCGAACAGCACGGAGAGATCGTGGATGCCGGGGGTGATGGTCCGGTGCTGCCACGGCCCCGCCGGGTTCTTGCTGGTGAAGACGTGCAGGCCGTTGCCATTCACGTTCGAGAACAGGTAGAACGTCCCCTGGTGATAGCGGATGCAGGGCGCCCAGATGCCCTGGCCGTAGATGTCCTGCCCGTTCTCAAGACGAAAGGCCGGGCCGAAATCCAGCTTGTCGGCGGCGTAGCTGAGGAATTCCCAGTTCACCAGATCCTTGGAATGAAGCACCACCAGCGCGGGCATGGCGTGCATGGTGGTGCCCGCGAGATAGAAATCATCCCCGACGCGGATCATGTCGGGATCGGTGAACTCGTCGTGGAACAGGGGGTTCGTGTAGGTGCCGTTGCCATTGTCCGGCATCCAGGTTCGGGCGGTGGTTGCCGCTCCTGGATGTCGGGCTGGCTGCGCGCCCGCGAGCATGGGCACCAGGCACAGAGCGATGGCGGTGAACAGGGATTTGGAATTCAGCATGGGTGCCTCAGAGGCGGGGAAGGAGCATCAACCATCCTTCGATGGAAATCGAAATAAATCCGATCAACGCAGGCGAAGCACCGTCAGGGAGTGCGCGGGAAAACTCCGCTTGAAGCGGGAACCGATCTTGGCGTGATCCGACGACAGCCCCGCCGGAGACGGCTTCCCGTCCTCGTTCGCGATATCGCCGCTCGCGCCCTTCAGCACGGTGGCGTTCAGCGTGCGCGCCTGCAAGGAGGCGACTTCGATGGTCGCGCTGATGGCCTGATCCTCGTCATTCACCACCTTGAAGATCACATCGCGGGACGCCGAATCCTGGACGACCGAGAACGCGAACTTCTGGCCCGGGCGCACGCCTTCGATCTGGCTGGACAGCAGGCGGTCGCCGCTATTGGCGCCGAAGAGGCGCTGCACCTGGTAGTTGATCGAGGGGAAGACCTCGGTCGCGGTGAAGTAGATCATGTCCGGCGTCCACTGCGTATGGCCCCGGCGCGCCAGCAGCGGCGCGTACGACGTCAATCCCACCACATCGCCGTTGCGCTCGAATCCGATGCAGCCCGCCGCTTCGGCGAGGGCGGAGCGAAGCGTGTTGCGGCGGTCCTTCTCGTGCGCGGCGTATTCCCCCACGTAGACATGGGGGCCCTGGCGATCGTAGGCGTCGTAGCGGTGCAGGTTTTGCCAGAACCAGTTCGGCGACTGGTAGTAATGCTCGTCCACCATGGCGATCTTCTCGGCCTTCGCAAACGCCCATCCACGCTGGAAATCCTGTCCTCCGGGAGCTGGTCCGACCGTTCCGATCACCGTGATCTCGGGATGGCGCGCACGGATCGCATCGTGGATCAGCTTGAAGCGTTCTTCAAAACCGGGCGTGATGGCGTCCTCGTTTCCGATGCCCAGGTATTTCAGGTCGAAGGGCGCGGGATGTCCGGCCGCCGCGCGGATGGCGCCCCAGCGGGAATCCGCTGGTCCATTGGCCCATTCGATCAGATCCATCACATCCTGGATGTAGGCGGGCATATCTTCCATCGGCAGGCACTGCTGGCCGTGGCCGGGAGAGATGTTCGAGTTCTGGCACGAGACCCCGGCGGGCAGCACGGGCAGTGGCTTCGCGCCGGTGTCTTCGCAGAACTGGAAGTATTCGAAATAGCCCAGGCCCACGGACTGGTGGTAGCCCCAGAGATTGCGCTGGCCTCGGCGCTGCTCCACCGGCCCCACGCTGTCCTTCCAGCGGTAGAAATTGCTCACGCCATCGCCATGGACCAGGCATCCGCCAGGAAAGCGGATGAACTTCGGCTTCAGATCCGCGATGGCCTGCGCCAGATCGGCGCGCAGCCCGTTCGGGCGCTTCTTGAACGTGTTTTCGGGAAAGAGCGAAACCTCGTCCACGGCGATGCCGCCCTGGGCGCGCACCAGCAGCACCACCCGGGCCTTGGTCTCGCTGCGGGACGGCGTCAGTTGGATCGCATGCCGAACCCAATCTCGTCCCGTCACGCGATCCGAGGCTTCCGCCAGCACCTCGCCGTTCTCCGCCTCCAGGCGAATCGTGATCGGCATGGGGCGGTCCTTGATATCGCTGCCAAAGCTCCAGGCCTGGCCCATGAACAACTGGTGCGCGAAGAAGGACAGATGGAACGCCTCATGGGCTCGCACGGGAATCCCATCGATGCCCGCGTTCGAGAAGCCGAAGCCCCCAGCCGGACCCTCGCCAGGCGCCGTCGCCTCGATCGAGATGTAGTGCGGATTATTGGGATGGATCGGCTTGGACGAACGAACGTTGAGCGCGCCCTTGGCCCCGCCGCGCGCCACCTCGCTCCAGCCCGTAAGTGGCGTCCAATCCCGCTGCTCGGTGGCGTCGAATTCGAACGACCGGTTCTGGATCAGCTCGCCATACAGACCGCCATCCGCCGCATCGTTCAGATCCTCGAAGAAGACGCCAAAGAGATCGGGGCTGATGGGCTTGGCCGTGGCCGGGGAATCCACCCGGATGCGCACGGCGCCCAGGCCCGCGGCGGCAGGCTTGGCGGCCTGAAGCCCGGCAACGCCGGATGCGAGCGATCCGGCCAGCAGCAGACGAGCGAATTTGAGCTTCACGGACGCTCCCAAAAGGTGGATGAAGCAAGGGACACAAGCGGAATCGCGCTCTCGCCGCGCTCCGGAAGCGATATGGGCCTCGCAAGCCGAGGTGGAGCGGGGTCCACCCCCTTCAGCGACAGCAGATTGTTCCAAAATGAAACCGGTTGCAAGAATTAAAAATAACGCCGAC